>JACUUN010000008.1 GCA_014859265.1 Coriobacteriia bacterium
CCTCACCCGGGCCAGGGTGCGCGCGAACTAAACCATTTCCCGACAGGCTCCTAGGCCCAATGGCTCGGAGGGCAGCAGGCGGACGTTGTCGCCCGTGGGTGTTCGTGAACACAACGAAGCCCCCGCAATCAGTCACGGGGACGTTGAGTACGCTCCGCGATCCACACCTGCGATGAGGTCGATGCTGCCCTCACCAGCCCCCCTCACCGGCTCTCCGTAGGGAGAGAGCGAATAGCACGACGAACGCAATAGTCAGCGCGTTGCCGACGACGGCGACAAGAACAATGTCTCGCCGCAGCTTCCAGTAAGCCAGGGCGCCTGACACCAGTCCAATCACGCCCATACGGAGGGGAACCATCATGTCGCCGTCGCGCGACCTATCCGCCCAGCCGACGATGGGAAGTGCGAGGGACAGTGCTGCCCCTGCCCATGCGATCCATGTAAGCATGCGAGTTGGAGGTGGGCCGGTCTCACCCTCAGGACGGCTCACGCTCGACCTCCTATCGACACTCTACTCAATCGTGCTCCCCTTGACTCCGAGCGCCCCGACCTCAACGTATACGAGGAACCACAGAAGCCACGACACATACGCAGAGACAACGAAGTAGAGGACGAGCGCCAAGAGCGCCGAGACCATGTGCACGAGCGCGGTCGGCCGTTGGTTGCTGGCCGCGTAGTCCTTCGCTCCGTTGACGAACACGAGAACACCCGCATACCCGAATACGAGCACCACCACGTACCAGGCGTATGCGGTGAATGGAAGGATCAGAGCAGGACCCACCACACCCACGCAGCGAGTGCGGAGAGGGCGATCCATGCCACCCGGTGCAGCACGGGGCGGTCCCGCAAGCCGATGAGCACGACGAGCGTCGGAGCGACGGCCGCGAGTACCAAGCCCGCCGAGAAGACCGCGACCGTGTACTATGCAGGCGGTACCAGCCAAGACGTCAGGGCGACAGCGGCGGTGCCGAGAATGCTGGCGAAACCTCCGTACAGGATGGTGTGCCAGCGGGTGGCGGTGGCGGTGCGAATGAAACGGCCCATCGGCTATCCCTTCACCTGCGCGACGACATCGCCTCGGTCGGCTCCAAAGACCGTTCGGTCGGGACTGGCTCGACCAACCAAGCTCGCCCGCTCTCCGGAATCGCGGCCCCCCTCGCAGTCCCCACTCGACGAAGTTGTCACCTTCACCATAGTCGGGGGGTTCGCGGTGGGCAACGCCCCCTCGAGTTGCCGCGCAGGTTGGCTCAGCGCCCCGCGCCCTCCAGCATCCCGAAGACCTCATCTCCGCCCTCGGTGCGCCCCATCGAGTCGGGCTCGATCTCCCGCAGCAGCCTGGCGAGATCGGCGGGAAGCGCGTCGGCGAAGGCGAGATGCTCACCGGTGCGCGGGTGGTCGAGCTCGAGCCTGTACGCGTGCAGGAACTGCCGTGTGAGACCGCGGTCTGCCTTGATCTTGCGTTGTCCGTACGTCTGGTCGCCAACGACCGCGTGGTCGATGTAGGCCATGTGCACGCGTATCTGGTGAGTGCGTCCCGTGTAGAGCTTGCACTCCACGAGGGTGTACCCATCATCGTGGGTGCCGGCCATGAAGCGCTCGAGCACCCGGAAGGTGGTGACCGACTGGCGCGCCGAGGCCGATTCGACCACAGCCATCTTCTTGCGGTCGCGCGGATCGCGTCCGAGCGGCGCGTCGATGAGCCCGGTGTCGGGGGCGATGTAGCCGTGCACGAGTGCGAGGTAGCGCCGGTCGATGGCGCGGATCTTGATCGCCTCGGAGAGTGCCGCCTGCGCGCGGTCGTTCTTCGCGACCATCATCAGTCCGGTCGTGTCCTTGTCCAGGCGGTGCACTATCCCCGGCCGATCCTCGCCCTGGAGGGTGCCGAGATCGCGTGCGTGGGCGAGCAGCGCGTGCACGAGTGTGCCACTCCAGTTGCCCTGGGCGGGATGCACGACCAGCCCGGCTTGCTTCGAAAGCACAATCATGTCGTCGTCCTCGAAGCGGATGTCGAGCGGAATGTCCTCGGGTTCCAGATCGTATTCCTCGGGCGGCGGTATCTCTACCGCCACCTGCTCGCCGGCCCGCACCACGTGACGCTTGGAGACCGGCTCCCCGTTCACACGAACGAGCCCTGCGTCGATCAGTCGCGCTGCCGCAGTTCGGGACACGAGCTGCTCACTCTGTCCCAGCAGGGTGTCAAGCCGCTGACCTGCGTCATCGCCACGCACGGTGAACTCGAAGTAACCGGGGCCGCTCACTGAGGCGCATCTCCGTACTCACTCGTGCCTCCCGCGAGCGTGTGCGTCTCGCCCGAACCCGCCCCGTGACTCTCTCCCGGTTCGCTGTGCTCGTGTGGTTCGATCGGTGCCAGCAGAGCCCAGGCAAAGAGCCCCAGGGCACCGGTTACAATCGCCATGTCAGCTACGTTGAACACTGGAAAGATCCGGAAATCGAAGAAGTCGATCACGCGGCCCGCAACGACCCGATCGATCAGGTTGCCGATCGCGCCCCCGGAAACAAGTCCGAGTGAGACCGCCAGTACAAGGCTCCTCGGCCTCGCGCGCCACCAGTAGAGCGCAATGGATGTGAGAACGAGCACCGAGGTGAGCACGAAGAGTGTCCGCTGGCCCGGCATGAGTCCGAACGCAGCGCCTGTGTTCCTGACGTGCGTGAGGTGGAAGAAGCCCTCGATCACCACCACCGACTGCGATGGACGGAGCGAATCGCGAATGACGACCTTCACGACCTGGTCGAGCGCGACGACGACAGCCAGCGTGGCAAGGAGCAGGGCGCCGGGCCGGCGCGCCTCTATCGCGATTCCTCGGCTGCCTTGCACGTGATACACATCGTCGCAGTGGGCATCGCCTTCAGGCGCTCCTCACCGATAGGCGCTCCGCACCGTTCGCAGACGTCGTACACACCCTCGTCCATGCGTACGAGCGCCTTGCGGACCGCCACAAGGGCATCCCGCACGTTGTCATCGAGGGTCATGTCGAGTTCGCGGCTGAAGGTCGCCGAACCCTGGTCTGCCATATGATCGCGGTAGTTGTTCTCGCCACTCGCCTCAGAGAGTGCCTCGTGACCTTCGAGTTCGATCTCCTCGATCTCAGTCTCGAGACGTGAGAGCTCGGACTCAAGGAAGGTGCGCAACATCGTCTCAGTTGTACGGTCCATCGCCGTCTCGCCTCGCGGTAGCAGGTATCGTAAAGCGCCCGGAAAGCCGGGCGCTCGTTCGTCTACCTCAGAGTATACCACCAGGGCTCCGGTCTCATCACGTCTGACCGGAGCCCCTGAAACAACCACTCCGGTGAATCAGCCCGCGGCCAGCACCCCGGCACACCGGCCGCAAAGCTCCGGATGTGAGGGGTCCACCCCAATCTGGCGGTGGTTCCAGCATCGGGGACACTTCTCGCCGGACGCGGGTTCGACCGTGACAGAAAGCTCTTCACCCTCGGCAAGCGCGACCGAGGAGACAATGAACATCTCGGCCATCGCGTCGAGACCCCGCTCCTCGAGAGCGACACGCATCTCGGCAGGCCCCGCGATGGTGACCGCCGCTTCCTGACTCTTGTTCACTACTTTGGCGTTGCGGACGTCCTCGAGCGCTTTCGTTACCGCCTCGCGCACTTCGAGCACCACGCGGTAGGCGTCCCTCAACCGCGCGGCCTCCTTCGCAGGCACATCCACGGTCGGCCAGCCGGCGAGCTGCACGCTCGGATGACCCTCGCGCAGCGCCTCGGGCATGAACTGCCAGACCTCTTCGGAGGTGAAGGTGAGTACCGGCGCGACGAGCCGCACGAGGGCCGTGAGCACGCACGACAGCACCGTTTGGGCGCTCCGTCGTGAGACCGAGCCGGCACCGTCCGAGTACAGACGGTCCTTCAGCACATCGAGGTAGAAGGAGGAGAGATCCACCACGCAGTAGTCGAAGACCGCACGGTACACCTGATGAAACTTCCACTCATCGTAGGAGCGGGTCACACGCTCGACCAGGTCCGCCAGGGTCACCATTGCGTACCGGTCGATTTCGGACATCCGCTCCCACTCGACGGCCATGGAGGGTTGATAGTCGTAGAGGTTCGAAAGCAGGAAGCGGAAAGTGTTGCGCATGCGACGGTACGCCTCGCTGGTGCGATCGAGGATCTCGTCGGAGATGGAGACGTCCTGGCTGTAGTCCGCAGCGGCCGCCCATAAGCGGATGATGTCGGCCCCGGATCGCTCGATGACGTCCAGTGGGCTGATCACGTTTCCCAGCGACTTGCTCATCTTGCGGCCGTCGCCATCGACGATGAACCCGTGCGTCAGCACGCGCTCGAAGGGCGCGGCGTCGTACGCGCCCACCGATGTCAGCAGCGCGGACTGGAACCATCCCCTGTGCTGGTCGCTACCCTCGAGGTAGAGCTCAGCCGGCCGGTGGAGCTCCTCGCGAGCGTCGAGCACGCTCGTGTGGCTGACACCGCTCTCCCACCAGACGTCGACGATGTCATCCTCGGGTTTGAGCGTTGTCCCTCCGCACCGCGAACACGACACGCTCTCCGGCAGGTATTCCGAGGGCTCCTTGGTGAACCACGCGTCGGCACCCTCGGTCTCGAACAGCGAGATGACCGCGTCGAACGTCTCCTCGGTGGCCACGGTCTCGCCACACGAAACACAGGTGAAGACAGGGATCGGCACACCCCATGCACGCTGGCGGGAGATGCACCAGTCGGGGCGGTCCGCGACCATCGAGCGAATGCGATTCACCGACCAGCCCGGTATCCACTCGACCGTGCCTATGGCGTCCAGAGCGCCTTCGCGCAGGGAGCGACCGTCCTCCGCGCTATCCATCGAGACAAACCACTGCTCGGTGGCACGGAAGATCACCTTCTGCTTGCAGCGCCAGCAGTGCGGATACGAGTGGGAGGTGGAACCCGCGAGAAGGAGCGAGCCGACATCGCCAAGGAACTTGATGATCGCCGGGTTGGCCTTGTCGACGTGCATGCCCGCAAAGGGGCCTCCTCCGGCATCGAAAACGCCGTGGTCATCAACGGGCATTGGTGAGGGCAGGCCGAAGCGGCGCCCGACGAGCCAGTCCTCCTCGCCGTGGCCCGGTGCGGTGTGGACCGCACCCGTGCCCGTGGAGAGCTCGACGTGCTCGCCGGTGATGAGGACGCCCTCCACATCCGGATGAATCGGATGGCGGTAACGCAGGCCTGACAGCTCGGTACCGGTCACACGGATGGGCTCCCCATCGGCTCCGCTTAGCAGCTCGACGCGCTCCCAGCCGGCAACCTCGGCCACCTGACCTACGAGCTCCTCGGCGAACACGAGCACGCTGCCACCGGTGACGACACCGACGTACGAAGCATCGTCCGCGAGCGCGACCGCAACGTTGGCCGGCAGAGTCCAGGGCGTGGTGGTCCAGATGAGCACCGAAACCGGCAGGTCCGCCGCTGCGAACGCATCGGGTGGGTCTAGCAGCTCGAAACCGACGTAAATCGAGTCCGAGGCCTCGTCACCGTACTCGATCTCGGCCTCGGCAAGCGCGGTCTTGCAGCGCGTGCACCAGTGGATCGGCTTGGAGCCCTTGTAGATCATCCCGTGCCGGTAGAGCTCCTTGAAGATGCGAACGTTGCCGGCCTCGTACGCGGGGTCGAGCGTCAGATAGGGCCGCTCGAAGTCGCCCCGCACCCCGAGACGCTGGAACTCGGTCGCCTGTACGCCGACGAAGCGCATGGCGTACTCGCGGCAGAGCGCGCGAAGCTCGGCCTGGGAGATCTCGGCCATCCGGGCAGGGCCGAGGTTCTTCTCGACCTGGTGCTCGATAGGCTGACCATGACAATCCCAACCGGGAACGTACGGCGAGTAGAACCCGCGCATCGTCTTGTACTTGACGATGAGGTCCTTGAACACCTTGTTGAACGCGGTGCCCATGTGGATGTGGCCGTTGGCATACGGTGGACCATCGTGAAGGATGAACGGCGGGGCGTCCTTGGTCGCCTCGAGCGTCTTGCTGTAGACGTCGATTTCCTCCCAGAACTTCAGCCACTTAGGCTCCCGGGTCGCAAGGCTCGCGCGCATGGGAAACTCGGTCTGCGGCAGGTTCATCGTGCTCTTGTAGTCCACGTCCTGTCCTCTCATTGCGTCATGAGGCACGAAAAAACGCGCCCGTCCCTCGCCGGGACGAAGCGCGCCAAGCCGCTCCGCGGTACCACCCAGCTTGCACGGGGCCCACATGGGCCCGTTCGCCACTCGGTCCGCCCGGTAACGGGGGCACCCGTCGGAGTCTACTAGCGGCCCACCTGCCGGCAGGTCGCGTTCGATCCGAGGCTGATGGGGTGATCTTCAGCCGAGGTCATGCCCGCGGGCTCACACTGTCCCCGCTCGCTTGACGGCAGATGGTCTCGCCTACTCGTCCCCGTCCTAGCCGCTGGTCGCAATCCTCCGCGGCACAGCGTGCCGCGTGGGTGCGATGGTAGCGCACGCGCAGATGCAGGGTCAACGGGGACACCCACCCGCCGCCTGCTTAGAACAGCGATTCGTTCGGCTTGCCGAGAATCTCGCGGAGCCCCTCGCCGTTCACTCCCGCGACCTCGATCTGCTTGTGCCGCGACGAATGCCCCCGGACGACACGGACCGAGGAGTTCGGCACACCGAGCGTCCCAGCGAGCACTCGACATGCAGCGGCGTTTGCCTTGCCACCCTCGGGAGCCGACGTGACACGCACGGACAGCTCACCCTCACGCCAGCCCGCGACCTCGTCGCGGGCAGACCTGGGGGTGACGTGAACACTGATGCGTGTGACGTCCACACTTAATCCTAGTCAATCTCCTCGATGTCGATGTCATCCTCGCGCTCTCCGAGGGCATCGAACGATCCCTCCGTGAACTCCCGCGGCTCCCCGAGTTCGATGTCGACGGGAAGATCGGGGGGCTCGGTCTCGCCGAGCGTCACACCAGTCACGAATCCGGAGGCAGGCGGCTCCTCCACCGGCGGCATCGCCTGCGTGACCCATGCCTCTTCCATCAGATCGGTATCTGCGGGCTCGGTGGCGGGCGGCTCGGACTCAGTCGCCTCCGGCTCCGGAGCTTCCACGGGAATGAGGAAGTCCGATGTCGGGAACACTGTGGCTGCTTCCGCCTCGGCTCCGACCTGCTCGAGAGCGGCCAGGGCGGACTCGGCAGCCACCTCTACCTCGGCAACAACGCCCTCGTCCGTCTTGCCGACGAGCAGATTGACGTCCTCGGGCAGGGCCACCTCACGCACCGACGCAAGGTGCTGCTCGAGCAACTGCTTGAACCTCGCGCGGAACTCCTCCTCGGCCTGTTTGACCCGCACGAGCTCGCCGGTCATCTTCTGCTTCTGGGTCAGAGCGTCGTGGATGACTTCCTTCGCCTTCATCTCCGCATCACGCAGAAGCGTCCCCGCCTCATCGCGCGCCGTGGCGACGATCTCTTCGGCAGAGCGCTGGGCTGCGAGCAGCGTATTGTGGAGCGTGGTCTCCATATCCTGGTATGTGCGCACCTTCTGGTTGGCGGCCTCCATACGCTCGGAGAGGTCGATATTCTCCTTGAAAAGGCGTTCGAACTCGTCGGCGACCGAGTCCAGGAAGTCGTCGACCTCCTTGTCGTCGTAGCCTCGGAGCGAGCGGCGGAACTCCTTGTGGTGGATATCGAGTGGCGTCAGCTTCATCGTGACGGTCCCTCCCTACAGACCCGACATGCGTGCAAGAGCAACAAGAGCCGGTTGAACTAAATAGCGTAGCACGAGCAACGCGATGAGCGGAGAGAAGTCGATGCCCGCACCTGCTATCGGCACGATTCGCCGGAAGATTCCGATGTAGGGCTCGCAGACGCTCGCGAGCACCCGGTAGATATCGGAGAGCACCCCGCCGCGACCTACCGGGAACCATGAGAGGATGACGTAGAAGAGGATCAGCAGCCCGTAAAAGTCCAGCACGCGGTTGACGATGTACGCAAGTGTCACGTACCCAACTCCTTCGCGCGCGCGACGGCGGCGGCGACGGCCGCGGCGAACGCCGACCGCAACCCTCCGGCCTCGAGCGCCTCGATGGCGGCGATCGTCGTACCGCCCGGACTCGCTACGCCATCTATGACCTGTTCGGGATGTTGCCCGGTGCGGTCGATGAGCGCCGCGGTTCCCGCAACGGTCTGAAGTGCAAGGTTCTCCGCAACTTGGCGCGAGAGTCCGTGCCTGACGCCGGCGCGCGCCAGCGAGTCGACCACGAGCGCAACGTAGGCCGGTCCCGAACCCGAAATCGCCGTTGCGGCGTCCTGATGACGCTCGTCGAGCACGATCGTCTTACCGAGCGCCGAGAACAGCTCGCGAACCAGATCGACCTGCTCGGGAGTGGCTTCGCTTCCGCCACTGATAACGCTCATGCCCTCGCGCACGAGCGCGGGCGTGTTCGGCATCACCCGGACGACCGCGGTCCCGGCCGGGAGATGCGACTCCAAACGCCCACAGGAGATACCCGCCGCTATGGATACCACAAGCGCGTCCCCGAGGTCATTCGCGACGGATGTCGCCACCTCGTCGATCACCTGCGGCTTGACCGCTAGCAAGACGATGTCCGCGTCATACGCCGCACGTGCAGCGTCGGCGACGCAGCGCACGCCGTGCGCGGCCGACAGCTCAGTGCGACGCTCGGCCACCGGCTCGGCGACGATGATGGATTCGGGCGCGAACGCGCCGGAGGCGATAAGCCCCCCGGCGATCGCCTCTCCCATGCGCCCGCCGCCGATGATTGCGAGCGTACCCTCGATGCGCAGATGTCCGACGGTCACTTTGCTACTCCATGTTGAAGAGGTCCCTGTCGCGCAGACGCCGCTTGTCCTCAGCGGATACGTCGACATTGATCGGGGTGAGCATGAAGACCTTGTCGGAGACCTTCTGGAGGCCTCCGTCGACCCCATAGGTAAGTCCGCTCGCGAAGTCGATGAGACGCTTCGCGAGATCGGGCTGGGTCATAGTGAGGTTCATGATGACGGGGGTTCCAGACTTCAGCCGGTCGGCTATCGCCTGGGCCTCGGTGAACGTCTTGGGCTCGGTGATGTGCATCTTGACATGGGGCGTCATCGATGCCACGGTGCCGCCCGAGGGGGCCGGCCTCAACGAGGCCGGCCCACGTTCGTGTTCGGAGTCAGCATCACGACCCAGACGCTTTACATGCCGGCTCTCGGACGCATACGGCGACTCGTAGGATGCAGCACGTCGGCCGAAGAAGCCGTCACCGCTTCTCGGCTCCGGAGCCTCATCGTACTCATCATCGTCGTCGTAGTACTCGTCGTCCCAGTCGTCGGCGAGGCCGAGACGTACCTTGATGTTGTGCCAAAGGCCCACGTGAGCCTCCTCGCATGTGCGGGCTATCTGCCGAAGAGAGCACTCCCGATGCGGACTATGGTAGCGCCCTCCTCCACAGCCACACGGAAGTCGCTCGACATCCCCATCGAAAGCTCTTCTAACTCTACCTTATCCGGCAACGTTGCGCGTAGGGAATCGCGCACCTCGCGAAGCTCGCGGAAGACCCAACGGACATCCTCGGCACGGGCTAGCGGAGCCATGGTCATGAGACCGCGGACCTCAACGGAGTCCATGTGCGACGCCTCTTCGAGTGCGTCTGTGAGGTCAGCCGGTACGAAGCCGTGCTTGGACTCCTCTCCTGAAACGTTGACCTGAAACAGCACCGGCTGAATGACGCCCTGCTCGGTCGCCCGGCGCTCGATGTGCGAGAGCAGCCTAAGCGAGTCGACTGAGTGGATCAGGCAGGCCTTCCCTACGACGTCTTTGACCTTGTTCGTCTGAAGCGTGCCGATGAAGTGCCAGCGCGCCTCGGGAAAGAGCCCGTATTTGCCCAGGAACTCCTGGACGCGGTTCTCGCCGAAGTCTCGAATCCCTGCCGCGAGCGCGGCACGGACCTCGGCAACTCCCACGGTCTTGGTAACGGCGATGATCGTCACTTCGTCGAAGTGGCGTCCGCTGGCGTCAGCCGCATCCGCAACCTGCCTGCGGACCGCTTCGTATCGCACTGCGACAGACGACATGGGGCTAGCCGGTCTCCTCGTCGCTGTCGTGCAGGGCGTCGAACTCACCAGTCACGAGATAGGCGATTCGCTCGCCGATGTCCACCGCGTTATCTGCGATGCGCTCGAGATAGCGGCTCGCGAGCACCATCGACGAGGCCCACTCGATATCCTCTTCATCCTGCAGCCGGGCGAGCTCACGGAAGAACTGCTTGTAGAGATGATCAATCGGCTCGTCGAGATCCTGGAGCTTGCGGGCGAGTTCGAGGTCGTTCTTCTCCAGGGCCTCACAGGTGGCATCGAGCACCCGGTAGACAAGGTTGCCCTGCGCCTGAATGAGATCGTAGAGCGTCTGTGGACCGCGCCGGTCCGCCGTGCGCTTCGCCGCGCGTGCGATGTTCACGCCGAGGTCGGCCATGCGCTCAAGGTGAAGCGCGATGTAGGTGAGTGAGTGGAGCAGGCGCAGGTCCCGCGCGACCGGGAACTGGGTGGCAGTGACCTCGATTGCGTGCTCCTCGACCTGCAGCGTGCGGCGGTCGATCTCCGCATCTCCGGCAATCACCTTCTCCGCGAGGTCGACATCGCCTTCCACGAGGGAAGTCACAGCATCGCGGGTCACACCGGTGACCGCACGCCCGATAGAGAGGACCTCCACCTTGAGGTCCTTGAGTTCCTGCCTGAATGCTTCACGCATGGTTGCGGTTCAGCTCCTTCAACTGTGGTTCGATCGCCTCTAGTATACCGCTGCAACCGGCAGAAACCCGCAGTTCACCGATGTTTAACCAAAGCGTCCGGTGATGTAGTCCTCCGTCCGGCGGTCCTTCGGTGATGTGAAGATGTTCGCGGTGCGGTCGTACTCGACAAGCACGGCCGGCTCACCCGCCATCTCCTGCAGAAAGAAGGCAGTGAAGTCGCTCACGCGCGCCGCCTGTTGCATGTTGTGCGTCACGATGACGATGGTGATGCGGTCCTTGAGCTCGGCCATCAGATCTTCGATCTTCTGCACCGAGGTGGGGTCGATCGCCGAGCACGGCTCGTCCATGAGCATGACCTCCGGCTCGACCGCGAGCACGCGTGCGATGCACAGCCGCTGCTGCTGGCCGCCGGAGAGCGCGAGCCCGTTGCGACCGAGGATGTCCTTCGTCTCTTTCCAGAGGTTCGCCCGCTCAAGCGAGGTCTGCACGATCTTGTCGAGGTCGGCCTTCTTCACACCCTGGAGGCGCGGCCCGAACGCAACGTTGTCGTAGATCGACATCGGGAAGGGGTTCGGCTGCTGGAAGATCATACCGATGCGGCGTCTTAAGTCCACGGGGTCGACCCCAGCGGCGTAGATGTCCTGGCCGTCCAGGGTGATGCGGCCCTCGGCACGCGCGCCGGGGATGAGATCGTTCATCCGGTTGAAGCAGCGCAGAAAGGTTGACTTGCCACACCCCGACGGCCCGATGAACGCGGTGACCGCCTTCTCTTTGATGCCGACGGTGATGTCGGTGAGTGCATGGAAGTCGCCGTAGAAGAAGTCCAGTCCTTTGACGGTGATCTTCTCCAGCGCGTCGTCCGGCACTGGTGTCGAGCGGTAGGACATCAGGTTCACACCTTCCGGTTCCGGCGCAGGAAGTAGCGCGCCCCGAGGTTGAAGGTCAGGATCAAGATCATGAGTAACAGCGCGGTCCCGTATGCGGCGGGCAGATTGATGCCCTCCATCGCGAGAAGGTAGAGGTGGACCGTCATCGGGCGGCCCGAGTCGAACAGCGTGATCGGCAGGTTGATGGCCTGACCCATGGTGTAGATGACCACAGCGGTCTCTCCCACGGCGCGCCCAGTGGCCAGGATGATGCCGGTGACGATGCGCGGCATCGAAGCCGGCAGAACACTGCGGCTCACAACCTGCCACTTCGTCGCGCCGAGACCGTATGAGCCCCATCGGATGTACTTGGGAACGGCGCGAATGGCCTCTTCTGTCGTACGCATGACAATCGGGAGCATGAGGAAGGAGAGCGCAAGGGCCGCCGAGAGCATCGAGAAACCGATGCCCGCGGCCTCGACGAAGAGCGCGAGACCGAAGAGGCCCATGACGATAGAGGGAACGCTTGCGAGCGAGTCCGCCGCAAAACGGATGGTATTCACCAGGCGCCCCTGCACCGCGTACTCGGCGAGGTATACCGCAGCCAGAATGGCGATGGGAGTGACGATCACCATGGCGAGCACCGTCACGTACATCGTGGAGACGATCGTCGGCCAGATACCGCCCTCAGCCGCCACACCCTCCGGCCACGTGAAGATGAACTTCGGCGTGAGCTCGCCGATGCCGTTAACGAAGACGTAGAGGATCACGGTGCCGAGGACCGCTACTGTGACGATGGCGGCAATCCACAGCAGCGTGAGCGCGATGGCGTTTGCGATATTCTTCTTCATCGTCCGGACTCGATCGAGGTCTGAAAACGAGACATCAGACGCACGAGGGCCACGAGGCCCATCGAAGCCAGGAAGAGCACGATCGCCATGCCGAAGAGCGCAGTACGGTGCATGCCCGCCGCGTACGGCATGTCCATGACGATCTGGGTGGTAAGAGTAGCGATGGGTGCAGCGATCGACTCGGGAAAGACCGGGGCGTTACCCACGACCATGAGCACCGCCATGGTCTCGCCGATGGCCCGACCCATGCCTAGGATGATCGCATCGATGATGCCGATCTTGGCCGCGGGGATGAGCACTTTGTAGATGGTCTGCCACGTCGTGGCCCCCATCGCATAGCTCGCCTCGCGGATGCCTGGCGGGACCGAGCGCAGCGCGTCCTCGGACAGCGTGGCGATGGTCGGGACGATCATGATGGCGAGGATGAACCACGCCGTCACAGCACCGAATCCGAGGCCATCCGTGAAGTTCGCAACTATCGGTCGCAGAATGATGAGACCGAAGAATCCGTAGATGACCGAGGGGATGCCGGCGAGCAACTCGACCGCCGGGCGCACGATGGCTCTAACCCGCGGAGTGGCGATCTCCGAGAGAAACACCGCGGTGCCAACCGCGAGCGGTGTGCCGATGACCAGCGCACCAAGCATGACAACGACGGTTCCCCAGATGAGGGGGAGTATGCCGAAGATGCCGTCGGTCGGATTCCACTCTGTACCGGAGAGGAACGACCACGGGCCGACCTCAGCAAAGGCGGGCCAGCCACGCAAGCCGACAAAGGCAAAGATCAGCAGCACCCCGGCGACCGCGACGCATGCGCAGACGAGGAACAGATTCTTGAGCCCGATCTCTTTGAGGTGAGTCGCGCGCGAGACCAACCGGAGCTTGTTCTCCGTGGGTATGGAGGGTAGCGATGCCATCTAGGAGCCCTTACGCGAGATGGGAGTGAACCCGGCGTCGCGAACCACTGTTGACTGGACCTCGCCGGACAGCACGAAATCGATGAAGTCACGCGCAAGCCCCACGGGCTCGCCCATGGTATAGAAGTGCAGCAACCGCTGAAGCGGATAGGTCCCCGAGACAACGGTCTCGGTCGTAGGCACGACACCGTCGATTGCAACGACTTTCACCTCGTCATTGACGAAGCCGAGGGAGATGTAGCCGATTGCACCCCTGGCGTTCGACACGACGGAGCGGACCTGGCCGGTACCCGGGAGGACCGCAGCCGTCCGGTCGAAGGACTCATCCCCCATCACGATCTTGTGAAACGCCTCGCGCGTACCCGACGCCTCGTCACGATTGACGAGGCCGATCTCCTTGTCGCGGCCGCCGACCTCCGACCAGTTCCTGATCTCCCCGGAGAAGATAGCCCGCACCTGAGTGGTCGTGAGTTCTTCGATCGGGTTGTCGGGGTTCACGATCACGACGATGGCGTCGTATGCAATCGGCGTGTCGTAGAGCCCGAGATCCTCCTCGGCAGGCTTGAGGTCACGAGAAGATGTCCCGATGTCCGAGGAGCCGGCGGAGACCGTCTCGATGCCTGCCGAGGAGCCGAGGCCGGAAACGAGTACCTTACGGTCCGGATGTCGGTCGTGGTACATCTCTCCGGCTATCTCGGCGATGGGCAGGATAGTGGTCGAACCAGTGACCACGAGCTCAGTGTCGACCGACCGCTCCCGATCGCACCCGACTGCACCGGAAAGAAGTAACGAAAGAAAAACACACGCCATCACTCGGGCGAGCGCGGCTGCGTGAGGGGGCCGGTTGATTGTGTTCGGCCTCGTAAGCCGGTTTGTCATCTACTCGCCCTCTGTGATAACAGCGAGTGCACCGTGCCTTCCGGTCACCAGGGCAGCACGATACGAGAAGAACCTGTCAGTGTGATCACGGGTGCACAATCCCACCTCTGCGATGCGTCCACGAGGCACACCGCTTCGGGTGAGACTCTCTCGGACCGCCGCAGTGAGATCGAGCTGCCCGTCGACCGCGCCGATGGTATCAAATGTGTTACAGAATTGCGAAAGTATTCCTTCACCGACTTCGTAGCAGCAGCACCCGATGTGCGGACCGACGTAGACACGCAGATCGGACGGCTCGCATCCGACGTGTGCAGCGAGCGTCCTCGCCGCAGCACCAGGCAGCTGATTGAGGGCTCCCCGCCACCCGGCGTGCGCTACGCAGACTGCGTAGCGTGGGCGTAGTGCAACTAGCACCACGGGCACGCAATCCGCGTAGAGCATCAGGAGTGGGAGTCCGACTGTGTCGGTGAGGAGGGCATCCGTGGCCGAGATCGGTAGCGCGCCACGCGTGAACGCACCGGCTCCTGCGTCGCCGCGGGTCACCACAGTGATGCGCTCCCCGTGAACCTGCTCGGCAGTGACAAGGTTCCGGCGCAGCTCCGGGATGCCGATCGCCTCGAGGAGTAGCGTTCTGTTGGCATCCACCGCATCGGGATCGTCGCCGACATGGGCAGCGAGGTCGAGCGAATCGAACGGGGTCTGACTCACGCCTCCGCCGCGCTCTGAGAACGCAACGATCACCCCGCTCTCGGCGAGACAAGTGTCCGTCCAGACGGCCACGCCTCCCGGACACGAACGGCGTTCGAGTGAAGGAAGGGACGCCCAGGTGTCGTTTTCTCCGGCCATTCATGGAATGATACCCGGAGTGGCCATGCGGTTCGGTCACTCCATCACGTATCAGAGCTACACAGGAGGCTGGAGATGGATGTTGGCAGGGGTCTCGGAGCGCCATTCAAAGATCCGGCTTGGGTGACGAAGGCGCTGCTCGGCGGTGTCTGGGCTGTCGTACCGTTCACAGGTTTCGCGCTGACCGGATACTACCTCGACTACATCCGCAACACGGCGCATGGGAAGGAGACTCCCTTGCCCGAGTGGAGCATGTTCGGACGCTTCTGGGTCCGCGGGCTGCTCGCCTCGATCGCGGTGTTCGTGTACATGCTGCCCGCGTTCGTGCTGATGGTTTTCGGAGTCCTCTCTTTCATCCCTGTCGCCGTGGTAACCGATTCGGGTTCGCTGGATTCGGGCGGCGGATTGGAGGCTCTGTTCGCCGGCGGACTGTGCCTCGTATTCGCCCTGGCGATGATCTACATGGTCGGGGTGTGGATCTTTACCGCCGCCGCACTCACCCACTACGCGATGCACGAGGAGTTCGGAACGGCATTCGCGTTCGGCGAGATCAAGCGACGCCTCTCGATCCCCGGCTCGGCCTACGCGACCGCGCTCATCATGAGTGTCGTCATCGCAGTCGTTGCCGGCACCGTCTCGAGTACCGTTACGGCTGTCCTCTTCGTGATACCCATCCTTGGTTGGATCGCCGGCGTGTTCATAGCCGGAGCGATCGGCTTCATAGGCTCGCTCATGGCGGCCCACCTCTTCGGGCAGTACGCGGCACGCGCCTACGGGCTACCGGGTCCCGCCGGCGCCTCCGCCGGCTACGTGCCACCGGGCAGCGCAACCGTCCCTCAACCTCCCACTGCGCCACAGACACCGACGGCACCCGATACACCGGAGGCCAAGGTCGAGCCTGACGCGGCGGTGACCGATACCCCCGCGGAAGAGGATGCCGGTCGCGACTGAGCGCCACCGGGCGAGCAATCACGAAGGACCCGCTACCCACGTGGCGGGCCCTTCGTGTTCTGGACCGTAAGGCGGATCCCGGAACCACAGGGCCTCGCCGCTGTGGCTCCGGGATCCAAGAGGTGCTTCGTCAGAAGGAGCGCTTCTTGAGAAATGCGGGGATGTCGAGCTCCTCCTCGCCGATGGGCTCGAACGTCGGAATGGATGAGCCCTCCTCCTCCACAGCGGCGAATTCCATAGTTTCCTGCTTGCGGCGGCGTCCCTCGAATCCTGTTGCGATCACCGTGACCCGGATCTGATCCATCATCGAGTCATCGATGACGGCACCGAAGATGATGTTCGCATCCTGATGAGCGGCTGCAGCAACCACCTCGGCCGCCTCGTTCACCTCGAACAGACCAAGGTCTGAACCGCCCGCAATCGACAGCAGTACACCCTGGGCGCCCTCGATGCTCGACTCGAGCAGTGGGCTGGATATCGCGGCCTTCGCCGCATCATGCGAACGGTTGTCCCCGGCAGCTATGCCGATGCCCATGAGGGCCGAACCCGCATCAGCCATGATCGTGCGTACATCCGCGAAGTCAAGGTTGATGAGACCGGGAACGGTGATGAGATCGGTAATGCCCTGGGTGCCCTGGCGGAGAATGTCGTCAGCGATCCTGAAGGCATCGAGGATAGATGTCTTCTTCTCGGCGACCTGGAGGAGGCGGTCGTTCGGGATGATGATGAGCGTGTCGACCTTATCCCTGAGCCGATTGATGCCCTCTTCAGCCTGCAGGGCACGCTTGCGGCCCTCGAACGCGAAGGGACGGGTGACGACACCCACCGTCAGCGCTCCAATCTCCTCCTTGGCGATCTCAGCGATGATCGGCGCAGCACCCGTACCCGTGCCACCCCCTTCACCGGCAGTGATAAAGACCATGTCGGCGCCTTGCAGCGCCTCCTTGATCTCCCCGCGGTTCTCCTCCGCAGCCTGCACTCCAACGTCGGGGTCCGCTCCGGCACCAAGGCCCTTCGTCAGATTGACGCCGATATGCACCTTGTAGTCCGCGTCGGACATGAGCAGTGCCTGGGCGTCCGTGTTCACCGCGATGAACTCGACGCCCTTCACCCCCGCCTCGACCATGCGGTTCACGGCGTTCGTGCCACCGCCTCCGATTCCCAACACCTTGATTACAGCGAGGTAGTTCGCGCCCGTATCGAGCATGGTTTCCCTCCCGGTCCTACCTGGTTCGCCAGCTGATTCGCAGTTACTCTAAACCTCAACTTTACACTAATGGTGTCAACGCAACAGTCAATCTTCGCATAAACCTTATACCATGTGCAACCCCTCTGCAAGAGTGAACTGCACACGCGGTTCCCGGGCGTCCACATGGACTGGACTGCGGGTGAGTCCGGAGCGTCCTACTGGCTCGAGTCGAGCCCGCGCCACGTCGGGCGATCGACAGTGCGGACGTTAATGTGCACCACCGTCTCGGCCTGCTCCTCCATGATGCGAAGAGCAACAGCATCCTTCTTCTCGATGTCCTCGGCGGATCCGACAAGCACTTCGATGTCCTCCACGGTCATGAGGGTGGTGAGATCGACCGAGGGGGCAGACACCGCACGAACGCGGGCCAGCATTTCCTCACTCAGGCCCTCGAGAACCCGCAAGGCGTTCTCCAGCGACACCGAATCCGACCGTTCCCCCGCAACGGGCTCGAAGTCAGTAAGATCTCTAATCACGGTGACGGTCTCGGTTGTTTCGGGTGTTCTCTGACCCAGCACCATCGCGTTAGCGTCCACGAGCCAGAAAGTGGCCTCACCGGTGTCGACCAGCGCCGCCGGTGAGCGCTCATCGATGTGAATCACCAGCCCGTCGGGTAAACGCCGGCTGATGTGCGCTGCTGCGATCCACGGGTGCGCTGCGAGACGCACCTCCATCTCGGCACGCGGGAACCGCAGGAGCGTGGATCCCTCGGGAAGCGCAGCGACATCGATGACTTCGTCGGCCGTCAGCTCGACGACACCTTCAACTTCGATCTCGGTAATGCTGAGAAGACTCGAGCGGTAGAGTGACACTCCCCCGCCGATAACACCAACGATCAACAGGACGACGAGGGCGATGCGTACGCGCAGCGCATGGCGCTGCCGCGCCAGACGTGTCTCACGCGCCGCACGCTTGGGATCGTGCGGCCTTGTCTGCTTGCGTGCGGGACCAATGCTGCCGCTACTGGTACGGCGTCTTGAAGCCCCACCCTCAACTTGATGTTTAGTCTTTGATGAGTTCGACGGCTGCGGCGAATCCGCTCCATCGCGGGAGCGTTCGGGGGTGATGATGACGCGCTTGCGCTCAGGCTTGCGTCCCGAGGAACCTGAGCTCCGTCTGGAGCGTGATGTCATATCGCTCACTCACCACCCCTCGAACACGGTCGATGAGATCGAGCACGTCGGTAGCGGTCGCACCACCTCTATTGACGATGAAGTTCGCGTGGACCTCCGATACCTGGGCGCCTCCTACACGGAGGCCCTTCAGTCCGCACGCCTCGATTAAGCGACCTGCAGAGTCACCCTCGGGGTTGATGAATACGCTCCCCGCGTTCGGCATCCCCATCGGCAGTTTCGCCTTTCGTGAAAGGAAGCGGGCATCCATCGTGCGTCTGATTCGCTCGCGGTCGCCCTCCTCGAGGGCCAGCGAGCACTCCACGATCACGCCTCTGGCAGGCAGACCACTCGAGCGGTAGCCCCACTCGATCTCCGGGCCGCGCACGACAGCGAGACCTTGCCCGGGAACGTACAGTGTGACGGACTCCACCCGTTCCCCGATCCACTGATCGCGCGAGCCCGCGTTCATCGCGAGTGCCCCGCCCACGGTGCCGGGAATGCCCACGGCGAACTCGAGGCCGGAAAGCCCACGCGAATACGCATCCTGAACGAGAGCCGCGAGAGTGACACCGGCCCCGGAACGGACCTGCTCCCCCTCTGTGCGGTGTCGCTTGAAGTCCTTCCCCAGGATGATGACCGCCCCGTCATAGCCCTGGTCGGACACGAGTACATTGCTGCCTTTCCCGAGCACCGTCCACGACAGGTCCTCATCGCCGAGCACCCCGAGAACGTGCGACAGGTCTGCAATCGTATCGCAGACTACGAGGAGCGCAGCTGGACCCCCGATGCGGTACGTCGTGTGCCGCGCCATCGGCTCATCACGGCGCACCGGCCCGTTGAGCTGGCGCGACAGACGTTCGTGGACACGGGCTAGGGACACGACGCCTCCGTTTCCTCGTGCAGCGCGCGAAGGATCTCCGGACCCAGTGCGGTCACGTCGCCGGCCCCCATCGTGATGACGAGGTCACCTTCGCGCGAATAGCGGGAAAGGAAGACTGGTATGTCCGAGCGATGCGGGAGGTACGAGACGCGCGATCGTGGATCGGACAGGAGAACCTCTTCCACGAGCGTCTTGCCCGTCACACCCGGAATCGGTGTTTCACCGGCACTGTAGACCTCCATGAGAATGATACGGTCGGCTTCGGAGAACGCCGCCCCGAACTCGGCAGCGAGCGCCTCGGTGCGGGAGTAGCGGTGAGGCTGGAAGACCACCCACACCCTATCCGCTCCGGCGGATCGCGCTGCTGCAAGAGTCGCCCGCACCTCCGTCGGATGGTGTGCGTAATCGTCGACGACACGCACGCCGCCTTCCTCCCCGACAAGATCGAAGCGCCGTCTCACCCCGGCATAACCAGCGAGCGCGTCAACCGCCGAGGAGATGTCGAGGCCGAGCACGTGGGCTACCGCGAGCGCTGCCGTTGCGTTGAGTACGTTGTGCGTGCCGGGAACGTCGATTCTGGCCTCGCACGACAGCCCCCCAGAGGGTGTCAGCGTGAAGAGATGGCCCGCGCCGTGCCGCCGCAGCCCCGTGCACCGAACATCGGCGTCCTCGGCGCAGCCGTATGTCACCACACGGGCTTCGCTGCGCCGCGCAAGCGCTACGGCGCGCCCGTCATCGGCGCAGACGACCACAGCACCGCCACTCACCGTCCGGGCGGCGAACCGTTCGAACGTGTCCTCCAAAGCTACGAGTGTGCCATAGTGATCGAGATGGTCCGCCTCCACGTTGGTAATCACGGAGATGAACGGATCCAGATAGAGGAACGAGCCATCGGACTCGTCCGCCTCTACGACATAGTGCTCTCCCCCGCCGCACGCGGCATTGGTGCCAAACGCGCGCACCTCGCCCCCGATGAGATAAGTCGGATCGAGCCCCATGCCTGCAAGCATGGTAGCGACCATCGAGCTCGTCGTCGTCTTGCCATGAGTGCCCGCGATCGCGATGGTACTCCGGTCCTCGGCAAGGCGTGCGAGCATCTTCGCTCTCGGCCAGAGCGGCAGTCCGCGCCTGCGTGCCTCGACCACCTCGGGATTCGATTCCGGTATCGCCGAGGAGACGACGACCACCTCGGGATTACCGAGGTACGAGGCATCATGGCCGATCGTCACCGGGATTCCCGCGTCACGGAGTGCATGCGAATAGCGCGACTCCCTGAGATCGGAACCGCTGACTGGCAGCCCTCGATCGTGAAGGACCCTGGCGATGCCGCTCATGCCCGCACCGCCTATGCCTACGAAGTGTGCGTAGGTCCGATCGCTCACGCGTTGTCTCCATCTTTCCTGTCGTGCACACACCCGAGTATGAGGCGTTCGAGGCGCACCGCCGCATCCGGCACGCCGAGCCTGCGAGACGCGGCTGACATGCTTCCCCGACGCGCCGCATCGGCTAACAGGGACTCGAGCGCCTCGGCGAACGCGTCCGTATCGAGATCACTGTCCGCAATGAGGAGTGCCCCTCCCCCCTCCTCGACCTCCCGGGCATTGAGCGTCTGGTGGTCTTCGGTTGCGTACGGGTACGGCACAAGGATAGCCGCCCTGCCGATTGCCGTGATCTCCGCTATCGATGTCGCCCCGGCCCTGGCGACCACGACATCAGCCGCAGCGATTGCCGAACCCATGTCTTCGATGTAGTCGATGATGCGATACCGACCGCCACCGTCTCCTCCCGACCTCTCGAGGCACTCCCTCACAGTGGGAGCCTCCTCACGGCCGGCAACATGCAAAACGTGGACGCGGTCGTCAGCAAGGAGCCGACCGCGCAGGTCCACGACCGCCTCATTGATGTGACGCGCTCCGCGGCTCCCCCCGAAGACGAGCACCACAACAGCGTCCGCAGGTAGATCGAGTGACACACGGCCGCTCTCCCGGTCAGCCCGCAGGATCGCCTCGCGCACGGGGTTACCCGTCACCTCTGCACGGGTCCCGGGCTTCAAATAGCGGACGGAGCCCTCATAGGTCACCCCTACAGCGCACGCCCACAGCGAGAGCGCCCGGTTAGCCATGCCGGGCACCGAGTTCTGTTCGTGGAGAACAAGGGGTATACGCCAAAGGATGGCCGCCACACCGACCGGCAGTGAGACGTATCCTCCGAATCCCACGACGACCCGGGGCCGGAGCCGCCCGAGCAGAAACCAGCTCCTTGCCGCAGACGACACAAGCTGAAGGAGCGCAACCAAGAGCGAAAGTGGTCGCGACCGGTCGAACCCGCGAGCGGATATGCTGTCGAAAGCCAGACCCGCCTCACGAGCGAGACGGGCCTCGGGGCCGTTCGGGGTGCCGATAACGCGCACCTCATGCCCGTCTGCGCGCAGTCGATCTGCCACCGTCAACGCAGGATAGATGTGACCGGCGGTTCCTCCGCCGCTCAGCAGGACGCGCACCAGCGGTCTCCTTGCTCCCGGGGCGCTCGCGCTGTTCGGCACGCGCACCGTAGGTGGAAACGGACAGTATGATGCCAATGCAGAGCATCGTGAACGTCATGGACGACCCACCCGAACTCACCAGCGGCATCGGGATGCCGGTAACCGGCAGCAGACCGGTCACCGCTCCCATGTTGATGATAGCTTGTGTCACCAGCATCGCGGTAAGTCCGCCTGCCAGCACGCGGCCGTACCCGTCACGTGCCCCGAGTGCGATACGCACGCCGGCGTACGCCATCACTGCAAACGCAGCAACTACCGATAGCGCACCAAGGAGACCGAGTTCCTCTCCGATGATAGCGAAGATGAAGTCGGTATGTGCGGCGGGCAGATAGAAGAACTTCTGCCGGGACATTCCGAGCCCGACACCGTCCAGGCCTCCCGATCCGAACGCGTAGAGCGCCTGAATCGACTGATATCCACTTCCCAGCGGGTCCGCAAACGGGTCGAGGAAGGACGTCACGCGGCGAATGCGATACGGCGCCACCATGATGGCCAGAACGATGCCCGCCACACCGGCGAGGAATCCCGCTCCCAGCAACCGCAGGCTGATTCCACCGATGAGCAGGGCCAAGTAGACGGAGAGAACGATGGCGATGGTGGTTCCAAAGTCCGGTTGGAGCATGACGAGCAGCACCACGAGACTCACCATGAGCGCGAGTCGACGCCAGAACGTCGTCTGGTCGATCCTCCCGGCCCGGTGCTGCTGAAGTAGTAGCGCGGTAAGCATCACGCAGCCGAGCTTCGCGAACTCAGACGGCTGCACCGTGAACGGCCCCAGGTCGATCCAGCGAGTTGCCCCCCACTTGCCGACGCCGAGTACTGCCACGAGAAGCAGCCCGAGGAAGGAGAGACCCCAGACAAGCAGGCCCGTCCAGCGCACTTTGCGGTAGTCGATAAACATCGCTATCACGAGCATGATGCCACCGAGGACGGCTCCCGTCGCCTGGCGTTTGAGGTGATACGCGCTGTCCTGCAGGTTGACGAAGTCTGCCACGGATGATGCGGAGTACACCATGACCATGCCCCCGAGGAGCAGGAAGAGCATGCTCCCCAGCAGGAGATAGCGTGGCAGGGGACCGCCGGCATACGTTGTGCGCTCCTTCACCTCACGCCCTCCCCTCGTCGATCTCGTGGACGAGCCGACGGAAGGTGCGACCGCGATCGGCGTAGTCAGAGAACTCATCGAAGGAGGCGCACGCAGGAGACAGAAGCACGGCCGTGCCTGGATTCGCGAAGCTCGCGGCCGTGTGCAGTGCGTCCGCAAGCCCTCCGGCGCGCTCGAACTCCACGCCGTTCGCCGCAAGGTCGTCCGCGATCTCTGCGCCAGCCTCTCCGAACACGACCGCCAGAGCGCCAGCTTCGGCCATCGCGCGTCCGAGATCGAGGAACCTGCTGCCCTTGTTCCTGCCCCCGAGCAGCATCACCACCGAACGTCCCTCGAACGCACCCAGTGCTCTCATAGCGGCATCGGGATTCGTTGCCTTCGAATCGTTGAAATACTCGACGCCGGACACGATACCGACGGGCTCGAGCCTGTGCTCGATCGGCTCGAAAGTGCGCAACCCGGCCGAAATCGAATCGGAGCCTGCACCGAACGCATGCGCTGCCGCCGCGGCGGCCAGCGCATTGCTCACATTGTGGCCTCCCCGGATGAGGAGCTCGTCCCGGTGTATCAGGGTCACCACACCCGAGGCTGTATCAAGCGTGAGCATGTCATCCGCCGACAAACCGGCACCCCCATCGGGAACCCGTCCGGTGCTGACCTCAACGACCCTCACACCGCTCGAGCGAACGGTGGCGATCAGGCGCGCTGAACCGGGATCGTCGGCATCGATGACCGCAGTGTCATCCGCATCCTGCTGCTCGAAGATACGGGCCTTGTCGAGCGCATAGGCCCTGATGTCGCCGTGCCAGTCGAGGTGATCGGGGGTGATGTTCAACAGTACAGCGACCCGCGGATGGAACCGCTCGGTCAGTGCAAGCTGAAACGAAGACACTTCCGCTACGAGCGCGCCCGCCGGGCCAGCCTCTCCGACGGCGCTGATGGCAGGCGTGCCGATGTTGCCGACGACAGTTGCAGAAACCCCGGCGAACGTGAGCAGGTGGCCGAGCAAGCTCGTCACAGTGGTCTTTCCGTTCGTCCCGGTCACCGCGAGCCAGGGCGTCGTGGAGCGCCGGTACGCGAACTCGATTTCGGAGATGACCTCGGGTACCGCCTGACGTACCTCACCCATCAGCGCAGCGTGCGGTGGTATACCGGGACTAGCGATGGCGAGACTGTACGTCCCTGACACATGTGATGTGCCAAGATGAACGTCCACGCCCAGCGCCCGCAGGCGCTGCCGCCGTTTCCTCAGGCCCTCAGAGTCGTCGGAGTCGATGACGGTCACGCGGACAGGATCGCCCTCGGCGGCGCGTCTAGCACAGTATGTCGCCGCAGCCTCTCCGGAAACGCCCAGACCGACGACAAGGATGTCGCCACGCAGCTGTTCCACTTCAGCCCCTCACGGACTCGACAAAGTACAGTGCGAAGCCGGCCCCGGCGAGCGTTCCGGTCACAATCCAGAACCGCACCATGACCTTCGTTTCGGACCAGCCCTTCATCTCGAAGTGGTGATGGAGCGGAGCCATGCGGAGAATCCGTTTTCCGGTGAGCTTGAAGGAGGTAACTTGAAGGATAACGGAGAGCGTTTCCGCCACGTAGATCCCGCCGATGAGTACCAGCAGGAGTTCGGTCTTCGTGATGATAGCAAGCGTCGCGATGGCCGCGCCAAGACCGAGGGATCCCGTATCCCCCATGAAGATGTCCGCAGGGTGGGAGTTGTACCAGAGAAACCCGATGCAGGCTCCGGCGATGGCCGCCGCAAGAAGCGCGACCTCGAGGCGGTTCTGCCGGAACCCGATGCCCGCGTACGCGAGCATTACGATAGTGACCGTGCCTGCGGCAAGGCCGTCGAGACCGTCAGTGAGATTGACGGCGTTGGAGGTCCCCACGATAACGATGAACACGAGCGCGAGGTAGAGCCATGGAACGAGGAGTGCGAATCCTCCCACATCGAAGACGCTTGTGACGGCTCCCATGTCGAGCGTCAGGCTCGTCAGGGGAACGGCGACACCCGTAGACAGCCCTGCCCAGTTGACGGCAAGCAGTCCGAATGTGAGCGCGACAAGCGCCTGGCCAAGGATCTTGGCGCGTGGCCTCAGGCCGAGCGAGCGCTCGTGGACCACCTTCGCCCAATCGTCTACGAATCCCAACAGACCACACGCACCCGTTGCGGCGAGCGCCAGCAGGCTTAACCTTCCGAAGTCCCCGAGAAAGACATACGTCCCTGCCACCACAAGCAGGATGAGCACACCGCCCATGGTGGGCGTCCCCTGCTTGACGAGGTGACCCTGCGGCCCGTCGGCCCGCACCTGCTGCCCGATGCTGCGGAAACGCAGCAGACGTATCCAGAACGGCAGCAGAACCCCGGCAGCGACCAGCGAGATGACCACAGCAATGAAGACCTGGTATGACGGATACTGTGCGAGTCTAAACACGTGGCTCGACGATCCCTTCCACAACGCGCTCCAATCCCATCACCCTCGACGCCTTCACTAGCACCACATCCCCTGGCTCCAGCAAGTCGTCCAGGACCTCTGACGCCTCATCCGCAGTAACGCATGGGCGGACACGGTCGGAGTCCATACCCTCGGCACGTGCACCATCCGCGATGCGTGCGGCACGTTCGCCAACAGTGATCAGCACGTCGATGGCGTGACGCGCCAGCTCCTCGCCGATTCGGAAGTGGGCAAGCTCTGCCAGCGATCCGAGCTCGGCCATATCGCCGAGGACCGCGACCCTGCGCTCCGCCGTGGTGATCCCCGCAAGCGTTTCGATCGCTGCCCGCATGGAAGTCGGGCTCGCGTTGTACGCGTCGTTGATAACGTGGATGCCGCCCGCACTCGTGAAGGTCTGCATCCGCATCTCGCCGGCGCTTGCCCGCGCGAGCCCATCTGTGACGTCCTCCGGATCCAGACCGAAATGCACTCCTACCGCGGCGGCCGCCAGGGCATTGTAGACGTTGTGCCTGCCCGGCACGGCAAGCGAGACAGGGATGATGATGTCCTCGGTGACGATCTCGAAAGACGCGAGGCTTTCGCCGTCCATCGTGATGTCCATCGCACGCACATCACACGTATCAGCCAAACCGTACTGGATGACCGGAGCCCGGGATGAGAGCGCCAGTGTACCGCTGAACGCGTCGTCCCCGTTGAGGAAGACGACGCCTTCTTCCGGTATCGCCTCGACGAGCTCCGCCTTTGCCGATGCTATAGATTCCTGAGTGCCCAGAAGCTCGATATGGCTCATGCCAACGTTGGTCACCAGTCCCATGGTCGGGCGTGCGATGTGGCAGAGCTCGATTATCTGCCCCCGTCCACGCATCGCCATCTCGACGACAAGGACATCGGTGTCAGCACCTGCGTCCATGACTGTCAGTGGGACACCCAGTTCGTTGTTGCGATTCCCCCGGGTGGACACGACCTTCATCCGCGTCGCGAGCACCGACGTGAGGAACTCCTTGGTCGTGGTCTTCCCGGTTGAGCCCGTCACACCGATGACCGGACAGAAGAGGCGCTCCCGGTGGTGACGGGCAAGCGCCTGGAGGGCGGCGAGCGCATCGGGTACCCGGATGATGGCGACCTCTCGCCGCGAAGCGCTCTCGACGACACCGCTCATCTCCTCAGACCCGCGAGTGATGAGTAGAGCCCTGGCCCCTGAGGCAATAGCCTGCTCGAGGTAGTCGTGCCCGTCGGCGCGCGTGCCTGCGAACGCCACGAACAGCGCACCCGGTTCGACCGTGCGGGAGTCCGTGGATACGCCGTTGACCATCGTGTCAGTCGAGCCCCACACGAGTGTGCCGCGTGTCACAGAGATCAGCGTTTCGACCGAGGTCGTCAGCACAGCTCCTCCAGGACCTCGTGGGCCACCTCACGATCGTCGAAGTGGATCGTACGATCGGCGAAGATCTGATAGTCCTCATGGCCCTTGCCGGCAATGAGCACCGCATCCCCAGAGGCGGCCTGGGCGAGCGCCGTACGTATGGCCGTACGCCGGTCCACCTCCACCTCGTAGGATACCCCCGTCTCCCGGACACCGTCCTCGATCTGCAGGACGATGCCGACCGGGTCCTCGGAGCGCGGGTTGTCGCTGGTGATGATCACGTGATCAGCCTCACTACCCGCGGCCACACCCATCAGCGGTCGCTTCTCCGGATCGCGGTCTCCACCACACCCGAACACCGCTATGACACGACCCGGAGTGATTGCGCGGACTGCCTTCAACGCCTTGGCGAGGCTATCGGGCGTGTGGGCGTAGTCCACGAAGACACCGCACCGTTGCCCGCTGTCGATACGCTCCAATCGTCCCGGAACCTGCGGGGCGGAGGAGAGTCCCTGCGCAATCGCCTGCAATCCGATACCGAGCGCGAGCCCGCATCCGGCGGCTACAAGCGCATTGCTCACGTTGTACTCAGCCGCAAGCGGCAGTTCGATGCGCTCGGATCCGAGAGGCGTCAGGAGGGTGAAGCATGTCCGGTCGGGCAAGAGCTCCTCATCGACCGCCCGAACATCAGCTTCCTCGTCTCGACCGACCGTCAGCACAGCGTCGAGTTCCAATGCCATTGCAGCGCCGTAGACATCATCGATGTTGACCACGCGCTCCTCTACGTCGAGCTCGGTGAAGAGCCTGCGCTTCACCGAGTAGTACTCCTCGATGGTGTGATGGTAGTCGAGATGGTCCTGAGTCAGATTCGTGAATGCGGCTACCGCAAATCGAACGCCCTCTACGCGCCTCAAATCGATTGCGTGGGAGGAGACCTCCATCGCCACGCTCTCGATCTCCGCATCTCTCATCCGCGCGAGAAGTGCCTGCAGGTCCGCCGACTCCGGTGTGGTTCGCCCGGCATCCAAACGGTCGTCGCCGATGCGGGTCTCAACGGTGCCGATAAGACCGGTCCGCCGCCCTGCAGCGCGTGCGATGCTGTCGATGAGGTACGTAGTCGTCGTCTTGCCGTTCGTTCCCGTAACGCCCGAAATCGCAAGGCCGTGGCTGGGATGCCCGAAGAACGCGGCCGAGGCGTGCGCAAGTGCACGACGGGTGTCCGACACGGTCGCCACAGCGATGTCACCGAGTCCCTCAGGGTGACGGACACACACAATCGCGACAGCTCCCCGTGCTGCCGCATCGGCAGCGAAGTCGTGTCCGTCGTGCGCGAAACCGGGGATGCAGAAGAACGCATCACCCAGGGCCACGCGGTCAGAGCGGTACGCGACGCCGCTGACAGAAACGTCGGTAGCGCCGCCTTCGATGGTGGCATCGAGGCCCTGAAGTAGGTCGCGGAGTCGAATGGTCATCACACTCTTTCACCACGATCGGATGGCCGATTCTAGCACGGGTATTCTTTGCTCACTACGGAGTCTGTGCCGATGTTGCCGTTTCGCCATCGGGGCCCTGAGCAGGCTGAATCGAGGTCGGCGGTATCCTGAGGTGCGAGACCGCGAACATGGCCACCTCCGAGAACACCGGCGCCGCAACGACACCGCCGTAGATGGCGCCCTTTGGTTCGTCGATGATCACGATTACCAAGACCTGCGGATCGTCGGCAGGCAGGAAACCCGAGAAGGAACCGATGTACTTGCCACCCGCGTAGCCCCGCCCGTCCGTACGCGCCTTCTGCGCGGTGCCCGTCTTGCCAGCGACCTCGTAGCCTTCCACGGCCGCCGCACCGCCGGTACCCTCGGTGACAACCGCCTTCATCACCTCTCGCGTCGCCAAGGCAGCCTCCTCCGATATCGCGCGCCGTTTAGGCCAGCGCGTTTCGGTGCCGGAGCCCTCCGGTGCCTGAAGGAGGAAGTGCGGGGTCACGAGCTCTCCACCGTTCGCAATGGCCGAAAGGGCACGGGCAAGCTGCAGGGACGTCATCGAGACACCCTGTCCGAAGGGGATGTTCGCAATCGAGGTTGCCGACCACTGTTGAACCGGAGGCAGGTGCCCTACAGCCTCGCCCGGGAAGTCGATGCCTGTTCTCTCGGTGAAGCCGAACCGGTCGAGGTAGTCGTAGAGCGGTTGCTTCCCGAGGGCCATGCCCAGCTTGACCGCCCCGACATTGGAGGAGTTTGTGACGATCTGCGTCAGAGTCCAATGAACCGTGGAACGCGGGTGTGCCTCCTTGATACGGCGCCCCCCAACTTGCAGGGTGGGCGGAAGTTCGAACATGCTGTCCGGCTCGAACAGTCCAGCATCGATCACCGCGGCCGCGATGATCGATTTGAAAGTGGAACCGGGCTCGTAGACATCAGTGACCGGACGGTTGCGGTAGGCTACCGAGTCCGCGTCAGCGAACCGGTTCGGATTGAACCCGGGCACCGATGCCATCGCTAGGATCTCCCCGTTGCGCGGGTCCATGACGATGACGGAGCCAGCTGCAGCGCTCCACTTCTCAACGGCCTGCTGGAGAGCTACCTGTGCCGTGTGCTGGATGTCCTTGTCAATAGTGAGCATGATGTCGTCACCGTTGACCGGGTCCTCGTAGTGTATGACCCCGCCCGGGATCGGGCGCCCAAACGGGTCCCGTTCTGCGAGAACGGAGCCGGGTTCGCCTGCGAGCACCGAGTCGTAGTACTGCTCCAGCCCACCAAGCCCAACGTCGTCGATACCGACGAAACCAAGCACCTGTGCTGCCAGCTCTCCGGACGGGTACGTCCGGCGTGAGTCTTTCAGCATCCCGACACCACTCAAACCCAGAGACTCGATCGCCTCGGCATGCTCGACGTCAACTTTGCGGGCGATGTAGACGAATCCGCTGTCTCTCTGAAGACGCTCGGCGTACGTAGCGGGCTCACCGCCGAGGACACGCGAGAACGCCTCAGCGGTTCCCGTCGCGTCGGTCACGAAGCGCGGAGACGCATAGATGGTCCGGGCTTCACGGGAAACGGCGAGCAGATCGCCGTCCCTGTCGTAGATGGTGCCACGCTTCGGCGCGATCTCAATGTCCCGGGTGCGCTGGCTCTGAGCCTTCTCGGCAAATGCGGGCGCGGCATGAACCTGCAGATACACGAGACGCCCGCTGATAATGATGAGGCAGAACACTATCAGAGAGAGCACGAGACCGTGCCGCTCACGACCGGGGCGTCCCGCAGGCCTGCGCTTTGCCACCGGCACACCTCCTGCGCGCCGCGGCCCGCTCATCGCGAGGACGCGAGCCCCGCATCGCCGACGAGGAGCACCTGCGCCTCACCCGCCGTCATCCGCATGATGCTCGCCAACAGCCCGGGGACCCGCTGGGATGACACCGACACGTCCGAACCCGCGTCCGCATGCCACGTCCCGGTATGGCCGTCAGGAACCATCGGCATCTCAATGTATGCGACGCTGTCCGCAGAACCCATACGCATCGAGACTCCGGCAATGCTCTCAATCCGGGCATGAGTGGCAAGAGCGGTACGCCTTGCCTCCAGGGACTCACCCTTGATGCGCTCACTCTCTATATCCTTGCGCAGCGCGTTCGCGGTCAGGGAGACCTCCGTCGCGCGCACCGTGAACTCGACACGCACCATCGCCATCGCTGACAGGAACACCAGCACGGCACAGGCAATACGGAATCCACGCCTGCATCGCGCTATCTCGGAAGCCCGAGAGCGTGAGGAGGTGCTTCCGCGGGACTGGCCCTTGGTCGGACGTGCGGGGCGAACGAGACGCAGACGCGGGGCGAGCGCAGCGCCATTCACGTGATCACGCTTCACCGCCGATAGCGTCATCTGTGCACCTCCTTCCCCACCGTCCGGAGCGCGTGTGTGCGCTCACACTCTCTCTGCGGCCCGCAACTTGGCGCTGCGCGCCCGCGGGTTGCTCTCTATCTCGTCTGGCCCGGGAACGACCGGGCGTCGCGTGACTATGCGGAGTACCGGCTCCTTGCCGCACGAGCAGACGGGCAGCTCGGGCGGACACTCACACCCCGACGCCAATTCGGAGAACACGCGCTTGACCACCCGGTCCTCGAGTGAGTGATAGCTGATGACGACGATCCGCCCGCCGGGTACGAGCCACCTGAGCGCGGATCGGAGTCCCTGCTCAAGCACCTCGAGCTCCCGGTTGACCTCGATGCGCAGCGCCTGGAACGTCCGCCGGGCCGGGTGGGGACCCCCGCGACGTGCAGACGCGGGGACCGCATCCTTGATGATTCCGACGAGCTCGGCCGTCGTCCGAATCGGGCGGCGGCCCCGCGCGGCTACGATGAATGCTGCGATGCGCGAGGCCCACCGTTCCTCACCGTACTCTCGTATGACACGCAAGAGTTCGGCCTCCGGGTAGGAGTTCACGATGTCGGCGGCCGTAGGGCCGCCTCCTTCGGGGTCCATCCGCATGTCCAGTGGCGCTTCGTCGTGATACGAGAATCCCCGCTCCGTGACGTCGAGCTGCGGGGAGGAAACCCCGAGATCGAAGAGGAACCCATCCGCGTACGCTATGCCTGCCTCGGAAAGCAGGCGGTCGATCTCGGAGAAGTTCCCCTTGAGAAGAATGATTTGCCGGCCGAGGCGGAGTGTGTCTGCTGCTGCGACGAGTGCTGCGTCATCTTGGTCAATGCCCACCAGTGTCCCGGTGGGAGCGATCGAGTCTGCTATCCGCTTCGCGTGTCCTGCCCCGCCTAAGGTACAGTCGACGATAATCGAACCGGGGTGCAACGATAGGTACTTCGTGACCTCGGCCGGCAAAACTGGGGTGTGCCGGTATTCCATTCTCAACGTCCTCAGAGCAAGCCGAGTCCAGCGAGCTCCTCGGCATCCTGCTCGATATTGGCTGTGGTCTCGCCGTTGTACGCGTTCCACTGCTCGCTGTCCCAGATCTCGATCCGGTCGCCGTTACCCGTAATCGACAGCTCCTTACCGAGCCCCGCGTACTCGCGAAGAACCTGCGGAAGGCCGATGCGGCCGGCCGAGTCGAGCTCGGTTTCCACAGCGCCCGAGGTGAAGAAGCGACGTACCTTGCGGAATTGCGGGTTGAAATCGTCACGCGACATGAGGCGGTCGACGAACTCGGTGTAGCGCTCCGCGGGATAGACGTAGAGGCACCCCTCGAACCCCTTGGCGATGACGAGGCGTCCGGTCATCTCTCCCCGAAACTTCGCAGGCAGGGAGACTCGCCCTTTGGCGTCCAGCGTGTGCTGGTAGTCGCCCAGAAACATCTCCGCGTGCCCTCCCCTGCTCTCTTCCCCGCTGCGTCCCGCCCTGAGTGCTTGGGCGGTGACGTCGTCCTGATGCACCACACTGTATGACACTTCGTCCCACTGTGCAACACTTTTGTGGGAATTCATCCCACCAAGTTGTTCCATCGTCCCATCCGTGCGCCGCCTTGAGCCTGATGGGCGCTTTCGCTGCGTGAACCCCGGTGCCCCGCTTTGCGTCTATAGCACAGGAACGGGAAGGGAATCGGACTTGACAGCGGAATCCAGCGACCAGGGACACGCACACGCTACAACGCACACGCCGCAGGTTGCCCCGTGTGAGCGTGTGCGAGTAGAATCATCAGCAGGTATCTCGGGCGATACGGAGGTGACACTCCCCGATGACGGCGAACATCGCAGGTGCCCTGTTCAACACTCTGGTCCTGGCCTTCTTTGTCGTAGTGGCTCTCGGCGTCGCGCTCGGCGCGTATGCGGCCACTCAGATGAAGAAGATGGAGGAGAAGATCCAGAAGTAGCGCCTCCACACCGCGTATGATCCGGACGCCCTCCCGCCGAGAACGGTGACGAGGGCGTTCGCACGTTCGGGTGCAGTCCCGATGACAGGAGGCACGACTATGAAACGCATGGCAGCACGCAATAGTCGCATCGCACGATGGGCGTTCGCGGTGACCATCATCGTGAGCGTGTCGCTTCTCGCTTCGTGTGGATTCGTACAAGACCGCGGCAGCGACGAATCCGTCCCGGGCATCTACGAGGTACCTGCCGAGGGCGAGAAGTACTCCTCCGACGGGGACGGAATGGCGGACTCACGCGACTACGCCAGCGTCCAGCCTTCACCTCCCATCGAGCCGCCTGGGGACGGCACGGGTGTAGATGCGTCGACGGTACCAGCTGACGAACGCTACATCATCCGGTCGGTCGGAGTCCGCATACAGGTCGACGATGTCGAGGACGCGGTCCAGAGCGTACGGGACGAAGTCGCAAAGGCCGAGGGCATGGTGACCGCGGTGCAGGTGAGCACCGATGAGGACATCCCCATCTACCGCTATGAGGCCACGGGAGCTCTGGCGGACGGTGCGCCACTGAGGGGCTTCGTGGTGGCGCGAATCCCGGCACCGGCCCTTGACGCGTTCATTGAGTCCGTCTCCGACCTCGGCACCGTGCAGCGCCAGGCCGAGGACGAGAGCGACGTGACCCAGGAGCACATCGACCTCTCGGCACGCCTTGAGAACCTGAAAGCCCAGGAGGAGCGTTTGCGCGACTTCTTCGACCGGGCCGAGAACGTCGAGGACATGCTCGCGATCGAAGCGCAGCTCGGCCGGGTGCGTGGCGAGATCGAGTCGCTGACCGCACAGATCGCGTACATCGAGCGGCAGGCTGCAATGGCAACCGTCACGATCGAGCTGGCGGGCGTGCCACCCGTTGTCAGCCCGATCGGCTCTGATTGGGGTTTCGTACGCGCAATCACACAGGGCATCCGCGGCTTCGTCGGTACCATCAACACGCTCGTCGTGCTCGTGATGAGCGCCCTTCCGTTGATCATCATCGCCGTCGTCGTGTGGCTTGCAGTCCGTGCGGTGCTCCGCCGCAGGCGCCCGCGCACGAAAGAGAGCACGCCGCCTGAGGAGCCAATGACGTGATCCGCCCGCGCATCAGATTGCCGCTGTGGGCGGCGGTGGTTCTGCCCGCCGCCGCCTACGTGGCACGATCGGTCATCCGCGGAGGCGATTTCCGTCCGGACCTGCCCGGAGACGCGATTGTCTACGGACTACTCGGACTCGTGATAGTCGCGGTGGGACTCGCCCGAGCGCGCGCCGCGGATGGCGTAGACGATAAGCTGACCCGCCAGGTGGACGGAGAAGACAGCACCTCCGGCGAGCAGGGGTAACAGCACCACGTCCTCGACCAGATTGATTGCCTCAACCCCTGGAGCTCCCGCTCCCCCTACCGCAGTGAGCCAGCCCCCGAGAGCAACGCCTATTCCCGTTCCCACGCCCCATGTGGCGGCCCAGAAGAGTCCCCGCACAATGGGCGAGATGGACGACTGGGTGGCCACCACAGGATTACCCCTTCTCATACGGCTTGCCGATGGCTGCGGGCGCAACGGCACGGCCTACCACACCGGCAAGAACGACGACTGTCAACACGTACGGGAGCATCAGGAAGAACTGCGAGGGAATCCGTATCACATCGCGGAAGAGCTGCAGCTTGATCTGGAGCGCGTCAGCGAAGCCGAAGAGCAGTGACGCGAGATAACTCCCGACCGGAGTCCAGCGGCCGAAGATGTTGGCCGCGAGCGCGATGAAGCCTCTCGCGTTCGTCATCCCCTCTGTGAAGGAGCCGACCTGCTCGAGCGTGAGGTTCGCTCCAGCAAGCCCTCCGAGTGCCCCGCTCACGATCACGGCGGAGTACCGCCCGCGTATGACGCTGATACCGACCGTGTCGGCTGCGCGCGGATGCTCGCCGAGTGCCCGAAGCCGCAAGCCCCAGCGCGTGTTGAAGAGCGCCCACTGTCCGACAACCGCAATGACGATGGCCATGTAGACGATCGGCGTGTAGCTGAACACGATCGCGTCGACCCAACGCCACACAGTCCCGAACAACCCCTCCGTGGGTCCGGTGATGTTGAAGACAGGCCGCAGACGAGCCACCGGGTCCGTCGTGCCGGGATGCCCGATGATGACTTCCATCAGGAAACCCGTAAGGCCCAGCGAGAGGATATTGATCGCGGTGCCTGAGACGACCTGGTCCGTGCGAAGCGTGATCGACGCGAAGGCGTGGATGAGCGCGAGCGACATACCCGAGAGTACTGCGATCAGGGCTCCCGCCCACGGGCTCCCGGTGAACATGGTTCCGATGACCCCCATGAACGCGCCGAAGAGCATCATCCCCTCGAGTGCGATGTTGACGATACCCGAGCGCTCGCAAATCGTGCCGCCGATCGCCGCGAGGGCCAGAGGTGTGGCCATGCGGATCGCTGAGGCGAAGAGGTCCGGCGTGAAGATGTCAGCCAGCATTCTCCACCCCCTTGCGTTCGGTCCACCCGATGACCCACCGGGCGATCTGTTCAGCCGCAACCAGGAAGATGATCAGCGCCTGGATGATGAGGATGACCTTCTGTGGCACATCCGCCTCGAGCTGCATCGTCCCGCCGCCTGCCGAGAGTCCTCCGAAAAGAATGGCGGCTGCGATCACGCCAATCGGGTTGTTCTTCGCGAGTAGGGCGACGGCGATGCCCGTGAACCCGAATCCCGCGGAGAACTGGTCGAAGAGCCTGAGGTGCACCCCCATGACCTCGGTCACCCCGGCAAGTCCCGCAAGGGCCCCCGAGATACACAGGGCCTTGATCGTCGTGGCCGGCACCGATATGCCGCCTGTCTCCGACGCAAAGGGGTTGTAGCCCACGGCCCGCGATTCGTAGCCGAGCGATGTGTACTTGAGCACCCACCACACGAACATCGCGAGCAGCACCGCTATCACAAAGCCGAAATGCACACGAGAGGGCGTGAGAAAGGGCAACATCTCATGCAGTCTGGGCAGTGTCGACTCGACGGGCAGGCGGTTGGTCTGGGGTATCTGCCCGGGCGCCTTCAGCGGCCCGGTGACGAGCCAGGACACGATGTACCTGCCGATGTAGGTGAACATCATCGTGGTGATGACCTCATGGGCACCTACCTTGGCCTTAAGCAAGGCTGGAATGAACGCCCACGCGGCGCCGATTGCAGCACCAGCCAGAATCATCAGCACGATGTTCAGCGGCCGGGGCATCCCCGCGAGAACGATGCCGAGCCACGCGGCGGAGAGACCACCCATGAAGAGCTGCCCTTCGGCGCCAATGTTGAAGAGTCCCGCCCGGAAGCCATAGGCCACCGCAAGACCCGTGAACATCAGCGGCGTCGACCGCAGCATCGTCTCACCGATCTGACGGCCACCCCCGAACGCACCCTTGAACATGGCTGCGAACGCCGTAAGAGGATCGAACCCCGAGACCAGCATGATCACCGAGCCGATGGCTGCGGCGATTGCCACCGACACCAAGGGGACGGCCAACTCCCTGAGTACACCGGTCACACGTTTGGACAGTGTCTCACGCGTCAGCTCGGCCATCAGGAACCATCACCTCCTCGCCTTCGGCAGAGAGCTTGTCGCCGCCGCCGCCGGTCATGTAGTAGCCCAGCTCCTCGTCGCTTGCCTCTCCTGCAACGAACTCCTTCACGATACGGCCCTCGAAGATGATGAGGATGCGGTCGGCCAGTGTCTGAACCTCCTCGAGCTCGAGGCTCACCAGCAGCACGGCCTTCCCCTTGTCCCGTTCCGCGAGTATCTGGTTGTGGACGAACTCGATAGCGCCGACGTCCAGGCCCCGCGTCGGCTGGGCCGCGACGAGCAGGTCGGGATCTCGCCCGAGTTCGCGCGCGAGCACGAGCTTCTGCTGGTTGCCGCCCGAGAGTGCAGATGCCTTCACTAGTTCGGAGGGCGTGCGAACGTCATAGTCGGCCACCCGCTTGCGCGTGACCTCGGTGATGGGAACGAAGTTGAGGACTCCGTGCTTCGCAAACGGGGCCTGTCGATGGTCGCCAAGGATGATGTTCTCCATCAGGTTGAACTCGAGAATGAGCCCGCGGCGGTGGCGGTCCTCGGGCACGTGGGAGAGGCCTGCGGCGATTGCCTCCCGCGCCGCCGCATGGGTGATGTCGACTCCCTTCAGACGCATCGTGCCGCCCGCGACTTTGCGCAGGCCAGTGATTGCTTCGATAAGTTCCGTCTGACCGTTGCCACTGACGCCGGCAAGCGCGAGGATCTCGCCGGCATTCACAGCAAAGGACACGCCCTTCACGGCCTCCAGTTGACGCTCGTTCAGAACCCTCACGTCGTCGATCTCGAGAATGGCGCTCCCACTCGTGGAGGGCTTCTTCTCCACCCGGAAGACCACCTCTCGGCCGACCATCATGCGCGCGAGACCTGCAGTATCGGTGTCTTTCGGGCGGGTCTCCCCGACCACCCGGCCGTCGCGCATGACGACTACCCGATCCGCAATCGACATGACCTCCTCGAGCTTGTGGGTGATGAATACTACCGAGAGGCCCTCACCCACCAGCGAACGAACGACTTCGAAGAGCTCCCGCACCTCTTGAGGAGTCAACACCGCCGTCGGCTCGTCGAGGATTAAGACCCGCGCGCCCCGATACAGCGCTTTGAGGATCTCGACCCTCTGCTGCATGCCGACCGGCAAATCCCGCACGATGGCGTCCGGGTCCACCGCGAGCCCGTAGCGCCGCGAGATCTCCCTGACATCCTCGCGTGCCTGCTTGAAATCGATCGCCCCGACCGCCCGGGTCGGTTCGTTGCCCAGAACGATGTTTTCGGTGACCGTCAGCGGCGGTACGAGCATGAAGTGCTGGTGCACCATCCCAATCCCGAGATCGATGGCCTGACGGGGAGACCGGATGTGGACGGTGTCCCCCTTCATCAGAACCTCACCGCCGTCGGGCGAGAGAAGACCATACACGACGTTCATGAGCGTGCTCTTGCCCGCGCCGTTCTCGCCGAGCAACGCCACTATCTCGCCAGCGTCCAGCGAGAGCGAGACCCGGTCGTTGGCGAGAACGCCGGGGAAGTGCTTGGTGATCTCTCGCATCTCGATGAGCGGGGATGCCATCCTGCCTCCCTCAAACCGTTACCAGGATGCGTGTCCTCGAAAGAGGGCGACCGGTTCGTACCGGTCGCCCTCTCTGCGAGCATGGCTGTCAGTCGGCAGCCTCGTCTCTCAACTTAGAGCTCGGTACGCAGAGCAGGCACGGTCACCGAACCGTCCAGAACGGCCTGGCGGGCCTCCTCCACGGCATCCTTGATCGCCTGCGAGACGACGTCCTCGAAATCGTGGAACGGCGCAAGGCCGACACCGTCCTCGCTAAGGCCGAACTCGCGGTTCTCACCGCCGACGAAGGTGCCCTCGACGACCGCTTTGATCGTCTCGAACACGGCCACGTCGACCCGCTTGATGGCCGAGGTCAGCATGACGTCACCAGAGCCCTCGACGGTCTCGTACTGGTCCGCGTCCACGCCGATGAAGAGCGCGCCGCGCTCCTGGCACGCGGTAATCGAGCCGAGGCCGGTGAGCCCGGCGGCCGCGAACACGACGTCAGCACCCTGGTCGATCACCGAGAGGGCAAGCTCCTTGCCCTTGGAAGTGTCGTCGAAGGAGCCAGCATACAGGCTTATGACGTCGACGTCGGGATTGACGGACTTGGCGCCGGCGATGAACCCGACCTCGAACTTCTCGACGGGCGGGATGTCCATGCCGCCGATGAAGCCGATCACGTTCTTATCGTTGATGCGATCATCGAGGTCGCTGTCGAGCGTGGCGAGTCCCGCCACCACACCAGCCAGATACGCCGCCTCGTTCTCCTTGAAGAGCAGGCCGACCTGGTTCTCGACCGGCTCCTCGAAGAACTGGTCGATGCCACCGAATACGACGTCCGGATACTCCGGCGCTTTGGCGTTGGTCGTATCGGTCATGAGGAAACCGACGGTGAAGATGGCGTCATAGCCGGCGTTGGCGAGCTGGTCGATGTTCGGCTCGTAGTCGGCGATCTCATTCGACTCGAGCGCACGGATCTCGACGCCGAGTTCCTGCTCGGCACGCTTCAGCCCTTCCCATGACATGTCGTTGAACGACTTGTCACCCAGACCTCCAACGTCGGTGACCATCGCGGCCTTGACGTCCGTCGCCGGAACCTCGCCGGTATCATCGTCCGCGGGCTCTTCTTCTCCGCCGCACCCGACCGCGAACACGGTCACGAGCGCGAAGACGAGCAGCAACGCAAGTACCTTCCTGAACTTTGCGTCCACGCGTATCTCCCTCCTCCAATACAGAAACCGTCCTGCTATCCATTCTATCGCTTGTGGCTTATCACACTATCCCAATTCTTCCCCTGCGCGCCGAGTGCCAGACGCTCAGCGCGACATCACCCCCTTCATCGTAACCGTGCGCGAGGGTGTGTCGACAGGTACTCCTCACGCAGATGCGCTATGCCGACGTGCGTGTACACCTGCGTCGTCGAGATGTCCGCGTGGCCCAACATCTCCTGAAGAGCCCGGAGGTCGGCACCCCCCTCGAGTAGATGGGTTGCGAACGAGTGCCGCAGCGTGTGGGGATGGATATCGAGGCCTACGCGGCCACCGTAGCGTTTGACGATACCGAAGACCGCCTGACGGGAGAGGCGACCGCCCCGTACGTTCACAAAGACGGCCGAGGGATCGGCGGCGGTGCGGCCTCTCTTCGCCCTCAGGAAGGGACGGCCGTGATCGAGATACTCGGTGAGCGCCACAGCTGCGAATCCCCCGACGGGTACGACCCGGTCCTTGTCCCCCTTACCCCGCACGCGGAGCATCCCATCTCTCAAGTCGAGGTCGAGCAGGTCCAGACCGACGAGTTCGCTCACCCGCAAGCCGCAACCGTAGAGAGTCTCGAGCGTCGCCCGGTCCCTCATGCCGGCCGGGTCTTCCGGGAACGGCTGGGCCAGCAATCGTTCCACATCCTCGATGCTTACCACGTCCGGGAGCCTGGATGGCTTCTTCGGCAGGGGCACCCGTCCCGCAGGATGGTCCTCGGCGATGCCCTCCCGCACGAGGAACTTGTGAAAACTCTTGACCGCTGCCACTGCCCGCTCGATGCTTGCTGGCGCGAGTCCCCGCCGCTGCAACTCGACGACGAACGCCCCGACGTCCTCGCGGGTCGCACGCGCCGGGTCACTGATCCCTCTCGACAACAGGAGCACCTCATACGCACGCAGGTCGCGGCGGTATGCCGCAAGCGTGTTCCTCGAGGCGCCCCGCTCCACGGTCAGGTGCGAGATGAACTCCTCCGCCGAAGGGTGAAGCGGCTGTGCATCCATGCCTCGATGATACACCGCCGACACGTCGACGGCCGACATATCGGCGGCCGTCGGGCAGGACGAGTTCCGTGCTTGCGATTACGAAACGGCCGGGTAGCCCACGAGCTCCTCGAGGGGCGTGTACTCCATGCCATGCGCCTCGGCCACGGGACGGTAGGTGATCTTCCCGTCGAGGACGTTCACGCCTTTCGCGAGCGCCGGGTCGTCAAGCACGGCCTGCTTCCAGCCCTTGTCGGCGATTGCGAGACCGTAGCGGAGCGTGGCGTTGGTGAGCGCGAGGGTAGAGGTGTTGGGGACCGCACCAGGCATGTTCGCGACAGCATAGTGCAGCACGTCGTCAACTACGTATGTGGGATTGGCGTGCGTCGTAGGCTTCGTGGTCTCGATGCAGCCGCCCTGGTCGACGGAGACGTCCACCAAGACCGCACCCTTCTTCATCGTGGGGAGCATGTCCCGCGTCACGAGGTAGGGAGTCTTGGCTCCCGGGAGCAGAACAGCCCCGATGACGAGGTCGGCCTCCTTCACGATTCTGATGATGTTGAGCTTGCTTGAGTACAGCGTGTGGATGCGGTTGCCCCAGATCTCATCCAGATAGCGGAGCCGATCGAGATTGATGTCCATGATGGTGACATCTGCACCCATACCCATCGCGATGTAGGCCGCACTGGTACCGACGACTCCGCCGCCGAGAACGACCACCTTGGCCGGGAGCACGCCGGGCACGCCGCCCATGAGTACACCACGGCCGCCGTTGGGCTTCTGGAGGTATGCCGCGCCGACCTGCGCAGCCATGCGCCCGGCGACCTCGGACATCGGTGCGAGCAGGGGCAGCGAGCCGTTGCCGAGTTCGACCGTCTCGTAGGCTATACAGATCGCACCTGACCTGACGAGGCCCTCGGTCTGGGGAAGGTCGGGGGCCAGGTGCAGATAGGTGTAGAGGATCTGACCAGGACGCAACATCTCAATCTCGGGCGCCTGGGGCTCTTTGACCTTCACGATCATCTCGGCATCGGCGAAGACGGCCCCAGCCATATCCACCAGTCTTGCACCGGCCGTCTCGTAATCGGCATCGTGGAATGACGACCCGTCACCGGCGCTCTTCTCAACAAGCACAGTGTGGCCATGAGCGACGAACTCCGCGACACCACCCGGTGTCATTCCGACACGGAACTCGTTGTCCTTGATCTCCCTGGGCACCCCGATGATCACAGTTGGCTCCTCTCCGGCCGGGACGCGAACACGACCGGACGCCTCTATCGGCGCTCCGGATGACAACCCTCGAACAGTGTAGCGCAGCCGCTTGAGCGGCGGTAACCAAAACGGTGGCTGCGTTATGCGTTTGCGGTCAGGGTCAGCTCGCCACCCGCAACACGTCCACACGTCTCGCCGGCGGCGAACGCGGCGGCGAAGAATGCCGGGTCCTCCGAGGGCCCGCGTCCCATTGTAGTGACACGCACGCCCCGCAGATCGGGTGCGGGCGCGAATCCAGAGCCGCAGTCGACTCGCTGATGGCGGCGGAGCGTCCCTGATGTCTCGAGTAACTCGTCGAGCGCCTCCGCGTACTCCTGAGGCAGGTGCGGGACGGGGACGAGAGCGGGCGAGACAGCGATGCGCGTCAGGGCCGTAAGCGTATGGTGGCTCACGACTCGGTGACGAGACCGCTCATCGGCGAAGGAGACCCTCAGGACCGCGACGGGCGTCCCGCCGAGTGCTCCCACCGCGTTGACGGCTTCCCCTTGGGCCACACCACCGTGCCCGAAGGGCGTGGCCGTTCCGACGACTCCGGGACCGATGGCGACGATAACGACATCCGCCCGGGCGACGTGCCTGGCTGCAAGAAGGGCCGAGTGGAGGTTGATCGCCTCGTGCTCGCCGCCGAATGCCTGACCGCATGTGATCGTCGTGTCGAGCAGACCGGCCACGACCGATGCCCGGACAACCTCTGAGAGCGCCATGGGCAGCGCCGCGAAGTCGGTCATGACGTATCCGACCCTGAGTGAGGGGTTGGCGTGCTTCACTGCGGCCGCAACGAGCGGGACCTGGCTGTGCAGGCCGCAGCAGGCCACCGGCATCCCGCTGAGATCCTCGGCCGCGCGCATCACCTCGTGATGGGGGCTCGCCTGCTCCTCTACCGAGCACACATCGAGCTGCAGAGGGGTGTAGCGGAGCTTCATGACGTGACCGCCAGAGGGCTCGTCGAGTGCGACGCCCATGCACGCGGTTCCGCGAGCTACGACGAAGTGTGCGCCCCCGGTGCCAAGTCCGAGATCTACCGCCGTGGTGTTGACGAGCACGCAATCGCCGATGACGCACACTCCGGAAAGCCGTGGATACGAGATCGCCAAGCCAACGGACCCGTCATCGAGGAGGACGTCGAGACGCTGAGCGTCTTCGGTGGGGAGGCCCAGGCCAGTTACCGTGCCCCAGACCAGTCTCATCTCGGCTCTCCCGCGAGCCGGGCGATCGTAGCATGCATGAGGCGCGCGAGGGCCTCCAGGTCGTCTACCCTGATCTGTTCCTCCGTGGAGTGCACTGAGCTCATGCCGCACGAGAGCACCAGCGTCGGCATCCCCCGTTCGGCGAAGATGCTACCATCGCTGCCGCCTCCCGTGGTGAAGAGTCGCGGCGCCAGGCCGGCATCAGCGCACGCCTGACTCATTACCTCGATGACCGGCGAGTCCTCAGGGGTATGGAACGCCTCGTACTCCTTGGTCCAGCGGATGTCCACGTCCCCTCCGACCGAGTGCGCGGCATCCCTCATCGCAGAGTCCATCGAGAAGCGCACATCCTCAACCCGATCCGGGTCGAGCGAGCGACACTCGCCGGTGAGCGTAACGCGTGCCGGCACAACGTTCGTCGCCGTCCCTCCCTCGACGGTACCCGCATTCGCCGTGGTCTTGGAGTCCAGACGGCCCAGTTCCATCTCCGAGACGGCTCGTGCTGCCATCAGCAGTGCCGAGCGGCCTTCTTCCGGTGCCACGCCCGCGTGTGATGCCGTCCCGGCGAACGTCGCCACGAAAGTGTAGTGCGTCGGAGCGCCGACGACGATTCCTCCCGGCTCGCCATCGGCGTCTAGCACGAGGCAGATATCTGCCATCGCATCAACGGGATCTAGAGCCTTGGCCCCTTTCAGCCCGCACTCCTCTGCCACCGTGAGGACGACACGGAGATCTCCGCGGTGGGTGCCGCTTTCGATTGTCCGGCGTACTCCTTCGAAGATGGCGGCGATACCCGCCTTGTCATCGGCACCGAGAACCGTGTCTCCTGCAGAGAAGACCACTCCGTCGCTCACGATCGGCTCGACGCCGCGACAGGGCTCGACGCAGTCGAGATGCGCAGAGAGCAGCAACACCGGAGCTTCCGGGGTGATGCCCGGCAGCTCGGCAATCAGATTGCCGGTGTTCGAACCGGTAAGCGCCGCAGACGCGTCGAAGCGCACCGAGAACCCCATGTGCTCGAGCTCGGTAGCGCAGTGGCCGGCAAGTGCAGCCTCGAGCCCTGATGGACTGTCGATGCGCACGAGGTCGATGAAGGTGGTAAGCAACCGCTCGGTGCTCATACGCCTACCCCTTACGGCTGCGTTTCCGCTCCACTGCGGCTCCGATGAAGTCGCGGAAGAGAGGCGCCGGCCGGGTGGGCCTGCTCTTGAACTCGGGATGACCCTGGTTTCCGACGTACCAAGGATGGTCAGGCAGCTCCACCATCTCGACGAGTCTGTCATCCGGCGATACGCCGCTGATGAGAAGGCCCGCGTCGACGAGCTGTTGACGATAGGCATTGTTCACCTCGAATCGGTGCCGATGGCGCTCGTAGATGACCTCCTCGCCATACGCCTCATACCCCTTGGTACCCGGTGTGATTCTGCAGGGATACGAACCGAGGCGCATCGTGCCACCCATGTCGGCGACGTCATGCTGGTCGCGCATCAGGTCAATCACGGGGTGCTCGGTCGCCGGCTCGAACTCGGGCGAGTTGGCGCCGGCCAGGCTGGCCATGTGACGAGCGTACTCAATCACCGCGACCTGCATGCCGAGACAGATGCCAAGGTAGGGTATCCCATTCTCGCGGGCGTGGCACGCGGCACGCACCTTACCCTCGATACCGCGGATCCCGAAGCCGCCGGGAACGAGGATCCCGTCCATCTCCGAGAGCATCTGCTCGACCTCTTCAGGGGTAAGGCTCTCGGCATCCACCCAGTGGACGTTCACCTTATGATCGTGGTGGATACCCGCGTGGTCGAGCGCCTCGGTGACTGACAGATATGCATCCGGCAGCTGGACGTACTTGCCAACGAGCGCGATGTCGACCGTATCCGCGAGCGACGAGGAGTGTGCGACGAACCGCTCCCACTCGGCCATGTCGAGCTCGCCGCACTCGAGACTCAGACGCTCGATGACCATCTCATCGAGGCCCTGCTCGCGCAGGCGCATCGGCACGTCGTAGATCGAACGGGCATCCTGGGCGCTCACGACCGCCTTCGGATCGACGTCGCAGAAGAGCGCGATCTTCCGGCGAATACCTGCGTCGATCGGCCGGTCGGAGCGGCAGACAATGAAATCCGGCTGGATACCGATGGAACGCAACTCCTTGACCGAGTGCTGGGTCGGTTTGGTCTTCAGCTCGGCCGAGGCAGCGATGTAGGGCACCAGGGTGACGTGGATGTAGCACACGTTTTGCCATCCAACGTCTTTGCGCAGCTGGCGAATCGCTTCGATAAACGGTAGCGACTCGATGTCGCCGACAGTGCCGCCGACCTCGGTGATGATGACGTCCGGCTGGGTCTGCTCGGCCAGGCGCGTGATGCGGTCCTTGATCTCGTTGGTGACGTGCGGGATGACCTGCACCGTGCCGCCGAGGAAATCCCCGCGGCGCTCCTTGGTCACGATAGTCTGGTAGACCGAACCCGCGGTCACGCTGCAATCGCGGGAGAGCGACTCGTCGATGAAGCGCTCGTAGTGACCTAGGTCGAGATCGGTCTCGCCCCCATCGTCGGTGACGAAGACCTCGCCGTGCTGGAACGGGCTCATCGTACCGGGGTCGACGTTGAGATACGGATCGAGTTTCTGGATGGTGACCTTCAGGCCACGGGACTTGAGCAGCCGGCCGAGCGATGCCGCCGTGATGCCCTTCCCGAGCGAGCTCACCACACCACCGGTCACGAAGATATGCTTCGCCATCTCTTGAATCCCGCCTCCGTCCGCCTCTGCCCGCCCCTGCTCCATTGCCATTCTAACCGCGCGCGGTGACACGCGGGGTGATTCGTTCAACCCGTTCTTCGATCACTCCCCCTCGACAGCTCTCCCCCACCGGTCTACCGCCGCCAGCCACGGGGTGCGCTCGATAATAGCCGAGAACGAGACTCGCTCGGACGCCAGGTTCAGGCCAAGGAGGATGGCCGCAGCCACTACCGTGCCCGCGAACGGCAGCGCGGAGATGAGCAGCAGACCGGCGAGCATTCCGAACGCGTTCGCGCCAGCATCGCCGAGCATGCCCGACTCTCCCAGTTCGTAGCGCCAGATTGCCACCACCGGGCCGAGCGCGATCACCAGCACGAGTACCCCGTCGAGAAGCGTACTCACCAATGGCAACGCGTCTTCAGCACCGGCAAGCGACCACAAACCTATCGGCACGGTGACAAAGACGAGCAGCGTGTACGCTTTGAGAGCGCGTCCAGGACGCAGATCCAACAGATTCACGGTGTTCGCTGCGAGCCCGATGACCAACACTGCGGCACCATAGTGGAGCAGCGTTAGAACCGTCAATCCATCCCAGCCGAAGGCAGGCCGCGCCGCACCCAGAAGCGCGAGGAATCCGATGCCGAACAGCTTGATCGCCCCGGTGGTCAGCCGGCCGTGCACCAGCGCCGAAAGATGCCCGCGAAACCCTTTGTGTCCAGCGCTGCCGAAGGCATCGTCGATGAGACCGAACACGAACGCACCGACGACGAGCGGGACGGCTGTCACGATCTCGAACCAAAGCGAAGACGTGTATTCATGCGGCAGTCGGAAAACCATCGCCAGCAGCTGGTGAGTCGCTACCGCGACTCCCCAGAACACCCACACTATTCCGAGACCGAGCGGCACCTCGCGCCCGCGGTAGTTTCGTGCCATACGTCCGCACTCGACCAGGAAGGGCGCCAGCATGCGCATGCCCGCCCACGGCACCAGAATTGCTGCGCCGGACACGGCGACCAGCCCGACGACGTGCCAGATCAGCTCCATGCCACTCGGCACTACGCCTCCCCGCCCTCGGCCACGGACTGCGGCAGCCGCCAGAGCATCAGGTGTAGGATGCCTACGCCCACATAGATCATTATGAGCGCCGGGATCACGATTCCCGAGTCTTCGGTCACGTACGCGGCAAGGCCGCCGATCAGACACGCCGCCATGCCCGCCGAGTATCCGGGGTTCTCTTTCAGCGTAGCGGCGAAGTCACCCTGCGGGCGCCACCGCATGAAGCCGAGGAAAGCAAGTACCGCGATCAGCAGATAGGACCAGTTGGTGCGGGTCAGAACCCGGATGTTCGTCTCTGCTTTGCGCACGACGATGAGCCACAGCTCGGAGACGCCGCCCTTGGTCATACTCTCCCATGCGCGAGCGAGGTGGGACTGCGAGCCCGTATCGGCACGCATGTCGATGAAGGAGAAGGCCGCGATGAGCAGCACCATCACCAGCAGCGAGCCCGCAACGATCCGCCAGTCCACGCGAATCCCGTTGTGGATGACCCACATCGCACCGAAACCGACGACTCCCCAGATCGCCACGGCCACGTTGGCGCCGAGCGTGGGCGACGCCCCTATCCACGTCACTGCGAGGCCGAGGAGCGGAATGCCCCAGAGTCCTGCGGCTCGGGCCCACGCGGCATCGCGGTACTCGTCGAGCAGCAACCCGAAACCGATGATGGCCGCACCGAAGATGAGCGCAGCGCCCTCGTTGCCGAGACCGTAGTAGCGAGCCGCGAGCAGAGGCGAGTAGCCGAGGAAGCTCGTGTAGGACAGGGGTGCACCGAGTAGCTGGTCCACGCCTATGACCACCACGATGAGCAGGCTCAGGACCACCACAGGGATGCGGGGGCCGGCCAGACGCTCGAGGACCAGTCCCACGGCCCAGAGAATCACAAGAGTGACGAAGAAGCTGAAGAGCGCTTCGCCGGATGTCGCCGGCCGCGGGTCCACAAGGAACATGAGAAGTGACGCGGGTGGCACGGCAAGTGCAAGCATCATCAGCTTGCGACCGAGCGCCGAGATCAACGCCACCGTGCGCCCGAGCCACCGGCGTGCGCGCAGAAGCACTACCGTACATACCAGCAGGAGGACAGTGGTGGTGGCGATGAAGCCGTTGACGACCGCGGGTTTGGCGGTGTCGACCGCGACAGCAGTGGCGTTTGCGGCTTCGAGCGTGGCGATGCGATCTGTCAGGTGCTCAGCGGCACCGTCGGATACCATCCGGTTCCCCAGCACCTCCACGGGGATATCGATGCCGAGCTCGCCGAGGACCGTCGCCGCGATGTCCAGGTTGGTGACGAGCCCGCTGCGCTGCGTCGACGAGGAGCTGAGATACCCGGACCAACCGGGCCCGTAGATCACGGCGGGCCCGAGGCCGGTCACCGTACCGGGATTCTCGGCGAGTACCTGCGGCACCACCATGAGGACGCCATCGTCCGGGAGTGACTCGAGCGCCATCCTCACGACCGCGTCGAGCGTGCCCACCGCCGCGAGACGATGGGCCTCGGCGACAGCAGGTGTTACGTCTACCGCGACCTCGCGCGCCCGGTGCGGGTCCCCGGCATCAAGCACGATGAGGGAGGGACCTCCGTGTCCGTCTGCGCCATCGACGACGCGCTCGTACTCGGACTTGAATGCCTCCAGGTCGGTGGCGAAGCCGAACGGAGCATCGGGATCGTTGACGATGAGCTCGCTTGAGACGCTTCCCAGTCGAACCCGACCATCTTCATCCATAGCGACCGCAGCGGCGGGGCGGTTGCGCCACAAACCGCGCACCTCGTATCCGGCGTCGGAGTTGCCCACCGCTCCCGTGATCCCGCCGGCGTCGGTGACCGCCTGCCCGAGGGCCCCGAGTCTGACCGCGAGCGTGGTCGCCTGCTCGTTGAATCGCACCGTCCTCGGGAGACCGAGAAAGACGATGTCGTAACCGGTCGCATCGATGCCCGTCATCCGGCGGTACGCGTCGAGCGCTGTGCCGCCCTCGAAGTATTCGTTCACACTGTGAGACTGCGGCGCGATCGGATCAGCGGCAGCCCAAGAACCTGCCGAGAACGTGAGCGCGCCCTGCAGCGGTGAGGAACCGATGACAAGGCGGCTCCTGCTGCGAAGGTTGATGTTGCCTACGGCGCCCTGTTCAGCCAGTGCGTGGATAGTCGGGGCAACCGCTGGATCCACATCGCTCCACTGGAGATACGGGGCGAGCACAAGGACCACACGGGGCGCCGGCTGCGACAGCGACCCGGCAGCGTGAACCGGAGCAGTGAGTTCCACGGTGAGTACCACGGCGGCGGTCAGGGCGAGAATGGCGACACGCTTCATGCAACAGTCCCTTGCGGCGCGCATGGCGCACTCTGTCCGGAGGCGGTCCTGGCGAGGGGGCGTACTCCGAGGTCGAGACCTGGTAGTCGGCCGACCGGGCGTCGGGCGCCCGCCTGCAAGTATAGCCGAAGCCCCTGCGCAGACATCGCGCACGTAACAGAACGGTCATCACGCCCCGACTGCCGCCTGAATGCACTCGGGAAGCATTACAATACTGCGGGATGCTGCAACTTCGCGACGCGGCGCCGAGGGAGGAGGACCCATCAGTAAGCCGGCTATAGCCCGCTCCACAGCGATAATGTCGATCTCCACCGCGCTTTCCCGCATCACCGGGTTTGTGCGCACGTGGGCGACGGCATACGCCCTCGGTGTGACCGCGATGGCCGCATCGTACAGCGTGGCGAACAACATCCCTAACATGGTCTACGAGCTCGTCGCCGGCGGGGTCATCAGCTCGCTCTTCATCCCGGTCTTCATGCAGCGCCGAAAGCAGGGCGGCGAGGACGACGCCTGGCGCTACGCGAGCTCGCTCTTCAACCTCACCGTAGTCTCGCTGGGAATCGTCTCGATCCTCGCTACGGTCTTCGCCGCCCAGGTCGTGCGCACCCAGACATTCAGAATCACGCCTGAAGAGGCCCGACTGGCGACCGAGTTCTTCCGCTTCTTCGGTGTGCAGATCGTGGCATATGGTGCCGGGGCGGTCATCAGCGGCCTGCTTAATGCGCAGCGCCGCTTCTTGTGGCCCGCCATCGGCCCGGTCTTCAACAATCTGGTTGTCATCGTCACGTTGCTCGGTCTCTACGTGCCGATCTACGGCCACGACCCGGACCTCGCCTTCATCATCCTGGCAATCGGGACGTCGCTCGGCGTGTTCGCGATGTTCCTCGTACAAGTGCCGAGCCTGGTCAAGTCGGGTGTTCGCTACACGCCGACCATCGATCTGCGCCATCCCGGGATGCGCACGATGGCACGCATGGCGGTACCGACACTCATCTACGTCGCCACCAACGTGGTCGCTGTCTCGTTCAGGAATGCCTACGCGCTAGAGACCTCGATCGAGGGGCCTGCAACCCTGCTCTACGCGTGGATGTTCTACCAGCTGCCCTACGGCATCTTCGCCGTCGCGCTCGCGACAGCCATCTTCACCGAACTCTCTGATGCGGCCGGGCAGAAGGACTGGGGCGCGTTCAAGGCCCAGTTTGCCCGCGGGTTCCGCGCCACGGCGCTTCTCATCGTGCCGATGGCCGCGATGCTCATCGCACTGAGCCGTCCGCTGATCACGCTCTACAGGGCAGGTCGCTTCACCGCCGAGGACGTTCCCGCAGTGGCCGAGATCCTCGTCTGGTGGGCAGTGGGTCTCTTCTTCTTCGCCGCATTCATGTACGTGCTCAAGACCTTCTACTCCATGCAGGACACGCGCACCCCTATGCTCACCAACCTGGGTCTGACTGTGATTCAGATCGCGCTCTATGCAACACTCACTACCGGCATCGCCGGATGGGCCGGGATCGGCCTCAAAGGCATACCTATCGCCGACGGCATCTTCTACTTCCTGAACCTCACGGCGCTCGCCCTCATTCTGCGTACACGCATCGGCGGTTACGACATCCGGGGCATCACATCTCTGCTCGTCCGCGTGGTCGTCTCTGCGATTCTTGGTGGAGCGAGCGCGTGGGGCGTCGCACAGCTCGTGGAGACGGCCGGCACCCCGGGTGGCGCGCTCATCCAGGTGATCGCCGGAGGCGTCGTCGGGCTTGCGGTCAGCTACGGCCTCGCGTGGCTGATGGGCGTCAGTGAAGTCGCTGTCGGCTTGGGCATGGCCCGCCGCGTGCTCGGGCGGCTGTTCGGACGGAGTGGCGGCCCATGAGGACTGTGGCGCTGATACCTGCGCACAATGAGGCGGAGCGACTCGCGGCCACACTCGATGCGCTCCGTTCGGTCCGGGGGATCGATGGTGTCATCGTGGTAGACGACGCATCCACCGATGACACTGCCGAGATTGCCCGTCGGAACGGTGCCGCCGTGGTGCACCTCGAATGCAACCTCGGGAAGGGCGGTGCGCTCGAAGCCGGAGTCGCTGAGATCGGCGACCCTGACGTGCTGCTCCTTCTCGACGGGGACCTCGGCGACACCGCCTCAGAGGCTGGTGCACTCCTCGCTCCCGTCCTCGACGATGTCGCGGACATGAGCATCGCCCGCTTCCCGAGGCCTGCGGGCAAGGCCGGGTTCGGGCTCGTCAAGGGGCTCGCCCGCTGGGGCATCCGCGGGCTCGGCGGACCGTTCGATGCGCAGGCACCCCTCTCCGGTCAGCGGGCCCTCAATCGCGCTGCCCTGCAAGTCTGTCGGCCCTTTGAGTCAGGCTACGGCGTAGAGGTCGTACTTACCGTACGAGCGCTGCGGGCAGGACTGCGGATTGTCGAGGTGGAGACAATGATGGCCCACGCTGCCACCGGGCGAGACCTCGCCGGATTCGCACACCGCGGACAGCAGTTCACGCACGTGGTAGGGGCGCTACTGCGCCTCGCTCGCGAACGTGCTCGCTAACAACCGCTACCTGGGCCAGGGTGCCTGGGCACCGTCGCCGGTGCCGAAGTAGCCGTTCGCCTGACCGGTGAGCACCCACGTCAACGAGAACGCGCCTTCCGGTGCGCCGATGTGGTCGACACCGGACATCCCCGCTTCGAGAGCAGCCGCGGCGATGCCGGTGGCCTGCGTCTGAGCCTCGACTCCGCATGCCGGCATGCCGTCGCCCGCAAGCGCTCTCCCCACTGCCATCGCGCCCTCGTCCGGAATCCCATCGAACGCTGCGAGCACGACGACCGCGTCAATCGACACTCTGGGACCGGGGTCACCGTCAATACGCAACACGCCTGCGGACGTCAGTACCTCGGTCAGAGGTCGCGC
>JACUUN010000168.1 GCA_014859265.1 Coriobacteriia bacterium
CGGAACGCGGCCTGGAAATACGTCTCCGGCGACTTGAGGTTGCGTAGCATCAGAATCGAGGACCACTGCGGCACGGTCACACCTGTGGTGAGCTTTCCGCACGACAGCGTGATTGTCTTCGTCTCGAATCCGCTCCCGATCGACGACCGTACAGGCGGCAAGGCGTCGAGACCGATGCCCGCAGATGCGCCAGCGGCGACAATCACCCTGTAGTCGTGCCAGAACATGTTCTGCTTCTCCGCCAGCAGGTTCGCCATCGCATGACAGGCGGCCACGTTTGGCAGGAACCAGAACGAGTGCTGGAGGTAGGGCAGCAATCGGACGTCCGAGTACGGCCACGGCGGCCTCGTTCCGGACTTGAGGTTCTCGACGATCTGCGGCGCGTACGAGCCGCGGATGATCTCCAACCACTTCTGGACGTCGTTCTTGTGCGCAAACTGCGCATCCTTGCCAGTGCCGGAGGCCGCGAAGAACGCGTTGAGGTCGAACTCGTCGAACTCACCCGAACTCGCGATGGCGAGGATCTCGTCGGGCATCTGGTACGTGAGCAGGCGCATCTGCGGCAGCGCGCCGTAGGGACTCCACGCGCCCGGGTTCGCGGTGGCGAACTCCTCCTTGGCGCGCTGCTCGTCGGTGTACGTCCAGTTGAAGATCTGCTCCTCGATGAACTCGCCGGTGGCCAGCGCCTTGAATGGCGTGCCGGACAGGTAGAGGTATGCCTTGGTGGTGATGGGGAGGAACTCCGTCTCCTTCTCCGAGAGCACCGTCAGGTCTTCGTTCATCTCCTCCAGGCCGGTGGTGTACTCGAGCTTGGTCTCCTTCTTGGCGACCATATCGTCCTCGCCCTCGAAGAGCTCCTTCGCGGTGTCGCGCCACGCGCCGAAGTGATACTCGTCAAAGACGACGAGGTCCCACTCCACTTTATGGATCCACTCGTTCTTGGGCTTGATGTTGCCGGCATCGTCACGACCCAGCAGGTCCTGAAAGGAACCGAAGTACACGACCGGAGTCCTGCGGTCGATCTTGCCGAGATTCCCGCCGGTGTTGCGGGAGAGGTACTTCCATCCGTCGAAGTCCGCATGCGTCTCGAGGTCTGTCTGCCACGCATCTTCGACCGCCGGCTTGAAGGTCACCACCAGCACCCGTCTTGCACCGAGCTTCTTAGCCAGCTGGTATGTCGTGAAGGTCTTGCCGAAGCGCATCTTCGCGTTCCACAGGAACCGCGGAACTGCGTGCATGTCCTCTTCCCAGATGGAATGGAAGTAGGTGTGCGTCTTGTTGACGGCCTCGGCCTGCTCCCGGCGCATCTGGAAGGTCTCGTGATGGGTTCCAGTGAACTGCTGGCCGGCGCGGAGTTCTGTGAGCACGGTCAATACGTCGGCGACCGAGCACCGCATCCACTCCAGTTGAGGATTCTCGAAGCCTCTCCTGACGAGCGCCGCGCGGGCCTCGTGGTCGGTGAAGATCGTGCCGTCGTCGCGTTCGGCCGATTCGTCGAGTTCGATGCGGAAGTTCTTGATGGCGGCGGTCTTGACCTGTTGCGCGATGCGCTGCTTCACGTCCTGCGTCGTCTGCCCCACCTTGAGGAGACCCTTGTGCGCCTCGTCATCGATCGAGTACGCGTAGATGCGTGGCCGAGCTTCCCGCTTGGGCGCCAGGATGTCGTCGATGCCGGCCCTATTCATCGTCGCCGTCACCGGTAGCTGCTTCATCAGAAGGGGCATCGTCGTGCGCAGCGACTTGCGATTCGACGAAGGCGACTTCGTCTGCGGTCAACCCGTAGCGTTCGTATAGCTTGGCGTCCGTCCACTCTTGGTCAAGTGGCAGGTCGGGCACGAACGAGTAGACGTCTCGCGTAGCGTGTTGCGTTACCTTGCGAAGAGAGACAAGGAATCGAGCAATACGGGTACGGAGGTACTTCGCGTAGTTGTTGGCCATCACCTCACTGTCGAAGTGTCCGGCGACAAGGTAGGTCTCGGTGCAAGCCGTGCCCGGTTCGGCGATTATCGGCTTACTGAGAAACTTGGTCTCCACCGCCGCGCTCGTTCCTTGCACGGCCGTCATCAGGACCTTCCATCTGTCCACCCA
>JACUUN010000169.1 GCA_014859265.1 Coriobacteriia bacterium
ACGGCAGCCGCGCTCGCCTCCGCTTCGAGGGCGCGAGTGATCATCCCGTCAAGTGTTTGAATCGCTTCACTTGCCCGTCGTTGCCACGCCAAATCGGGTATCCGTATGGCAAGCCTCTCCATGCTCGACTTCGCGAGGGTGGCGTTGTCGCTCTTCGAGGTGGCTCCCTGCGTCAACAGCGGCTCAAGATAGGCACCTATCCACCGGAGATCGATTCTGCTCCGCCAGGCCTTCGTGGGAGTCAGCACGTAGGCATCATCGTTGATCGCGAACGCCAGCCCCTCGGGAACGAAGCGCGTCGAGCCAGCCCTGCCCTTGCGCGCAACGACACACGCCGGACCGGTTGCCACCTTGAGCCGCTTGCTCCCCACCAGAGCCTTGCCCGAGATATTGCCCATGGACTTACTGTCCGACGTTGCTCCGCTGAGAACCGAAACGGCTGCCTCATCACCGACCGGCCAGTTGTTGTAGATTGCCTCCTCCGTAAGCCCGGAGTTGCCACCCACTATTCGAAGCACGTCACCAAGCTGGACCACCGTGCACCGCGGTGGAGTCAGAATCTGCGCCGCTCGCAGCTCTGCTGCTGCATCGCGAAAGCGAGTGAGTGCCGACAGGTGTCTTGCCAGCTCGTGCTTCTTCGCGAGGACGCGCCGTTGAGTGTCCATCGGCGGGATCTCGAAACGTACCTTGTCGAACCATTCCGAACTCAGCACACGGTTGTCGCTCTGGGAACTCGCATAGGTCTGCAAGCGAGAGCGGTACTGCAGGGCGAACCACTCGGGCTCAATGACATCGGCGCAGTCCTTCCGCAACTTCAGCACGCACGCGTGATGGTTGATAGTGAAGGTCCCGCTCGGCCAGAACGTCATCAGGCCAGCGCTGCCGTCCTTGGTCAGCACGATGGCCGGACCGGTGAAGTAGACAACATCCTTCCCCTTGTTGTTGCGAGCGCGCGGGCGAATCGCCGCGAGGGGAGACAGGTTGTCCTCCGAGCCAGAGAGGACCGGAACCGCATCCTCGGTTGACAGCGGCAGCGCATCGTAGAGGACTTCCTCGGTTAGCCCGTGCGTCCCAGGATGGTAGTGGAACGCCTGGTTGAGTGTGACGGTGGGAAGTGACATCACCGCTGCATCACTCCAGCTCTCGGCCCGCGAGTTCACGCATCAGCCCACGCAGGTTCGCTATGCTCGCCTCCACGTCTGACAGACTCATGGGTACTGCCTCATGGGGGCGAAGGTGGAACTCGCTAAGCAGGTTGTCGAAGTTGCTGTCCGCCACGGCGCCAATCGGAACGAAGGCGCACTTGGCACCCCAGAGGCCCTCGGAGCGCTCTTGATCATGTACCTCCCGCTCGTACTCACCGCGCCGCGCCTCGAACTGGTCAGGAATCGACGCCCATTCGTCCAGAAGCCGCATCGCTCCCGCGTAGAACTCGGTCAGCTCGGGTAAGTCGTCGTGGTACTTTGTCCTGAAGCGCTTGTCACTGTTCGCGAAGCCATCGTAGTCAACAATGTAGTGCCAGATCGGGTGCCCCTGTCGCACGCCCTCGTCAGCCTTCTGCTTTCGGCGCATGAAGACCACGTATGTCTTCTCCTTCGTATATGGCGCAAAGGCGAACTTGGTGAGCGAGACAACGGCGCGAACGTCGCAGTACTCAAGGAGCTTCTGTCTGTACTGCTGTCGACTCGGAGCCTCGAGAGCCCCGTCGTTCAACACGATAGCTATGCCGCCTCCCGGCTCGGTGGCGCGAATCACCCGTTCCGTGAAGAGCAACTCCATCCGGCGCTCGTTCGTGAACTCGAACGAGGAAATGTCTTCGTCACCTTCGTACTTCCCCATGGGCGGGTTCGTCAGAATGTACTGGAAGGCGCCCTCGCACCAGTCGCCATCTCCCCAGTCCACGATCGTGTCGCGCTCGTGCACATTCATGTGCCCGTCGCCGACCAGGAACATGTTCAGTTTGGTGCGCGTTACGGAGCGTTCGTCGTTGTCGAAGCCCCAGAACACCTGCTGGCGCAGCACCAACTCCGTTTCGCCGTTGAGTCGCCCCGCCCGCTTGAGGTTGTCTCGCAGCGCCTTGAATGC
>JACUUN010000052.1 GCA_014859265.1 Coriobacteriia bacterium
CCCCCGGGCCTCCAATATGGTTCGCAGGGCGCGGCGAATCTGCTCCTCGTCATCGACCACGAGTACTAGGGTGCGGTGTGGCGCCTCCGCCATGCTGTCAGACCTTCCCCGTTGGCAGGGAAATAAGCATGCGGGTGCCGTGCGGTCCGGTCGAGTCGATCGCGATCGTGCCTCCGTTGGCCTCGAGCAAGTCCCGGGTAATCGCCAGTCCGAGTCCCGTGCTCGACTTCGACGTCCGCCCTGCGGCTCCTCGGAAGAACTTCTCGAAGACCCTGGCCCGGTCGGCAACGGGGATTCCGGCTCCCGAATCCGTGATCCAGCACTCGACCGACTCGCTTGAGGCGGCCTTTGCTCCGATCTCGACGGTACCGTCGCTGTAGCGCACAGCATTGTCGACCACATGGCCCAGTGCCTTGGATACCTGCACAAAATCGACGTTCACTGTGGGAAGCCCCGTTGGTATCGCCAGGGTGATGCGTACACGCTGTTTGTCCGGGAGTCGTGACAGGACATCGCCGACGATCTCGCCAATCTCGTAAACCTCCCTGCGAGGTGCCCATGCGTGCGCTTCGAGACGGGAGGCGTCGAGTAGGTCGGCAATCGCAGCATCGAGACGGCGAAGGTCCCCGCTGACGCCCACAAGCCTGGTCCGCACGTTCTCCTCCACGAAGGTCACATCGGGCTCGAGAATGTCGGTGACAGCCGCCGTGACGGCGGCAAGGGGCGTCTTGAGCTCGTGCGAGACCGAGGACACAAGCGCCGTCTTGAGGCGCTCGGCCTCGCGGGCCGCCACTGCAGCGTTGGCGACACGCGCGAGGTGCCGGGCCTCGAGGAATGCCGCCAGCAGATAGGCGGTTGACACGAGGAATGAAGCCTCGTGCAGATCGAGATCGTCAGGCGATCCGACCGTGACGTGAAGAACGCCCTCGACGGCGCGCATCGACCGCAACGGGATGACCACCGATCCCGCTGAGGCAGTGGCCACCGCCGGCCATGCGTCCGGAGTACCGGTGGCCGGTTGTTCCGGCAACCCGTACGCGACATCGCCCTCGAACGAATCACGCACCGTCGCCGGAGCATCACCGGGGGGTACACCGGATGCCGAGCACAGTGCTTTCCCCTCGGCTCCCGGAACCCACACCGTCGAACTCGACTCCGGAAGCACCGAGCGTACTTCACTATCCGCAAGTGCCGCGATGTCCGAGAGCGAACCGCCCGACACGAGGCCTGCCGAAAGCCGATTGAGAGCCTCAGCGTGCCGCTCCTCCCGCTGCGCGACTTCCTCCCGCTCGCGCAGCCGCCCGGTCTGGAGTCCGACCGCCGTGGCAACTGCCAGGTACACGAGGAGCTGCACGAGGTCCTGGGGATCGGCGACGATGAGCGTGTGGTAGGGAGGGATGAAGAAGAAGTTCCACGCGAGAAACGAGAGGCCCGCCGTGACCACGGCTGCACCCACTCCCGCTGTGCCGGCAATGGTTCCCACGATCAACAGGTACGGCCAGCCCCAGTGACGGCTGTCCAGGTACGCCCGGAGAGGCAGGAAAGCCACCGTCGCAGCTAGCACAAGCAGGACGGCCGAGAACTTGCCTCGGCGGCGTATCAAGCTGCTCGCCTTCTCGAACTGCGACCGCATCTCCATCGGCTCCACTCTACGCACTTTCAGTGAACACGGTAGCACCGATGACCGCGTGCGCCGACACCTGGTGTGACACGCGCGGATGCGCGCCGCTGCCCTACCCCTTCACCACACCGATGGGTGTGAGCCGGATGAGCGGCTCGACGAGGTCGCTCTGGTGGCGCATAACGTCCTCGATGTCCTTGTAGGCGGCGGGCGCCTCCTCGGCGAGGTCGTGCTTCTTGGCCTTGAACAGCCGCACGCCTGCCTCCTCGAGCTCGCGCATCACCTGCTCGCGAGGGAACGCGCGCATGGCGGCCTTCCGACCCATGATGCGCCCCGCACCGTGGCTGCACGATATGAACGACTCGGGGTTCGCCAGGCCGCGACAGACGTAAGAGGAGGTTCCCATCGAGCCGGGCACGAGCACCGTTCCCTCGGCGCGCACCGCACCCTTGCGGTGAACGATCACCTGCTCACCGAAGTGCTCCTCGGCAGCGGCATAGTTGTGGTGCACGTCGACCTCGGCGGCAGGGGTCACTCCGGGAAAGCGCCGGTCGATTGCCGCGCGAACGGTCTCGGCCATCAGCCGACGGTTCTCGCGGGCAAATCGCAGGCAGAACCCCATCGCCTCGAAGTATTCCGCGCCCGCCTCAGAGCCGGTCGCCAGATGCGCGAGACCCCACTCCGGCGGGACCGTCGACCCGCTCGCCAGGTTCTCGGCCTTGGCCACCTTGTCGTAGTGCTCCGCCATCTGCTTGCCGAGGTTGCGGCTGCCCGAGTGCACCATCATCCACACGATGCCGTCGGGGTCGACCTGCGCCTCGATGAAGTGATTGCCCCCGCCCAGCGTCCCGACCTGCCGGACGGCCTTGTCGACCTCGGCCTGCAGGGGTGCGATGTCCGGCACGTCGTCGAAGAGCGCGGTCCGGCCCGTCTGGCTCGCCTTGTGCCACTCGAACCCGGTGGGCACCGAGCGCTGGACGTCATTGAGCACCGTGTCACGCCCGGGAGCGAACTCGGTGAGCGGGATGTTCGTGCTCCATGCGCGCACACCGCAGCCGATGTCGAGCCCGACCGCATGCGGGATCACCTGACCGAGCGCGGCGAGCACCCCGCCGATGGGCATGCCGTAGCCCACGTGCGCATCGGGCATGAGCGCGACGTGCCGGAAGGCAAAGGGCAACCGGGCGAGGTTGCCTGCCTGCGCGAGGGCACCCTCGTCGATGTCGGCACCCCACACCTTGACCGGGACGCCCTCTGTCGCAATCTCGTACATCGTGCCTCACCGCCCGTCCGGGCAGCACGTCTACCTGCGAAGCGCACGCCCGAGCGCCACGAGCACCGCGATAGCGGCGCCGGCAGCAACTCCGATGACCGCGAGCCGGTTCACGTCGACCGTCGGGTTCCACCATACGCCGTCAGATGTGATCTCTATGACGCCGACCGGCTCGGCACTGACCGAGTAGCCGAGGCCCATGCCCGAGCCATAACCCTCCTCGGCATGGCCCCCATCGCACTCCGGCGGGCACTCCGGCGTACATACGTGAGCCGCGCCGCCGGCGCCGCCGAAGCCACCGCCGCCTTTGTGATGGACGCGCGCGACGGGGATGACGGCACGGTCTCCGGAGACCACCGTCTCCCCGAACACCGTGCGTGCGTCGGCGGACTCTCCGATCTGCTTGAGCAGCTTGCGGAAGTCCTTCGGATCGAAATCCGGTTGGTCGCTCATGGTCTCAGGCCTCCCCGGCATCGATATCGCACTATTGCGGACACCCTGGATATACCCAGGGCGACACCGGCGACAGGCCGAGGAGCCTGACTACGTGGTTCCGCGCCTCCGGTGCATGATCTCCACCATCGTACGCAACTTGCCGACCTGCCGCGAACGGTGCCGGGCGAGCTCCGCACGCTTCGCCGGATCGAGCATCGCATCAACGTAGTCGCCGAGTTCGCGGACGTCGAACGGCTTGGTCAGGTACTCGACATCCTTGAGCTCCTCGAGGGTGTCGAGCTGGCTGTCGAGGTCTCCGATGGCCGAGAGGAAGACGATCGGGATCTTCGCAGTGACCGGGTTCTTGGAGAGCCGGCGCGCCACCTCGCGGCCGTCCATCCTCGGCATCATGATGTCGAGGACGATGAGATCGGGCTTCTCGAGCGCGACCTTGTCGAGCGCATCCTGACCATCGTGGGCCGCAACAACCTCATAGCCCCGCGCGGTCAGGGCCGCTGTCACCAGTCGGACGATTGACGGCTCGTCATCGACCGCGAGTATCTTACCCGTCATCCGCACGCACCTCTTCTCCCTCTTCGTCGGCAAGGATCGTGTTCACGGTCTCCGCGAGGTCGCGCGGCGTGAACGGTTTACATATGTACTGCAGCGCCCCGCGGCGCAATCCCTCTTCCTGCTCGTAGTGCTGGCTCTTGGCCGAGAGCATGACCACCGGGATCGCGCTCGTGACTGGGTCGGCCTTGAGCCGGTCGAGCGCGTCATACCCGGTCATGATCGGCATCATCACATCCAAGAGGATGAGGTCGGGCTGTTCCTCGGCGGCCATCTTCAGACCCGCGATGGCATCCGAAGCCTGGAAGACCTCGTGTCCCCGCTGTTCCAGTGAGAACGAGACGAGCTTCACGATGTGCGGTTCGTCATCGACGACGAGGATCCGTCCCACAGGCTCATCCCTCCTCGGCAAGGAACTGCTCGACGCGTTCTACCAGGTCCTCGACCGCAAACGGCTTCTTGAGCTGCTCGGCCGCCATCGCGAGCAGATCGGTGCGCTCCCGGTCGATGCGGTGCGCCGTCATGACCACGATCGGGATGTCCCGGGTCTCCTCGGTGCTCTTGACCTCCTGTATGACCTGATACCCGTCCATGACTGGCATGCACAGATCGAGAAGGATGAGGGCGGGCCGGTGCTCGTCTATGGCTGCCATCGCCTCCTGGCCATCGTAGGCGGAGATGACCGAGAAACCCTTCGCGCGCAGCATGCTGCTCATGGCCCCGACTATCGCGCGGTCGTCATCGACGACGAGCACGAGCGGCGCCTCCTGACCGCCGACGAGATCGTCGACGATCCGCGTCAGCCGGGCCTGGTCAATGGGCTTCTCAAGGTAGTTGGCCGCACCGAGGCGCAGGCTGCGTCCCTCGTCGCACACGATGGAGAGCACTACCACCGGGATGTCCCGTGTACGCGGGTCGTCCTTCAGTTGGTGCAGCAGCTCGAAGCCGTCGTCGTCCTCGAGCATGACGTCGAGAGTGATAGCCCGCGGCTGCAACCGCAAGGCTTTGCCATGCGCCACCTCGGCATCGTGCGCGTACTCCACCTCGTAGCCCCGCTTTCGCAGGTAGGTGCCGATGAGGTCGCACGTGCTCGGCTCCCGGTCGACCACGAGCACGAGGCCCCCGGCAGACTCGAGCGGGCCCTCCAGTTCGGGCTTGCGGACGACCTCACACGACGCGACCGGCAGCGAGAACCAGAACGTCGAGCCCGTGCCCGCCTCGCTGTCGCACCCGACGTCTCCGCCGAGCAGTTCGACGACGCTCTTGCAGATGGAGAGTCCGAGGCCCGTCCCGCCGATGTCGCGGGTGAGCGACGAATCCACGCGGTAGAACTTGGTGAAGAGCCGTTCCTGGTCATCCGGAGCGATGCCGATTCCGGTGTCGCTCACCGAGACCACGACCTCCTCACCCTCTTGCCGGGCTTCGATGGTGACCGAGCCTCCGCCGGGCGAGTACTTGATGGCGTTGCTGACGAGGTTCATGAGCACCTGGCCGATGCGATCCCGATCGCCTGCAGCGCGGGGTAGCGGCTCCTCCACTCGGCACTTGAGTTCGATGTCCGCACTCGCAGCGACCGCGCGAAAGGTGTCCGCGACTCCTTGGATGATCTCGCTCATCTCGAGCGGCTCGACGCGCAGGTGCACCCGGCCGGACTCGATGCGCGAGATGTCGAGGATGTCGTTGATGAGCGAGACGAGTCGGTCCGAGTTCTCCTGAACGATGCCGAGGAACTCGCGCTGTATCTCGTTGATCTCGCCCGCATCGCCATCGACTATGAGGTCCACGTAGCCCTTGATCGAGGTGAGCGGGGTGCGAAGTTCATGCGAGACCATGGAGACGAACTCGTTCTTCATTACAGCAGCCTCGCGCTCGGCGGTGATGTCATGGACGCTGATGACGTGCCCGGCTGGCATGCCGTCGTGGCCGGTGACACGGTTCATCCTCACCAGCAGCACGCGGTGCGCCGGCTCGGCGATCTCGACCTCTGCGGCCACTCCGTTCTCGAGCGGCTCGTCGAGCCCAAAGAGCGACTGGACGTCGACCGGCTCTCCGAGGAGATTGTCGACCGCGTGCCCGAGCAGCGTGGCCGCAGCCGGGTTGACGAGTTCGACGCATCCTGCAGCGTCGAGCACGATCAGGCCGTCGGCGGTCGCGGCGAGGATCGCCTGAATCCGCTCGCACTGATCGCCCTGTGAAGCGACACTCCTCGGTGCGTCAGAACCGTTGTCCGGCATGCCGACCCCCGATACGGCAGAAACCGACATCTACCGGGTTGTTCGACAGGCGCCTTTCCGCCCCTGCCTGTGCGCGAGAAGGAACCTGCAGGAGGGGGAGGCGGCAGCCCTACGCAGCCTCGCACAGCACCCGTGGGCCGGTACACCATTCTGACGCCCGAGTATAACGCACGAAGCCGGGCCATCGGCCCGGCTTCGCAACGGAGAGGGAAAGAGGAATCGCTACTTCTTGCCAACGCTCACCTTGGTGGTCTTGGGCTTTGCGGCCTCGAGTGCCTTGGGAACGTGCACTTCGAGGATACCGTCGATGTACTCGGCTGTGATCGAGCCGGGCTCCACGCCCTCGGGCAGGACCATCGAGCGCTCGAAGGTGCCGTAGCTCGACTCACGGATGAGCCAGCCCTCGCCCTCGCGCTCCTCCTCGGCCATGCGCTCGCCCTTGATGGTGAGCACCCCGTCGGTCACTTCGATCTCGACCTCATCGGGATCGATCCCTGGCAGCTCGGCGCGTACGACGATGTCGTCGCCCTTGCTCTTCACGTCGATCTTAGGCATCCACGCCACGGCTGCGGCGGTCTCGCCGCCACGCCCCTCGGTACCGCCCATCCGCGAGAAAATGCGGTCCATATCCCGCTGCATGCGCAGCATCTCTCCAAACGGGTCCCAACGCATGATCGCCATGGTGACATCACCTCCGTCGTTCTCACGCGCGGCGCCGACATGGCGACCGGTCGCCGCGCGGCCAATGAAACCTATTCCAGTTGGAGCTCGCCGCTCTTTCCGATGTCGATCGTCACCGACGAGCCCTCGGTGAGCGCACCCTCGATGAGTGCCTTCGCAACGCGGTCGACGACCTCGCGCTGGATGACACGTTTCAGCGGCCGCGCGCCGAAGACCGGGTCGAACCCGTCGAGCGCGATGCGCTCCACCGCCGCCGGAGCGATCTCGATGGTGACAGAGCGCGCGGCGAGCCGCTCGCGCACCTTGGCGAGCTGGATGTCAACGATGCGCGCGATGTCCTCCATCGAGAGTGAGTGGAACAGCACGATGTCGTCGATTCGGTTGAGGAACTCAGGGCGAAACGTCTGCCGGAGCGCCTCTTCAACCGCCGTCTTCATCGTGGCCTCGTCGGTACCGGCCCGCGCAGACTCCTGGATGAACTGGGAACCCACGTTGCTGGTCATTATGATGATGGTGTTCTTGAAGCTGACCATCCGGCCCTGACCGTCGGTGAGCCGTCCGTCGTCGAGCACCTGCAGCAGCACGTTGAAGACGTCCGGGTGCGCCTTCTCGATCTCGTCGAAGAGCACCACGCTGTAGGGCCGGCGCCGCACCGCCTCGGTGAGCTGGCCGCCCTCCTCGTAACCGACGTAGCCCGGAGGCGCACCGATGAGGCGCTGTACGCTGAACTTCTCCATGTACTCGCTCATATCGATGCGCACCATGGAGCGCTCGTCGTCGAAGAGAAACTCGGCAAGCGCGCGGGCGAGTTCGGTCTTACCCACGCCGGTAGGCCCCATGAAGATGAACGAGCCGATAGGCCGGTCGGGGTCTGAGAGCCCGGCGCGCGAGCGCCTGATGGCTACCGACACCGCGGCGACCGCCTCGTCCTGGGCGATGACCCGCTCATGCAGCAGCTCCTCGAGGTGCGCGAGCTTGGCCATCTCGCCCTCCATGAGCTTGCTTACCGGCACGCCGGTCCATGACGCGACGACCTCGGCGATCTCCTCCTCAGTGACCTCCTCTTTGAGCATCGCGGCGCCCGCCTGCAGCTCGCGCAACCGCTCGTCAGCCTCGGCGAGCGCCCGGTCGAGCTCGGGGATGCGCCCGTAGCGGATCTCCGCGGCACGCTGCAGGTCGCCCTCGCGCTCGGCTCGCTCGGAGCCCATCTTCGCTTCGTCGAGTTCGGCCTTGAAGCGCTGCACGTCGCCGATGATCGCCTTCTCGCTCTCCCACCGGGCCTTGAGACCCGACAGTTGCTCGGACAGGCCCGCCATCTCGGCGCGCAGCGCCTCGAGACGTTCGGCGCTCGCCTGGTCGGTCTCCTTCTGGAGCGCGGCCTCCTCGATCTGCATCTGGCGCACCTGCCGGTCGATGGCGTCGATCTCGGTGGGCATCGAGTCGATCTCGATGCGCAGCCGCGAGGCAGCCTCATCGACCAGGTCGATTGCCTTATCGGGCAGAAAGCGGTCGGTGATGTAGCGATCCGAGAGCGTGGCGGCCGCCACGATGGCGCTGTCGGTGATACGCACACCGTGATGCACCTCGTACTTCTCCTTGAGGCCGCGCAGGATCGCGATAGTGTCCTCGAGACTCGGCTCGCCGACGAATACCGGCTGGAAGCGTCGCTCGAGCGCAGCGTCCTTCTCGATGTGCTCGCGGTACTCGTCGAGCGTGGTCGCGCCGATGGCGTGCAGCTCGCCGCGGGCGAGTGCGGGCTTGAGCATGTTGCTCGCGTCCATCGCGCCCTCGGCCGCGCCGGCGCCCACAAGCGTGTGCATCTCGTCGATGAAGAGCACGAGCCGGCCCTCTGCCTGCTCGATCTCGCGCAGCACGGCCTTCAGGCGGTCCTCGAACTCGCCGCGATACTTCGCGCCGGCCACCATCGCGCCGAGGTCGAGCGCGACGACGTCCTTGTCGCGCAGGCTACTCGGCACGTCGCCGGCGACGATGCGCTGCGCCAGGCCCTCGACGATCGCTGTCTTGCCGGTGCCCGGCTCACCAATGAGCACGGGGTTGTTCTTCGTGCGCCGCGAGAGTACCTGGATGACGCGCCGGATCTCCTCGGTCCGGCCGATGACCGGGTCGAGCTTGCCGTCACGTGCCGCAACCGTGAGGTTGCGACTGAACCGCTCGAGCGCCTGGAACTGCGCTTCGGGGTTCTGGTCGGTCACCCGCGAACCGGCGCGCAGTTCCTCGAGCGCCTCCAGCACACGGGCTGCGGTGACGCCGGCGTCCTGCAGCAGCCGACCGGCATCGCCGGAGTCCCCGGCGAGAGCAATGAGCAGGTGTTCGGTCGAGACGTAGGCGTCCTTGAGCTTCTCGGCGTGCTTGAACGCGTCCGAGAGCACACTCGAGAGTCGCGGCCCCACACCCGCCTGGCCGATGCCCGCACCTGAGACCTTGGGCGCGCGCTCGATGGCGGCCGTCACCTGCGACTCGAGCGCGTCGGCATCCGCTCCCACCTTCTGCACGATTGGACGCACGATGCCCTCGGCTGCGTCGAGCAGCGTCTTCAGCAGGTGCTCCGGCTCTATGACCTGCGAGGATGCGTCATCGGCCACTCCCTGCGCAGCCTGCAGCGCCTCCTGCGCCTTCACTGTCAGTTTGTCGAGTCTCATGCCTCTCGCCTCCGCAGAGCCCTAACCTATCCGCCCCCCAGCAGCCTCAGCAGCGCGCCGAACACACGCACGAGGCCCAATGCCACGAGCACGAGCACCGCGGTCACGATCCACCACCTGCGCGCCTGCGCCGGGTGCGTCATCACGACCTCCTCGCCAGCGTGCCACGCCGCACCATCACGATGCTGGCAGTGCACTCGGACCGGGCGGATTGCGCCGCACGGGCGTACAGCTCCTCGGCCTGGTGGCGAAGCCGGTCGGCCTCGACGCGCAGCCGCGCAACCTCCCGCTCGAGCTCGAGGATCCGCTCAACGCCCGAAAGGTTGATGCCCTCGACCTGCGTGAGCTGCTGGATGAGACGCAGCTGTTCGATGTCGGCCTCCGAGTACAGCCGCGTGTTGCCCGCCGAACGCTGGGGCGAGATGAGCCTGCGGCGCTCGTATATACGCAGCGTCTGCGGGTGCATCCCCGCAAGCTCCGCCGCCACGCTGATCATGTAGAGCGGCCGTTGCCTGTCGTTCGTGTATCTCCTGGCGACCACCCGTGCCTCCTTCCCTGCGCCTACCCGATGTGCGCGCGGAGGTCATCCTCGCGCACCGAGGCGAAGTGCTTGAGCATCTCTTTCTGTTCCGCGGTCAGCTTCTCCGGTACGACGACCTTCGTCCGCACCTTGAGGTCACCCGTACCCTTGCCTTTCAAGCGGGGTGCACCCTTGCCCGAGATGCGGCGCACCGTGCCGTCCTGTGTACCCGGCGCGACCTTGAGCTTGACCTTCCCACCTCCGGGCACGGGGATGGTCACCTCGGTGCCGAGCGCCGCCTCGGTGATCGAAACCGGAAGCTCCATGAGAACGTCGGCCCCATCCCGCGTGAAGTACGGGTGCGGGCGGATGTGTGTCACCACGTAGAGGTCGCCCGCGGGGGCGCCTCCCTGACCTGGCTCGCCTTTGCCCTTGAAGCGCAGTTTCCCGCCGTCGGTCACACCGGGCGGCACGTTTACCGTCACCGGTTTCACGCGTACGACCGTGCCCTTGCCCTTGCACGTCGTGCAGGGGTGTTCCACGACCGTGCCAATGCCCCCGCAGCGCGGGCAGGTACGCGAGATGCCGAAGAGTCCCTGAGCCTGGCTCACGTGACCCGAGCCGCCACACGTCGGACACGTTGTTGGCGAGGTACCCGGCTTGGCGCCGGAGCCCTTGCACACCGAGCAGTTCTCCGCGCGCTGCACGTCCACCTTTGTGGAGACACCCGCGAGCGCCTCGTCGAAATCGAGCGTGATCTCGTACGTGAGGTCGCGACCGCGGTGCGCCTGCTTGCCGCGCGTGCGAGTGGCACCGCCGAACCCCGCGCCCCCGCCGAACATGCTGCCGAACACGTCGCCAAGGTCACCCAGGTCGACCTGCTGGTAGCTGAACCCGCCGCCACCCGGCCAGCCCGGCCCACCCGGAGCGCCCGCGCCCGGCGGCACGTTGCCGCCGAAGTACTGGCCGTACTGATCGTACTGCGCCCGCTTCTCGCTGTCAGAGAGGACCTCGTAGGCCTCGTTAAGCTCCTTGAACTTCTCCTCGGAACCGCCCGTGTCCGGGTGATGCTTGCGCGCCAGACGACGAAAAGCCTTCTTGATCTCGTCGGCCGAGGCGTCCTTTTTCACGCCGAGTATGTCGTAGTAGTTCTTGGTGGCGGGCATCGCTCGGCTCACTCCTCAGGCTGTGGGCCTCCGGTGGAGACGACCACCATTGCCGGGCGGATGGTGCGCCCGTGCATCTCGTAGCCCTTCTGGAAGACCTCGACGACGGTACCCTCGGGCATCTCCAGGTCCTCCTTCTGACCGACCGCCTGGTGCTTCAACGCGTCGAACGGCTGACCGAAGGGATCCGCCTGCTCCACACCCTCCTTCGCAAGGACATCGAGCAGCTGGCCGAGGACCATCTCGACGCCGGAAAGCAGGTCTCGTTGATCCCCGCCCGCCGTCACGTGGTCGATGGCCCGCTCCAGGTTGTCGACGACCGGCAGCAGGTGGCCGACGATGCGCTCGCCGGCGCGCTTGACGGCGTCGGCGTGGTCGCGCGCCATGCGTTTGCGGAAGTTGTCGAACTCCGCCTGCGCCCGCTGGGCGGTCTCGAGGTTGCGCGCCGCTTCCTCGCGCGCCTCCTCGATCTCCGCCATCAGCCGGTCGCCGCGCATCTCCAGCTCGGGTCCGAGATCGCTCTCGAGCTCGGGGTCCAGAGGGACCTCAGGGGTGTCGCGCGACTCCTTGCGCATCGCTACTTGTCCTCGCTCTCGTCGACGACCTCGTAGTCGGCCTCGACGACCTCCTCCTCGTCGCTCGCTGCGGACTCCTCGCCGCCCTCGGCCTCGGCCTGCGCCTCGGCGTAGACGATCTCGGCGAGCTTGTAGCCAGCCTGCTGGAGCTTGTCGGTCGCGGCCTTGATGGCGTCGACGTCCTCGCCCTCCATCGCGGACTTGACCTCTGTGATGGCCTCCTCGCACGCGGTCTTTGTCTCCTCGGGCACCTTCTCGCCCAGGTCGGAGAGAGTCTTCTCGGTCGAGTAGACGAGCGTGTCCGCGTTGTTGCGGGCCTCAGCGGCCTCCTTCTTCCTGCGGTCCTCATCGGCGTGCGCTTCGGCATCGGTCACCATGCGCTCGACCTCTTCGTCGGAGAGCGCGGTCGTGCCGGAGATGGTGATCTTCTGCTCCTGGCCGGTACCCTTGTCCCTGGCCGAAACGTTCACGATGCCGTTGGCGTCGATATCGAAGGTGACCTCGATCTGAGGGATACCGCGCGGCGCGGGCGGGATGTTCATGAGATGGAACTTGCCGAGCGTCTTGTTGTAGGCCGCCATCTCGCGCTCGCCCTGCAGCACGTGGATCTCTACGGAGGTCTGCCCGTCGGCCGCGGTCGTGTAGGTCTCGGTCTTGCGCGTCGGGATGGTCGTGTTGCGCTCGATCATCTTTGTCATGACGCCGCCGAGGGTTTCCACACCGAGCGAGAGCGGGGTCACGTCGAGGAGCAGGATGTCCTTGACGTCACCCGCG
>JACUUN010000053.1 GCA_014859265.1 Coriobacteriia bacterium
CACGCTCGTGGAGACGGTCACGCTGGGACAGGAGTCGGGCCTCGGGAGGTGGGAGGACGTCACGATACTCGGCGATCCGCTCGAGGAGAGCGTGGCCGCGGAGTTCGTCGCCAACCGTCGCCAGGGCTCCACGACTGGTCCGGCGAACGGTATGGCGGCATGGCTCGCACGCACGCTTGTCGTGCCGCGCCCGTTCATCGTTGCAGCCTGGTGCACCCGTTGCGGTACGTGTGTCGATGTCTGTCCCGTGGACCCCAAGGCGGTCCAGTGGGTCGAGAGCTGCCAAGAAGGGCGCCGGGCGCAGCCGCCGGAGCACGATTACCAGCGCTGCATACGCTGCTACTGCTGCCAGGAGATGTGCCCCGAGCGAGCCATCGAGGTCTCGGTGCCACTCCTCGGCCGTATCATCCACCGGTAGCGGGAGATGTGCGGCAACCCGCTATGATGGCTGGCGAGGAGGTGTGGATGTACCGCTATCGGCTCACGCCGTACCTTGCCGAGGAGCTCGAGAAGCTCGAGCGTCTTCGCACCGGTCTGACCTGCGGCGGAGCGCTTCCGCGCCGCTGGCTGGGCAGGTTACGACGCGAGTGGGAAGCGGGAGTGGTTGCCGCCTCTACGGGGATTGAAGGCGTCCCCGTGACCGTGGACGACGTGCGGCGGATTCTCGCCGGCGACTGCCCGGCGTGGGTGTGCGAGCACGACTGCGGACTAGTCGAAGGCTACGGGGATGCAGTGGAATACGCGCTACGCCGGGCGGACGACGAAGCGTTCCGATGGAGCAGCGAGTTCGTGCTGCAGGTCCACCGGCGGGTCATGGGGGTGCAGCCCGATCTCACGGCGGGCATCTTCAGGTACAAGGACGTCTGGCTCGGAGACAGCGCGTCCGGAAGCGTGACGTACGCGCCTCCGAGTTTCCGTGAGGTGCCATCGCTCGTTGAGGACATGTGTGCCTGGGCACAGTCGGCGGGCGATCCGGCACCAGTCGTGGCCGCACTGGTGCACGCGCGGCTCGCCGGGATTCACCCGTTCGTCGACGGGAACGGCCGCGTGGCCCGGATCCTCGCCTCGGTCGCGATGCGGCGGGGCGGCTACAACACCCAGGAGTTCACGAGTCTCGAGGAGTGGTGGGGGACTCACCGGGAGGAATACTATGGCGCATTCTCCGACCTCGGGCACCGCTGGAATCCGGATGCCGACGTCACGCGGTTCGTGACGATACACGTCAGGGCGCAGCGGCGACAGGTCGAGATGCTCTGGCTGAAACAGGCGGTCGAGTGCGAGATCTGGGGACTGGTGGAGAGCATCGCGGGGGAGATTCTCGAACAGCCGCCACGGTTGGCCGAGGCGCTCTTCGACGGCTTCTTCGGCCGCCCGGTCACGAACCGCTACTACCGCAGTCTTGTCGGCATCACGGGCCGCCAGGCTGCCGAGGACCTGGAGCTGCTGACCGAGCGTCGCCTGCTTACGCGCGTGTTCGATCAGCCCGAGGAGGTCTTCACGGGGGCTTTCGCCCTCATTTCAGCGGTTGCGTCAGCTGCGGGGACGGGCCTTCTGCCTGAGGCAGGCTCGTCGGTCGACCGGCAGCGCGCTCACGCGGTGACGGCAATAGCCGAGCGCATCGAGCGAGAGCACCGCGCGTAGGACGTCGCGATTTCGCCGACTCGCACGCCTCGGCATGCTGCTCGCTTCACGCATCGCCACGGGGAATCCCGAGGGCGCGATCCGGCAGCCCGCCGACCGAGGAGGTGATCCAGCAGTGCGAAGTACCCACATCGCTGCGCTGGTCCTGTCCACCGCGGTTCGAATGGAGGCCGGGTCCGCCTAGGACGGCGGCGTTCCGGGAGATGTGATCCCGTATACGAACGCTGTTTACGAAGTGTAGATAGCCGCTGTCCTCCAGCGATGCGAGAGGGCCGCCTCGGCGAGGCGGCCCTCTTTGCGTTCACGCGGCCGCCACGGCGGCGCAATCAGCGTCAACAACCCGGCTCGCCCGGATGACCGCAGCAGGCGGCAGGCCGGGGAAGGATGCGGCGCAACACGTTGCGCACGATAAGCGAGACCTTCCTTCTGAGAGGCATGGGCGCTTTCAGGTTCTCCAGGTAGGAGTGCAGTGAGGGAAAACCCTCCTCGGAACTCACGGGCGTCACTCCCATCTCGCCGACCAACACTCTATCCGCCTCATACCCTTCCGCACCTCTAAGCGATCCTTCAAGCGAAGGAGCGGGTATCTACTCGACAAAGAGAACCAGGATGTCAGCAGGGGAGGGAGCGACATGTTTGAAGCCCAGGTGGTACAGGAGATCTTCGTCACCGCGCCCAACAAGGTCGGACTGCTCGCGCAGGTGACCAAGGCGATATCGGATGCAGGTGTCGACATCTCTGCAATCGGCGCGTACGAGAAAGACGGCCGCGGCGAGTTCATGGTCGTAACGAGCGACAACGAGAAGGCGACGGCGGCACTCGCGAACATCATCAACATGTCCGTCGAGCGCAAGGACGTCGTCATGCTGGATCTGCCGGCCGAGCCGGGTTCGCTCGCGAAGGCTGCGGCGAAACTCGCTCGTGCCGATATCGACGTGCATTGGATCTACGGGACTGCGGGCGATGCAAGCCGTGTCTCGCTAGTGCTGCGCGTGGACGATCCTGTGGGCGCTGTCGACGTTTTGAACTCCTGAGAGGCGCGGGGGTGAAGGGGCCGACAGAACGTATGCGGATCTCGGTCACCGAGGACGGTCCCTACGTCGTGAGCGGGGGCGTGCCGCTCGTGTGCGTCGAGATACTCACGAATGCGGATGGCGAGTCGATCGGCTGGCGAGAGACCGGGAGTGTCGAAGCCGGCGATCGCTACCGTTTGTGCCGCTGCGGACACTCCGAAGACAAGCCCTTCTGTGACATGACGCATGCCGTCGAAGGGTTTGACGGGACCGAGATCGCCGGCCATGAATCCTATGCCGAGCAGTCGGCTCTCATCGACGGGCCGGGTGTGAGGCTGCACGATGCCCGACGCCTCTGTGCCGAGGCGCGCTTTTGCGATCGTGCAGGAGGGCTTTGGAACCTCATCGAACGCTGTGATGACCCCGATGCTCGGACGCTGGCCGAGGAACAGGCGGCCCTGTGCCCGTCCGGCCGCTACGTCTTCGCTGACGTAGCAGGAGGCCCGCGTGAACCCGACCTCGAGCCGTCCATCGCGCTTGTCGACGATCCATCCCTCGGCGTGAGCGGGCCGCTCTGGATTCGCGGGGGCATCGCAATCGTTGATGCTGACGACGTCGCCTACGAGGTGCGCAACCGGGTAACGCTCTGCCGCTGCGGCTCCTCGGCGAACAAGCCGTTCTGCGACGGCTCGCACATCAAGGCGGGGTTCCGCGACGAGGGATGAGCGGGCGCATCACGCAGGCGCCCCGGCGCAGACGGGTTCCTAGGCGGCAGCGATCCCGTCTCGGCGCAGTGTCGCCAGAAGCTCCCCAGCGGTGAACTCTCCGGCGTGCGCGGGGAGGAAGCGGGTCGCGCCCATTGCAAGCAGCCGCTCCCAGCTCGCGTAGGCGCGCGTCGTGTCCTCGGCCATCGCTGGCAGCTCGGGTACGAGCGTGGGAAGTCGCTTTCCCTGCACAAGGTCACCCACGAGTGCGGTGCCGTCGTCGAGAAGCACCGAGAGGCAGCCGGCTGAGTGACCGGGCGTGTGCACGACGCGGCCAGGAAGGCCCCACGCGGAAAGGTCGGTGCCGTCCTTCAGCGGAATCACAGGACCCGTTCCGCGTACCGGGAGCCAGCCCATGGTGTGCCGGGCAAGCTGGACGTAGTGCTCCCATCCGAGGCGGACGGCGGGCGAGACAAGCAGGCCACCACGCTCGACCGTACAGACATGGTCCGGATGACACGCAGTCTCGAACGCGACGGCGTCACTTAGCCCCGCAAGGCCACCGAAGTGGTCGAGATGGGCGTGGGTGATGAGCACGAGACGCAACTCTTGAGGCTGCCGACCGAGCCGTCGGATGGCACGCAGGATGGTGCTGGCGTGTCCGAAGAAACCGGCGTCGATGAGGAAGAGCGCGCTGTCGGTCTCGATGAGGTGGGTCGAGGCCATGAGGCCCCGGAGGCGGTGAATGCGCATAGGTTTCTCTGAGAAGCAACAATCGTGCCCTAGCGCCGGTCAGATCACGCCGAGCAGGGTGGGAATCATCATCGCGGCTCCACTCATGAGAGGCACGGTGAAGTTGTCATTGAGATCGAGTGGCAACGCCTCGGTGATAGCAGCGACGAAGGCCCCGAGCAGGTATTGCGCAGGCAGGATCGGCACCAGGAACGACCAGCCAAAACCCGCTGCGGCGCACACGGCGAAGAAGGTAAGCGAGCCTTCGACGCTTCGGGTGAAGAGACGGTGTCTACCATGCTCGAGCCCCGCCAGTTTCGCGGCAAGGTCTCCGAAGGTCACGAAGATAAGCGCGGTCGTGGCAATCGGTTTGGAGAAGAGCAGGATCGTCAGGAAAGTGCCCAACAGGAAGAGCGAGGCCGAGGTGAACGTGTGCTCCTCGTTCGGCCGGTAGAAGAAGGCAAGCTTGCGGAAGAGGGCGACGTTGAAGCGTCGCCAGAGAAGCCGGGAGACATCGACGGCCACGAAGAAGAGTGCGACTGCGCCAACGAGTGCCAGTAGCGTGGTCCGCGGCACGAAAAGATAGAGCATGGGAAAGGCGAGCGCACCGGGGCGCAGCAGGACACGGACGTCTCCGAGAGCGGCCCTGGTCTCCGGACGCAGCCGGAGCAGTTTCTCCCGCCGCACTCGCCCGATGTTGTAGACCCACACGTAGACGATGATCACGCCCATGAAGATAGTGAACGCGAGGGACGTGCTGCGCAGCACGACGTCGAGGTAGGCGATTGGCAGGACGATCGCATCGGGCGCGGCGCGGTCACGGAACACCCACCACAACACGAGGAACAGGCCGAAGAAGATCGCGCCGTCCAGCGGGGGCAGGTACTCGCGCCAGACCGCGTATCCCAGTCCAAAGATCAGCAGCCCGCTTGCGGCTGCAAAACCCCGGCCACCCCGGAACCGCAAGTAGAACGGGAACCGGTGACCGAGGAATGCGGCGAACCCGGCTCCGTATGCCGCCCACTCGCTCGCGCCGAGCGCGAAGCCGACGGCGACAGCGATTGGCCCCTTGAGCATGTCGTAGATGGCGGTCAGGTACCCCGGCCCCCGGCCGAGTGTCTGCATCGCATTGGTTGCCCCGGGGTTACGATCCCCGGTAGTGCGCAAATCGATGCCGCGCACCCTGCCGATGAGGTACGCGGGCAGTACAGCACCGAGTAGATAGCCGATGACGAGAGCGAGTACGTCGTTCAAGCTTCTGCCTCCACCACTGTGGGTACCCGTGGAGTGCGGCCCTCACGCACGCACGGGGCGGTCCTCGTCGGCTAGAATGCCGTCAGTTGGCGCAACGTCACCACCCGGACGAGAGGGGTCTCCCGTGGAACCGGTCAGAATCATCCCATGTCTCGACATGAAGGACGGCCGTGTCGTCAAAGGGGTCCATTTCGTGGAGTTGCGTGACGCGGGCGACCCGGTCGAGAACGCCGCGTTCTACCGCGAGGCAGGAGCCGACGAGGTCGCGATGCTCGATATCGCCGCCACGGTCGAGGGCCGCAAGACCCGGCTGGAGTGGGCCCGGGTGGTCGCGGAGGCGCTCGGTGATGTGCCGCTGACGGTAGGAGGTGGCGTCAACGAGCTCGCCGACATCGAAGCCCTCTTCGAGGTAGGGGTGAGCAAGGTGTCGATGAACAGCGCGGCAGTCGCGCGTCCCGAGCTCGTGCGTGAGGCTGCTGCCGCTTACGGCTCAGCCCGCGTAATCGTCGCCATCGACGGTCGCCGCAACTCCGGGACGGTGTCGGGGTTTGAGGTGGTGGTGAGCGGTGGCCAGAGGCCCACCGGCCTGGACTGTGTCGAGTGGGCGCGGCGCTGCGAGGAACTCGGTGCAGGAGAACTCCTGCCCACCAGCATGGATGGCGACGGGACGCTCGCCGGCTACGACATCCCCTTCACGCGCGCAATCGCGGACGCCGTGTCGCTCCCTGTTATCGCTTCTGGTGGCGCGGGGACGCTCGAACACTTCTACGCGGGCGTCGTCAAAGGCAAGGCAGCGGCGCTCCTCGCTGCATCCGTGTTCCACTTCCGCACCTTCAGCGTCGCCGAGGTCAAGGCATACCTCTCCGGGCGGGGGATTCTCGTCAGAGAGTAGTCGTCCGCAGCCACCCGGAGATGCCTGACGCTCAGAGGTCCTCCTGCTCGAGGCCGCTCTCGTCTGTCTCAACGAGCCGGAAGACCTTGTCGTGCTCGCGCGCATGGTCGGCCACCTGAAGTCCGATGTGTGCGCCAGCGTCGGCGTGTAAGACCTCGTGGTGCTCGATCTGCATCGAGCCCACGTCCTGCTCGAAGTCGCTCGTGTGTCCCACAATGTGGATGTGGTCCCCGACGTCGAGCGGAGCGGTCAGGTGCACGCCCGCAACACCGAGGTGTGTCCAGTAGTGAGTCACGACTCCGACTTGCTGTTCGCGTATCGCCCGCGCGGCCACTGCGACACCTCCTTCACTCCTCGTGCCATATGGAGAGAGTGTACCCGCACTGGTTCCGCGAGGTGTACTACAGGATACCGCAGAATCTTACTCCCGGCGCGCCGGTTACACTCGTCACGGGTAGTCACCCGTGGTATTGATGGCAGATCGATCGCACGTGGAAGTGGTACGTTTACATGGCGAAGGCGGCTCAGACACGTCTCACATAGCCGAGTCGGTTCCATGGCGCGAGTCGGAGATGCTCCGGTTCTCGAGTCGCTCGCGGGTCTGATTGCGGAAGGATCGCCCCGATGAGCTTCCGGCCCGGGCGGTGGACCGCGTGATGGAGCTTCTCGGGCTCAGCGGGGCGACGCGCTCGCTCGTGCGCGAACGAGCCTCCGCGAGGGGGTGACAAGCGCGCGAGTGCGCGGTGCGGTTAAGATGATGTCTTACGATTCATCATGATCTCGTGCCGGGGCGGTGCATGCTGTCCCGTGGGTATTGAGTGTATGGGCGGGCTCGGACTTGCGAGCGGCACCGCCCGAAGAAAGGACGACTTCCATGAAGCAGGACCGAGTCGACGGCGCAACCACGAACGCGTACGGAGAGGCCGACGCGGCCGATCCGGTGCTTGAGCGCTGGAGCCGTTTGGCACTCGAGAGCAGTACGATCGACCCGGCACTCTACGCCGAGTACGAGGTCAAACGCGGCCTTCGCGATCTCACCGGACACGGAGTACTTGCCGGTCTCACGCACATCGGGGACGTCATCGGTTACGTGGAGGAGGGCGGCTCCTCGGTGCCCGCGCCGGGACAGCTCCTCTACCGGGGGATCGAGATCGACGACCTCATCGGAGGCTTTGCGGCCGAGTGCCGTCACGGCTTCGAGGAGACCTGCTACCTGCTGCTCTTTGGCGAGCTGCCCGACAGCGAGGAACTTACGCTCTTTCGCGAGCGCCTGGCGGCCGGGCGCGCCGTCCCGCGGCACTTCGTCAACGACGTCATCCTCCCGATGCCGAGCCGCGACATCATGAATGCCATGGCCCGGGGCGTGCTTGCGCTGTACGTTCTGGATGAGAATCCCGACGACACGTCGCTGCCGACCGTATTGCGGCAGAGTATGCGGCTGATATCGACCTTCCCGCTGCTGGCCGTCTACGCCTACCAGGCGTCGTCACACCGGTTCCAGAATGGAAGCCTGGTCATCCATCGGCCGAACTCCGAGCTGTCCAACGCCGAGAACATCCTGCACATGCTTCGGCCCGACAGCGAATTCACGCAGCTCGAGTCCGCCGTCCTCGACATGGCACTCGTGCTGCATGCCGAGCACGGTGGCGGTACGAACTCGTCGTTCACCGCTCGCGTGGTGTCATCGAGCGGCACCGACACCTATTCGACCATAGCGGCTGCCCTGGGCTCTCTTAAAGGCCCCCGGCACGGTGGTGCGAACATCAAGGTCGTCAGAATGTTCGACGAGCTGATGTCCGAGGTCCGCGACTGGGAGGACGACGACCAGATCACGGAGTACCTGCTCCGCGTCTTGAACAAGGAGGCGTTCGACCGGACCGGGCTCATCTACGGGATGGGACATCCGGTGTACTCGGTCTCCGACCCGCGGACACTCATCCTGAGGAAGTACGCCGAGCACCTGGCGGGTGAGAAGGGCCTCGAGGACGAGTTTCGCCTGCATGCGAAGGTCGAGACGCTGGCACCTGTCGTCATCGCGGGCAGGAGGAAGATCTACAAGGGCGTAAGCGCGAACGTCGACTTCTACTCCGGCTTCATCTACCGGATGCTCGAGATACCAGAGGAGCTCTACACGCCCCTGTTCGCGGTATCACGCATCGTCGGCTGGTGCGCGCATCACCTCGAAGAGATCACAAGCGGAGGAAGGGTCATCAGACCTGCTTATAAGAGCCTTTCGTCGCGCCGCGCATACGTCCCGCTCGAGGAGCGCTAGCGCTGACGCACCGAGCTGCCCGCCCGCGTCCGGAGAGGCCTACCTTTGGCGCGCGGCTTCAGCCCGGACCAGCGAGCGGGGCAAGAAGGCGTGGACTCGGCAGCCCACGCAGAAGCCAAGTAGACTCTCGAGAGCGGCGCATACCAGCAGGATGGCGGCGACCGCGGCTGCGGCAGGGCCAAGGCCTGCGAGTGTCAGAAGGCCGGCCGCCGCGGTGAACGCGACTCCGATGCCGGCGGCGAATCGCTTCGGGGCGGAGTCGATGGGGCGCGGCGCGAGCTCGAGCAGGCGGACGATTGACATGGCGACGCGGGCAAGCGGACTCCACCGTGGGCGGCCCGCTGCGCGAATGAGGAAGTCGGGCGTGAGCGCAAGGACGACGAGCGGGCTGCCTGTCAGCAGGAACACGGCCACGATTCCGACGACGAAGAGCGCGACGATGCGCACGGCGTTCGAGTCCACAACGGTGTGATTGATGGGGCACGATGTGCTCATGGGCGGGCCTTCCTGGCAGATAGACTTGGAGTAGCAGCAAGCACGGGGCGTGCCATGAAAGCGCATTATGCGCATAAAATAGATGTGGAATATGGAGGCGCTCTCCGCGTACATGGCGATGCGAGCAAGGACGGAACAAATGTGAATTGAGAGAGCTCGGGCACAAACGAGATGACACGGCGGCGATTCGTGATTCTGGGCAGCGTGTTCGGTGTTGCCCTCACTGTCGGCGTGGCGCCGAAGCTGAGGAGGTAACTGCATCTCGAGTACGGCGGCGCGTATCCCACGGGCGTACGCTTCCGTACCGTTGCTCCCAGCTCCGCGTCGCCCCGCTCCCCCAATCGCGTATCCTGTTCGTGACGCAGTCCCGAGAGAGGATTGGCCGCCATGATCCCCCGCTACTCACGTCCCGAGATGGCCCGCATCTGGGAGCTCGAGAACAAGTTCGAGATCTGGAAGGAGATCGAGGTCCTGGCCACCGAGGCGCAGGCCGAGCTCGGCGTCGTGCCGCGCGAGGACGCCGTCGCGGTGCGGGAGCGTGCCGCTTTCGAGGTCGAGCGCATCGAAGAGATCGAGCACGAGACCAACCACGACGTCATCGCCTTCCTCACGAACATGGCCGAGCACATCGGTGAGCCGAGCAAGTGGGTGCATTACGGCATGACCTCCTCGGACCTCGGCGACACCGCGCTCTGCTATCAGATGACGCAGGCGACCGATATCCTCATCGCTGACGTCCGCCGCATCGGCGAGATCTGCAAGCGGCGCGCATTCGAGGAGCGCGACACCCTCTGCGTGGGCCGTACGCACGGCATCCACGCCGAGCCGATGGTGATGGGCATGAAGTTCGCGCGCTGGGCGTGGGCGTGCAAGCGTGCGCTCGACCGCCTGGAGCGGACCCGTGAGGTGATCGCGGTGGGCGCGATCTCCGGCGCGGTCGGCAGCTACAGCAATATCGACCCGTTCGTCGAGGAGTACGTGTGCAAGAAGCTCGGCCTGACCCCGGAGCCACTCTCCACTCAGGTCATCCCGCGCGATCGCCACGCGCAGTTCCTCGCGGTTCTCGCGACCGTCGCGGCCAGCGCTGAGGAGATCGCGACCGAGGTGCGTGCCCTGCAGAAGTCCGACACGCTCGAGGCCGAGGAGCCGTTCGCCGTGGGCCAGAAGGGCTCTTCGGCGATGCCACACAAGCGCAATCCCATCACCGCCGAGCGCGTCTGTGGCCTGGCGCGTGTCGTGAAGGCGAACGCGCAGGTCGGTTTTGACAACGTGGCGCTCTGGCACGAGCGCGACATCTCGCACTCCAGTGCCGAGCGTGTCGTCCTCGCGGACTCGACGATTGCACTCGACTACCTGCTCTCCAAGCTCGAGTGGATCCTCGACGGGCTCGTGCTCTATCCCGAGCGCATGCTCGCGAACCTCGAGGCCACCCGTGGGCTCATCTACTCCAGCCGCGTCCTGCTCGCACTCGTGAGTGCGGGGATGCTGCGCGAGGACGCGTACGCGATCGTGCAGCGCATCGCGATGCAGGTTTGGGACGACATCCAGAACGCGCGGAGCGGACCCTCGTTCCGCGATCGGCTCGACGCCGACCCCGAGTTCCCGATCTGTGCCGAGGAGCTCGACGCGACCTTCGAGCCGCGGGCGTTTCTCGGCCACGTGGATGTCGTCTTCGAGCGGCTGGAAAGGCTGGCGTTCTAGACAGAGGGGGGACAGGTGCCGAGACGAGACGACATCGGGAAGGTCCTGATCATCGGCTCCGGCCCGATCGTCATCGGGCAAGCCGCCGAGTTCGACTATTCGGGCACCCAGGCCTGTAAGGCGCTGCGCGGCCTCGGCTACGAGATCGTGCTAGTGAACTCGAACCCCGCCACGATCATGACCGACCCGGTGATGGCGGACGCGACCTACATCGAGCCGCTCAACATCGAGACCATCACCGAGATCATCGCCGCCGAGAAACCCGACGCGCTCCTCCCGAACCTCGGCGGGCAGACCGGTCTCAACCTCTCTTCGGAGTTGGAACGCCGCGGCATCCTCGAGGAGCACGGCGTCCGCATCATCGGCGTGGGCGCCGGCGCGATCGAGCGTGGCGAGGACCGCCTCGCCTTCAAGGAGACGATGGACAGCCTCGGCATCGAGATGCCGCGCTCGACCACGGTGACGAGCGTCGAGGGGGCCGAGAAGATCGCGGCTGAACTCGGCTACCCGGTCGTCATCCGTCCCGCGTACACGATGGGCGGCACCGGGGGCGGACTCGTCTACAACGTCGAGGACCTGCGAGCGGTCGCCGCGCGCGGCCTGCAGGCGAGTATCGTCGGGCAGGTCCTCGTCGAGGAGTCGGTGCTCGGCTGGGAGGAGCTCGAGCTCGAGGTCGTGCGTGACGCGAAGAACCAGATGATCACGGTCTGCTTCATCGAGAATGTCGACGCTATGGGAGTGCACACCGGCGACAGCTTCTGCACCGCGCCGATGCTCACCATCTCCCAGGAGCTGCAGGACCGCCTCCAGCGTCACGCATACGCGATCGTCGAGGCCATCGAGGTCATCGGCGGGACCAACGTGCAGTTCGCGCACGACCCGGACACCGGCCGCGTCGTCGTCATCGAGATCAACCCGCGCACCTCGCGCTCCTCGGCACTCGCGAGCAAGGCGACCGGCTTCCCCATCGCGCTCGTCTCCTCGATGCTCGCCGGCGGGCTTGCGCTCGACGAGATCCCCTACTGGCGTGAGGGCACGCTCGAGAAGTACACGCCGTCGGGTGAGTACGTCGTGGTGAAGTTCGCGCGCTGGGCGTTCGAGAAGTACCGGGGCTCGGTGGACCGCCTCGGCACCCAGATGCGGGCCGTCGGCGAGGTCATGTCGATCGGGAAGCACTACAAGGAGTCGCTGCACAAGGCGATTCGCTCCCTCGAGATCGGGCGCTACGGCCTCGGTTTCGCGCGCGACTTCAACGAGCGCACGCTCGAGGAGCTCCTCGGCATGCTCGCCGAGCCTTCGAGCGAACGGCAGTTCATCATGTACGAGGCGCTGCGCAAGGGCGCCCCGGTCGAGCTGCTGGCCGAGCGGACGCACATCAAGGTGTGGTTCATCGAGCGGATGCGCGAGCTGGTGGAACTCGAGGAGGAGGTGCGCGGGTACGCGGGACGCGCGATGACCGAGCTCCCCGAAGAGTTGCTCCGCCGGGCCAAGCAGAACGGTTTCGCGGACGCGTATCTCGCAAAGCTCCTCGGCGTCCCCGAGCGGGAGGTGCGCGAGCGCCGCATCGCGCTCGGCATCGTGCATGGCTACGAAGCGGTGCCGGTGAGCGGCGTGGAAGACGCGGCGTACTACTACTCGACCTACAACGCGCCTGACAGCGTGGAGGTGAGCGACCGTCGCAAGATCATGGTGCTCGGCGGAGGCCCCAACCGCATCGGCCAGGGCATCGAGTTCGACTACTGTTGCGTGCACGCCGCCTTCGCGCTGCGCGACCTCGGCTTCGAGACGATCATGGTCA
>JACUUN010000170.1 GCA_014859265.1 Coriobacteriia bacterium
CCATGCCCCGCACCCGAGAAGATCTGTGCCACCCGTGGCAAGTCGCGCCCGACGAAGCGGTGGCCATCCAGCGCCGCCTCGCGCCCCTAGCCCGACTTTCCTGGCTCGCATCCCCAAGGGTCACTGACGGGAGAGGGTTCTTCCCGCTGCCGGGTCGCTGACCTGCACTCCTCCGATTCCTGGGCTTGCTTTCCTGCGCGGGATAGTGTATTACCTAAAAGCATGGCGAGTATCGTGAGCAAACTGATCTCAGGACGGGCCTACTACTATCTCGTCGAGTCGGCGAGGGTGGGTGGCAAGCCGCGCATCGTCTCCCAACAGTATCTGGGTCCGGCTGAGGAGGTTCTTGCACGCCTATCGGGCACAAGTCCGGGGGAGCCTGTTCGCAGCCGACATCTGGCATTCGGCGATCTGGCGGCTGTCTGGTCGGTGCTCTCCCGTCTTCGTGTGGCCGAGATCGTCGACGAGGTCGCGGGGCCGAGGAGGAAGGACGCCGCCGCCTCGGTGGGCACCTACATCGCCCTGTGTGTCGCCAACAGGATCGTCGCTCCCTGCTCCAAGCTCGCCTTCTCGAAGTGGTGGGCGACGACGGTGGGTCCCCGGCTGGTCAAGATCCCCGCAGCCGCCCTGGACCATCGGCGCTTCTGGGATGCGATGGAGGCCTTGTCCCCTGATGTGCTCGCGGAGGCGGAACGTCGTATCGCCGCCCATGCGCAGACCGAGTTCGGCCTGGATCTGTCCGGGCTCGTGCTGGACATGACCAACTTCGCCACCTTCATCGACTCGGGAAATGAAACCAACACGATCGCCAAGCGCGGACACGCCAAACAGAAGCGATTCGATCTTCGCCTCGTGGGACTCGCGCTCGTGGTCACGGCCGATGGCGCGGTGCCCGTGCTGTCCCACGCGTATGCGGGCGACCGCCCCGACGTCACGCAGTTCCCCACCGTGGTCACCGAACTCGCTGTCCGATTCAAGGAGCTCACACACAGGGCCGAACAGCTCACGGTCGTCTACGACGCGGGACAGAACTCCGCCGCCAACCAGGAACTCGTCGAGGAGGCCGGACTGTCCTTCGTCGGCTCGCTCGTCGTCTCCAACCACCAGGACCTCTTGGCCGCATCCCGTTCGCGTTTCCGTGTCGTCGACGAGGGACGTTTTCCCGGTCTTGTCGCCTTCGAGAGCAGGGCCACGGCGCTCGGAGCCGACCGTCGTATCATCGTCACCCACTCCCAGACCTTCCACGAGCGGCAGGCACGCGGATTCGACCAGACCACGGCAGCGGCCTTGAGGCGACTGGGTGATCTGTCTGCACGGCTTGAGCGAGGCAAGACGAGACGCCCGAGGGTCGAGGTCGAGGCTGAGATCGCTGAGATACTCGCGCCAAGATGGCTGTCCCGGGTGCTCGTCACCGACCTCGTCGGCGAAAAGCCCAAGGAGCTGCGCCTCTCCTCCTCCGTGGACCTGAAGAGCAGGAGGAGGCTCGAGGCTGAGCTGTTCGGCAAGCGCATCCTGTTCACCGACCGGGAGGACTGGCCGGTGTCCGAAGTCATCGCGGCGTACCGCTCGCAGGCCATCGTGGAGTCGGGTTTCCGTCAGATGAAGGACCGGCAGGTGATCTCGTTCTCGCCGATGCATCACTGGACCGACAGCAAGATACGGGTGCATGTGTTCTGCTGCGTGCTCGCACTGGCCGTGGCCCACCTCATGCGACGCGAGGCGGCGCTCTCAGGAATCCACATGAGCGTGCGCGAACTCATCGGCGCGCTTTCCGGGATCGAGGAGACTGTTCTGCTCTACGAGGGGCAGCGCGGTCGGCCGAGGGCAAGACGAATGCTGACTGAGATGGACTCAGACCAGAAGCGCCTCTACGACCTTTTCGGTCTGGATGCCTGGGCCCCGTCCCGCTGAAGGGGCGTCGTTTAGGTAATACACGCGGCGGACTCTCGCACCCCTACTGAACTGCTCGTTTCCGCGCTCAAGAGAGCAGAGCCAGGAAAGTCGGGCTAGGAGCCTGTCGGGAAATCAGTGCGGAATCGGGCAGTTGGCGGAGGCGGAC
>JACUUN010000171.1 GCA_014859265.1 Coriobacteriia bacterium
TGGACTCCGCCAGCGGCCAACTAGATTGGCCGATTACGATCGGGGATGGATTCCGGCTGACGATCTTGCGGATAACCTGCGAGCGAAGCGAGTCAGGTTGATCCGCGGGTTAGACCTCCACCACTAACTCGCCTGCTGCACACCTAGTGCTGACGATCTCAACCTGCACTTAGCACGTCTGCGGAGTGCGCCTCAGACAGGGGCGTTCCGTTCTTGATGTGAAGGATCTTGCCACCTTCCTGGGACCATGCCGCAACAGCCACAGCGGCCTTCTCATAGTGCCCATTCGCCTCTGGGAACGACGAGACAAGGCTGCTGTAGTTCCATTTGCCGAACACGACCTTCCTCACAGACTCCAGAGCGCTCAAGAGGGGACGGATATCTGCTGAAGTGGGATCCACGTTTGGTGTGGGATAGGGCTCAATGCTGGCCCATGTGCGCCCGCCGGCATCCGCAAGCCTTCGCGCAGATGCAAGTCGAGATGCTATAGGCGCCGCCCCTGGCTCCCACCACTCGCGGAAGTCCTCTGAGAGCGACACGACCGAGACCCCGTACTGGTTCTGATCATGAAGCGAACTGACCTGCTCTATGAAGTCGTCGGGGTAGACGCCCTTGGTGAGCGTTGTCACGCGGATGCCCTCATCATTGAGGCGCCTGATGATTGCGGTTGTGAGTTCGACCATGGGGCGCAGAGGGGCCTGGGCACCGGCATCGAACATGAAGGGATCGGTAGTGAACGACAGGTGAACAGACTCCACTCTGTGACGGAGTCGGGGGATTTCCGCATCCAGCAGTGAGAGCGCATTGTCAACGAGTTTGGGGGCGCACCAATCCTCATAGGTCTTGGCGCGACCCGTGCGCTGGGCGAGCATCATCGCGTAGCACGGGTAACGACAGCCGTGTGAGCATCCCTGGGCGTGGTTGATGGTCCAGCCGCCGTACTCGACCTTGCTTTCGTAGAGGAGAGACTTGCGATTCATGCGGAGTCCTTCGGCGGGAACCAGCTGATCTGGGCTTTCAGCTGTTCGGAACTCCAGAAGCACAACTGTCCGCTGAAGTCTTGCTTCTTGGACTCACCGAACATCCCTCGAGCCATATCAGCGATGTCCTTGTTCTTCGTCACGAAGAGCAGGTAGTACAGAGTCCCGGCCCGATCAGGATAGTCCATATCGTACGCAACCACGTAGTAGCCCTTTGAGACGAAGGCGGCATCCGCGTATTCCTGCGGGCTGTCGGCATCCTCGCCCAAGACCACGTCCTGCCCAAGGAAGTCCACGTAGGTTGCCAGCGTCGTTTCCTCGCGGCGCGAGAGTGCCTCCCTGGGTTTCGCTGCGATGCCCTCCGCCCGCTTGACCCCTGAGACCATGTAGTTGAAGAGTAGGTCCTTCCTGCCTGGAAGTAACACGAGACGGTCCATCGTCTCTCTTCTAATCGCGAAGCCGTATGGATCTACCAGCAGGAACGCCGGCGTGTTGGACTTCAACGGCAGGCGAGCCACCGCCGCCCAGGCCGTCTCACTGTTGCTGTCATCCATGAGCATGGTCACCGTCGCAACGTCACCGATGCCAGGATGGCTGTCCAGGAAGTCGTTGACGTTTGCCTGAAGCGCGGCGAAGTTCTTGCGCTTCTTCTCCATCAGGAGGATGTGAACGTGAACGCCGCCAGCTCGGAGTTTGTCGATCATGTCGTTCACCCGCTCGAGATACACCAGAGGTGATCCTCTTACGGTGCCGTCTGCATCTCGGTACCGGCCTTGGCCGGCGAACATGTCGATGACGTACCAATCCTTGGCAGCCCATTCGCGCTGACGAGGACCATTCCAGATGATGAGCCATCGGCCGAAGTAGTCGGACAACAGCCGCAGCTTCGCCTTAGTATGTGGCCGCTCAGATACGTCCCACGGATCGCGAGCCATCGAAACCTCCCCCGCGCCCCTCGCGTCCGGACTATGGTGCACCATAGCCGATTGCTCTGACAGCCTTCACAGCCAGCCGGGTGGTACGTCTAGTCACTATGAGATGGCCGGTCCATTCCGTGTAAACGTGGATCGTCCGCGGGA
>JACUUN010000054.1 GCA_014859265.1 Coriobacteriia bacterium
GCTATCTGCGCGCCATCGGGGCGGACATCGTGGGCATGTCCACCGTACCAGAGGTAGGGATACGAGCCACCGGCGGGGCATCTGATGCCGTTCTCGACACGTCAGCCGTTCCGCGCGATGTTCAATCCCTTCAACTGAGAGCAGACCCCCCGAATCCTTACGCGCTCCCGGAAGCCGCTCGCGTTGACACCAGATTATCCCTGCTCATACACTATATGAGATACGTCGCGAACATGTGTGCGCCCGCCCGTTGGCCACGGTGGGGGGCGTGTTTTTGACCTGCGTGGCTTTCACAAGGTGCATATAGATGCTACGTACGGCCCCGACAGCCGGTGCTCGACGCACGTCATGGCTCATAGCTATGGCGGTTGTCGCGACGGCCGTTGCCTGGGCGGTGGCGCTCACAACGTTAGCGACGGGCATCCCGGTCGTCGACATGACCGGGGAGGTCACACGGGATTCCTGCAGTCCGTGCCACATACGCCTCGACGAGGCCGACACCCCCGGGCTCACCTACAGTCACGGTACGCACATCATGGTGGCGTGCTCGTCGTGCCATCCGGTCATGCCTCACGAAGGGGGCGAGACCAGCCGTCCGTCGATGGCGGGCTGCTTCGCGTGCCACGGCGTCCCGCACTCGGCCGGTCCGGTTCTCGGGTCGGGTGAGTGCGGGACGTGTCACACCCCGGCATTCGATCTGCGCCCGGACACTCACGTCGAGAACTGGGCCGGGGAGCCGCACGCGCGTTCGGTGGAGCGCGGACGCCTTAATGACTGCCTGCTCTGCCACGACGCGCTCATCGACTGCGACATGTGCCATATCGGGCAGGAGGTAGAGGTCGGCCGCATCCCGCCAATCTACATCTCATACCTGCCGGTCCGGCCCGAACGGCCGTCGTGGAAAATCTCACTCGGCGGACCGGTCACGCCGGGCCAGTGTCTCTTCTGCCACTATGACTTCGACGCTTTCGAACCGGGCCGCATCATCTTCCGCCACGGCGATCACGTATCACGTGGCTTCAACTGTAGCAGCTGCCATCCCGTCTTCCCGCATGGGCCGGAGGGCACGGTCTACAACACGATGGCCGACTGCTACCGGTGCCACAGTCTTGAGCACGCGGCTTCACTCCGGGGCCTCGTGGCGACCGAGGAGTGCGTCGACTGCCACCCGCCCTCGTTCGAACTGGTGCCCGAGAACCACACCCCTGAGTTCACGGCGCGCGAGCACGGAGCGATGGTGGAGGAGGACGAGTCGTACTGCACGCTCTGTCACAAGAGTCCATTTTGCCAGGAGTGTCACCGTTCGCAGCGCGAGATGGCCGACGGATCGCCGCCTCGCTTCGTGGTCCCCGAAGACCATACGGAGTCGGTGTGGCTCTCGCAGCACGGCCCGAAGTTCCTCGACGCGACGGGCACGTGCTGGGCGTGCCACGACTCGCCATCGTGCGAGCGATGTCACCAGACGCCGATGCCGCACCCGCCGGAGTGGTTCACTCTGCACGGGGTGTCGGACTACAGCAAACACGATGACGCAGACTGCAACATCTGCCACAAGGACCGTGAGTGGTGCCAGGAGTGCCATCACGACCAGGTGCGCAGGGTCGATCTGGTCGAAGAGAACTGCACCCCGTGTCACGAGGAGATGGCCTTCAAGCCGGCCACGCAGATCCGGCACCAGCAGTACGCCGAGCACGCGGTGCACTTCAATGTCGCGGAGGTCACGGGCCGCCCGTACCGTTGCTACGAGTGTCACGCAACGTGGGGCAGCGCGAACAGCAACGGAAACGGCGATGCTGCTCACGTTGGACCGTCGGCGGAAATCGGGCACGACCTTCGCTTGTGCTACGACTGCCACGGAGCGCTGGACTTCCAGAGCGTGATTATCGCCCCCTGGCCGGGAGCCCAGCTGTGCGGGCGGTGCCATCCGGAAGGACCGGTTGCCGACCAGGGCAGACCGGCGTTTCAGCTTCAGTAGGGGTTTGACAGCCTGAGTGCCGCCGACTAGTGTCGCAATCGTCCTTGTCGGCGTCATGCTGATCGCCCGCCCGGACGACCACCGGCTCAACTAGGCGGAACGGGATGGATACATGACGACAACGAATGAAACCACGATGTCCCGCTCCGTGGGTCCGCGACGCTCGGACGTCTTCTTGATTGCCGCCGCAGCGCTACTTGCGCTGCTCGTGATCGGCGCCGCCGGCTACCTTGGCTACTCCGTACTGCAAACACGCGCGCTCGAGCGGTCGGCAACGCCAACCGCCCGCGCCGTGGAGGAGCTCTACAGGATCGTCAACGACAATCCCAACGATGCTCAGGTGAGGGTACGCCTCGGCGAGGCGCTGGCGGCCGACGGCCGCTTTCGCGAAGCCGTGAGGGAACTAGAAACGGCCCTGACCATCGACGCTGACCACACCGGTGCGTACCTGGTGCTCGGCATCGTCGGTATGCTCCAGGATCAGCACGATGCAGCCGAGACCAACTTCCTGAAGATCATCGAACTCACCGAGGGAACGCAGTTCGAGCAGACCAAGGTCCACAGGGAGCTCGCCTTCTACTACCTCGGCGAATCAGCACTGGACACCGGGCGTTACGAGGACGCAGTCGGCTTCTTCAAGGCTGCGATCAGAGTCAACCGCGCGAACGCCGACGCATACTTCGGCCTCGGCGTGGCATTCAAGGGCCTTGAAGAGTGGGAGGCGGCTCAGGACAACCTTGAGATCGCGCTCGTGTTCGATCCCAAGTTCGCCCAGGCTCACTACGAGATGGGCCAGGTCTACAGAGCGCAGAATGACACCATCAACGCCGCCGTGCACTTCGCCAAAGCCGCCGAGTACGACCCGGGCAACGATCTTCCGCTCGAGGCACTTGCCGCCATTGGGAGTGCAGAAGAGTGGGAGGAGCGCTCGCGGGCGGCCCTCGCGGAGGGAGACACCGGAACCGCTCTTGACTCGGTTCTCGTCGCCCGCGCGCTGCGCGATGACAATCCCGAGTACGCGCTCCTCCACGGGGAGGTCCTCGAGGCGATGGGCGAGTCGAGCGTTGCGCTCGACGTATACCGGCAAGCACTCGAGGTCAACCCTGACCACGCAGGCCTGACGGCAGCGGCTGGCCGGCTTGGCGACGAATGACCGTCGACACTATGCAGAGAAGCGAGGTACGCGCGTGACCAGACGCCGCAAGCGACTGATCATCATCATCGTTCTGCTCCTGATCCTGCTGATCCTGTTGACGGCGACGATCATCAACTATCGCGCGACGCGCAAGCTATCCATCCCCTTCGTGCGGGTCACCTCGGCCCTGATCACGCCCCCTGAGTATCTCTACTCGTTCAGCGGGGAGGCAGACGACCGTCTGGTGTATCCCCTCGGTATTCTCGCCGAGGAGGACCGCGTGTTCGTGACCGACTCGCGTCAGGGCCGGATATACGTGTTCGATCCTGCGGGCGAACTGGTGGAGACGTTCGGCGAGGACGAGGTGCTCACTCCGCTTTACCTCGCGCGCAATCCGATCGATGGGAACCTCTACATCTCCGACCGCCGCATGCGCGCCGTGCATATCTTCCAGGACGACGGCACCTACATCGGAGAGTTCGACCCGAACCTCCCCGAGGAGGAGCTTCCCGCGTTCGAGACCGGTGGCGTCCAGTGGGTCCCCGTGGCGATCTCGTTCGCCGAGGACGGAACCATGTGGGTGACCGACCTGCTCGCCGCCCACCGCGTGCTGGAGTTTGCACCGGACGGAAGTTTCGTCCGTTCTGTCGGCACCTCGGGCATGTCCGAGAGCTCCGCGACCAATCCGCTGCTCTTCCAGTTCCCCAACAACCTGAAGATTCGCGAAGAGCAGGTCTGGGTTTCAGACAGCAACAACCGGCGGATTCAAATCATCAATGCCGCAGATGGCACCTTCGAGCGTCTGATCCCGACTGAAGGGCTGCCGAGGGGCTTTGACTTCCTCGTCATGGCGAGCGGGGATGAAACACCTACGGTGCATCTTGCCGTGGTCGACACCTTGTCACACGACGTGACTCTGTGGTTCTCAGGTGGCGAGCGCGAGCTCACCTTTGGCAAGCGTGGTGTTCTCGAGGGCGAGTTCAGCTACCCCAACGACGTCTCCATCGGCGAGCGCAACCGCATCTTCGTGAGCGACAGCGCTAACGGTCGCGTGCAAGTGTGGGGTTGGCCCGAGGAGATCGCTCCCGTGCCTGCCATCGAGCTTCCGCCGTACTGGATGTGGTGCTTCTCGCCGCTCCTGCTCGTGCCGTTGCTCCGCCTCGCGCGCCGCAAGCGCTTCTTCGCCACGGAGGACTTCGTCGAGGTCATGATCGAGGGCGAGCTCGTCGATCAGATGGCCTATGGCAAGGGTCGCAAGTACTGGATGGTCACGCAGCCGACCTACGACCGCTACAGGCACCTCGAGGTTCAGGCCGTGAAGCTTGAGTACCTGCTGCACTCCACCGAGCACTCGGATCCTGACACACGCTCGATCATGGAGCGGCTGGAGATTGAGTACGAGACTGCGGCCATCCTGTCGATCGCCACGCGCGCACGGGTCTTCTGCACCGAAGACGCCAAGCTGCGCACACTGGCGCGAGCCCTCGAAGTCGATGCAGTTGACCACGAGGAGTACCTCGAGCGGTTCGGGAAGAGGAAGGACGGGGTCACGGCGGAGTAGTCGTGGCTTCGCGAGCAGATTGCCTCACAAAGCCTGTTGTAATTGTCTGGCTGAACCGTTACTATACCAGTTGTAACAATAGTTACATGGATGTGGCTTAACGCAGGTTTCGCCACATGTCGAAGGGCTCGAGCGCAAGCGGAGACACGAGGGGCCGCCCTCCAGCAGACCGCCGAGACCCAAGGGGTAAGAGGGGCACTATGCCGACACATGGATGGTTGTCAGCCCCGGGTGATGACACCACCCCTTTTCCGCACGCCCGTCTCCATTTCCCACCTGCGCATTCGCGCAATCCCTCTTCTGGTAACCCGTCACACATCCGCGTGTTCGCACCACCGGTTTGGATCAGTCATTCAGAGGGGCTTGAAGGGAGGGATTCTGGTACCCCAGCGCGTGCGTGACGCGCGTTAGTGTTCCCTCCCGTAACCGATTAACTGAAAGGGGGCAAGGGGAACATGGCAGTAACCAGACGACAGTTTGTCGCGGGGATGAGCGCACTGGCCGCATCGATGGGATTTAATTCGGCCCAGATCGCGAAGATCACCGAGGCATTGGCGTACGGTAACCTCGCCGCCAAGCCCAAGGTACTGTGGGTCCACGGCGCCGAGTGCACTGGCTGTTCAGTCTCATTGCTCAGTTTGTACGAGGACGCGCGCGGAAAGGCCATCGAGGGCACGACCATTAGCACACTTGACGCCCTTGGTTTGGCAGCACCCGGCGAGGATGTTCTTGCCGACATGCGCACCCTCCAGAACAACGGCTTTAACGTGGATGGTTCTCCGTACGCGGTGAACATCCAGGACATCCTTGTGGACTGGCTCGACCTGCAGTACCACGAGACCGTCATGACCGCAGGTGGAGACCTCGCCTATCAGGTCCTGAAAGACAACATGGACTGGCTGGGCAGCTCCGATCCGTTCGTACTCGTGGTCGAGGGTGCGACGCAGGACCACAGCCTGGGTGGCGCGTGGAACGACACCGGTACCCACCCGTGGTGCTCCATCGGCATGAACGACGCCGGCACGGACGAACTCTCCTTCGACGACGTCGTCGAGTCCCTCTCGAACAGGGCGGACTGCCTCGGTGTCATCTCGATCGGTCAGTGCGCATCGTTCGGCGGCTACCCGTCGGCCGTACCTCCCATCTGGAAGGGCAAGGGAGACAACAAGGGCCGTCAGACCGGCTCGATGGGCACGCACGAGTTCCTGACCCACAAGTCAAGCGCTGCGGCCAACAAGGTCGTCAACGTACCTGGCTGCCCGCCGAACCCGTGGTGGTTCGTGCTCACGGTTGTCGCGTTTCTTGTCGATCTCCAGGCAACCCTGGGGACCACCGACGAGACCGGCCCGCTCGGTATCCTGGGCACCCCTGGTGGGGGACTTCCCCAGATCGTCGGCGGCGTCGACAACTCGCGGCGTCTCAACGCCGTGTACGGCACCCCGCTCCACGGCCCGGCGTGCCCGCGCTACGCGGAGTTCGTCAAGGGCAACTTTGCCGACGCACCCGGCGATGATGGCTGCCTGCAGCTCATCGGTTGCAAGGGTCCGTCCGTCAACTCCCTCTGCGGCGTGCATGGCTGGAACGGTCAGCAGCCGCAGAACCGCCAGTCGACCGCCACGGTCGACGGCTACGGTGTTGCCGAGATCGGCGGCATTCGTGGCGGTAACTGCATAGCAGCCGGTCACCCGTGCATGGGTTGCACGGAAGCTGGCTATCCCGACGCATTCGTCCCGTTCGTTCTTCGATAAGATAGGAAGGAGGGAATACACATGGTCTTGAGAGCGAGTCAAACAGGCCTGGAGGTCGATCCGATCTCACGTATCGAGGGTCACCTCGGCGTAAAGGTCAATACCGACGCGAGCGGTAACATCAACGAGGCGTGGGTTCACGGTAACCTGTTCCGCGGTTTCGAGAACTTCCTTGTCGGCCGCGAGGCAAACGACCCGATCACCTACACCCAGCGTATCTGCGGCGTGTGTCCGGTGCCCCACGCCCTGACCGCCACCTCTGCAGCTGATGCAGTACTTGGCTACAGCAAGGGGTACGTGACGTTCAAGGACGACGGCACCTACGGTGTGCCGGAGAAGGCGCTCCACCTGCGCAACCTTGCGCTTGCGTGCGACAACCTGATGTCGAGCATCACGCACTTCTACCACCTGGCCGCCCCCAGCTACATCCAGGGCCCGGGTATGGCACCGTGGACTCCCTGGTTCGATGAGAGCTACTACAATGGTGCGCTCCAGAACCCGCCGGCTGCCAGCGGTGAACTTACTCCGCGTGCCCTGCCTGTGGTGCTGGATGATGTAGACGGTGGCTTCTCCAAGGACACCTGGTCTGCAGTCATCACGCAGTACGTCAAGGCTCTGCGCATTCGCCGCCTGATCTTTGAGGCAAGCGCGCTGTTCGTAGGTCGTGCACCGATGACCTCGAACTTCGTTGCCGGTGGCGTCACGAACGACCAGGGCGATTCCGATTTCGCCGCGAAGTGCTCCAAGTTCAGTGCCATCATGGGCGAAGTTGCCGAGTTCGTCGCCAAGGAGTACGTCCCCGTCGCTCTCGCACTGAGCGCTCTGTATCCCGCGTACGACAACGTTAACAATGGTGGCGGCGGCATAGGCGCAGGCCTCGGCCAGTTCCTGTCGTGGGGTTCCCACCCGCAGGCCGATGACACCATGCTTCTCCCCGGCGGACATATGGACGCTGGAGGGACACCTGTCACGTGGATGTCCGGCAAGGCTGATCTCGACTACGCGATTCAGCTGGTCAAGGACAACCTTACCGAGTCGATCTACTCGTCGCGCTACGCCAACTACGGGGATGAGTTCGAGACGATCGCTGGTATCGAGCTGTCCGCGTTCCCCGGCGACGTGACCCGCACTCAGCCCGATCGCAACGGCAACACCAACGGTTACACCTACATGAAGGCGCCGCGCTGGATGGGCAAGCCTCGTGAGGTCGGCCCGCTGGCTCGCCTCTCCATCGCCGGGCTGATCCAGAACAACGTCACGCTGGCCTCCACCGTCGCTGTGCCCGGCCTCGCCGGATACACCGCGTACGTGAAGACGGTCAACGGTGTGACGGGTATCGATCCTGACATGGTGGCACCCGACATCGCTGTCGCTCTCGTTCGCGACGGCCTTGCGACGCTCACCCTGTGGGACGGCACCACCACCGTGGTCGTGGACGCTACCGTCATCGCGAGCTTCGACAAGGCGACGATCGTGGCCGCCTACACGAGTGCCAGCATCTACGGTGAGGCTGTTATTACGGGCACCGTCGCAAACCACATCCTGGGCCTCAAGGGCGGCTTCTCGACGATGGACCGCATCCGTGCGCGTGCCCTCGAGACGCTCGTTCTCATCCAGGCTGTCGCCGGACCCGCCGGCACGTGGACTGGTGGCTGGATCGACCAGCTGGCAGCTCTCGGTGCCGGGCCCACCTACATCTCCAAGCCTGTGCCCGCCGGTGTCCGCAAGGGCTTCGGTTGCGTAGAGGCTCCGCGCGGCTCGCTCGCGCACTTCTCCACCATCAACAACGGCAAGATCACGTCGTACCAGTGCGTCGTCCCCTATACGTGGAACGGCTCACCGCGCGACTCTGCGGGCCAGCGTGGTCCGACAGAGCAGGCGATGATCGGCGCGCCGTTCGATGACGCGGGTGCAGAGTTCACCACTGTGGGCAACGTTACTACGCCCACCGCTGGTGGAATTGAGGTCCTGCGTGTTGCCCAGTCCTTCGATCCGTGCATCGCATGCGCGGTCCACTAAGTAAAGGAGGGGACAGAGTGAAAAGAGCTAGCATTCTTGTAGTCTTGACCTGCGTGTTCTTGCTTGCGTTCGCAGGCGTCGCATTCGCGAACTTCGGCCCTCACGGCGGATACTCAGCCGACACCGACGCGTGCGCCGGCTGCCACCGTGCTCACAGTTCGTTCTCCGAGCTGACGTGGAAGAACCGCTTCGACCCGAACATCGAGCAGAGCGCCCTTTTGGTGTCCTCCGCGACGACCATGAGTGACTTCTGCAACGCGTGCCACGGCGATGACGCTCCTGGCGCATCGACCAACGTCGTTTCGGGTGTCTTCGACTCCGGTCCTTCCGCCGACAGTCTTGGCAACACCGGTGGAGAGCCTCTTCTGTACGAGACGAACTCCGCGTTCGGCGCCACGCTTAACGGCGGCGGCTTCGCATTCGTCGGTTCGGTTATCGCCACCACGACATCCATGCACGGCATGGATCAGGGTGCGGCTATCGCATGGGGCGGCGGCAACTCGGTCTCGCAGGCCGGCGTCACGAACCTTACCTGCACCGACTGCCACGATCCTCACGGTAGCTCCAACTACCGCCTGCTGAAGGACTCGGTCAACGGTGTCACCGTCGGCGGCTACGACGGCGCTGGTAACCCGCAGGCCTACGTCATCTCGGCCGAGGAAGGCTATCCGGACGCCACTTCTGACTACGGCTGGCTGAAGCATGACGCCGGTGCGCTGCAGATGGCCGGCTACAAGCCGAACTACACCACGCCTGAGTACGCCTACCGTGCTCCGCTGGCTGGTCAGTTCCGCTCGATGTCCACGTGGTGCGCTGCATGCCACACCCAGTACGACGATCGCTCGAGCGCCTACAACTACGAGGGCTATGAGACCTCCGCGTGGGCCGGCGCCGAGACGGTCGGTAACCAGACCCGCCACCGCCACCCGGTGAACATCACCTTGAGCGCCGGCATCGGCGCCAGCCGTTCCCTCATGGAAGAGGTCGTCCAAAGCGATCTTCTTCCGCTCGAGGCAAGCGGCGGTGCTGAGTGGTACCAGGACTACCTGGGCTGCCTGACGTGTCACCGTGCACACGGTACCGCGTCGACCATGACAGGTTGGGCCGAGGCCGAGCTTGTGTATGACGCGAACTTCTGGAGCAGCGAGGACACGAGTACACCCTCCGGTATCTGGAAGCCGCAGTTGGCTCCCGGCTCCGGCGGCGTCAACCCCGCGTTCTCGAGCACGCTCCTCCGCGTAGACAACCGCGGCGTGTGCGAGCGTTGCCACAACAAGTAGGGGTTTGCGTGAAGATTTAAGAGTGTAGGTCGCTATAATCGATGGGTCTCGGACCGTGAGGTCCGAGACCCATCGGCCTTCTGGAACACAATCGATTCGAGAATCTGAGGTGGAGACCACATGACCGATCACGAGGGGCACCCCGCTGGCTGGGAAGGCTACCGGGCTCTCGGGCTCATTGCCAACCCGTATCTCATGGCGACCGGGCGGGAATCCGAAGGGCCCGGCGTCAGAGCGACGGTTCGCGCTGCGGCAATGCGCCTGCTCAAGGGCGTCGATGAAGCGCTCCAGGCCCAGCGCCCGCGACCGGTCAGAGTACTGAAGTCCTCAGAACTCCCGAGCTACTATCCTCGCTCGGCGATGTCCGTGGTGCTCAGAGAGGTCGGCGCGGACAGCGAGACCGGCTTGCTCACGGTATACGTCCCTCTGATCATGATGCGCAAGGGCCGTGTTAGGGGCACGCTTTCTGTCGTCGCGGAGATGGTTGTGGGACGCTCGATCGATGTGACCCTCGGCCGCTACGCTCAAGAAGCGCTGGCCGAACCGGATACTGATCTGCCCGAGTGGGAGGCCGTAAGCGCTCTGGATGTGCCCCGGCTGGTGGCCGGGTTCGAATCCGATCCGCGTGCGGGCACCGAATCTATCTTCGGCGCTCCGGTCGACCTGCGCGAGGATGATCCCGTAGCCGCACTCGAGGAGATCATGCGGGACTCAGGTGTCCGTCAGGCGCATCAAGCGGTCGACCCCACGGAAGACGACGGGACGTTGGAGGAGAGCGCGCTGGACGCGCTCGTGGCTGATGTCGAGTCGGAGAAGGTTGCAGCTGAGGGAGAGGTCGAGGAAGACGACGGTGAGGCCGACGCGGAGGAGGAGTCCGAGTCAGAGGCCACTCTCGTCGCTCGCTACGTGATCGCCCATCTGAGGAAGCACGTGTCCTCGGTGATCGCCCGTGGCGTTCGTGCGTACGTCGACAGCGGGACCGCCGCGATGGCGCAGGAGCTCAAGGTCACCAAGGCCCCGCGCAAGACCCTTGGCGCGCTTGCAGCCTTCGCCGGGCTCACTCACCGCTCCGTCGTGGTTCTCTACGACGGCTTCGAGGGGTGGGTCGATATCCCCGAAGAGTTGAGGGTGACTATCGTGAGCGGTCTTTCCGAGGTCCGCTATGCGCTTGGCACCAACGGAGTGATCGTGATCGCCGGCTCGGATCTCGAAGAGCCGGACATCGATGACCAGTTCGCGACAGCCGTTCGCGTGAGCTGGGATATGGGCGAGCTCTCCAAGGTCGAAGACGCGAATGCCCCGCTGGACACCCGGGTCTTGAAAGGATGGCTCGAGGACGCAAGCCTGCCCGGTGCGGACTCGTCCAGGATATGGGAGCGCGTGGCGCGTTCTGTGGAGTCTGCGCCCGACCTGGCTTCTGGCGTGACGCTTGCTTCCGCAACGATAGAAGCAGCAGCAGGATCAGCGACCGCCACGAACTGAGGCTGCAGCGATCTGAGAGGACGTCAGGCGTATGAAACGCTCACCGGTGCGTCCAGGTGATGGTGCCCCTTCCCGGGCAGGCACACTGTTGAAGTCGAACGCCTTCAGGGTTGGGATCATACTGCTCTCTGCTGCCATCATCTTTGGGGCCGGGGCGTTCGCCGATCGGATGCGTGACGACTCGGATGACGGTGTCGATATCACGCTCTCTCTCGAAGACGATCTGTATGAGCAGGCTCGTGCTGCCGCGGAGTCAGGCGAGACCACCGCAGCGGTAGCCCTGCTCGAACGCGTGCTGGCCGAGGACCCCGGTCACGAGCGCGCAGCCGCGCTCCTGCGCCGGCTCACGAGCGCCCAGGCGAATCAGTCGGAGTCCGGTGGCACCTCCACACCCGATGACGGTGCGACCAGCCCTGGCACCCAGCCGGGCCCGGATCCCGGGGACGAGACGCCTGACGCAGATACCCCGCAGGACGACTCCGCGTTTCTCGCCTCAGTCGGCGATCTGCGCTCGCTGTTGCCCGAGGTGATCTCGGGATGGCGTCGCGGGACGCCGGTGGTCGACAGCACGGATGCGACGGTGTCTTTCGAGCCCGTGAACCCCGGGGCGATCAGCAGGGTGGTGTACTCGGTACACGACCGGGGCTCAGCCGCCGAGGCTGAAGCCTTCATCGAGAACACGAGCAAGATGGCGTACCCCGTCGACGGAGCGTCGGTCCCTGCCGGTGTCGTCGACGGCTACTTCGGCACCGACGGCACCCGCCTCGCGATGGTCGCGTTCGCCCGCGGGCGATTCGCGTTCGAGGTCATGGTCGTCGTTCCCGGTGGCGATCCTGCCTCGGCCAAAGAAAGTGCGATAGCCCTCGCGCGAGAGTTCGAAGCGACCAGGTAGTCGCAGAACTGGAGTCCACGCATGACGATGCACATCACGCAACGGCATCCCCTCACGATGGGTCGCGGAAGCATTGGCGCGAGGTTCCTCGCTCTGCTGCTCGCCTCGGCGCTCGTCGCCCCCGGAGGGCTCAGCGCACCGGGGGCGGCCGCAGCCACGGGTACGACAACCCGGGTGAGCGTCACCTCCGCCGGAGAGCCGGCCAATAAGCAGTCCGAGAACTTCGATATCTCGGCG
>JACUUN010000172.1 GCA_014859265.1 Coriobacteriia bacterium
GTGGTGCGGGCGAGATCGTCGGATGCACGATCTCGGACAACAGCTACCGAGGGGTCTACGCGGCGTCTATCACCGGCACTCCCGCCCTCAACCACAACAGCCTCTATCGCAACGGTCCTTCCGGCTCCAACAACCTTGAGGCTGCCCCGCTCGGCTACGGGATCGACGCGCGCTACAACTACTGGGGGAGGAAGACCGGCCCCCGCCCGCAAGAGCACACCTACGCGAACTGCACGCCGTGGCTCTGGTATCCGCACAACACACCGCGAGAGGCGCAGGTCTTTGGCGGCCACACGCCCTGCGGCGCCTACGGGGAGCCGATCAACACCTCCACCGGCAACTTCTACTACTCGTCCACCGACCTGGTGCTGCCCGGCGTGGGCCCGGCGATCGCGGTCGGTCGCACCTACAACCACCAAGACGCCAGCCTCAGCGGGCCGCTGGGCCACGGCTGGAACCTCGACTTCGAGTCGTTCGTGCAGTCCCAAGAGGACGGCTCCGCTGTCGTCGTCTACCCAGGAGGGATGCGCAAGACCTTCACCGCCGATGGCGGAGGGGGCTACGTGGCTCCGCCCGGCACGCACGAGACGCTCACGCCGCGCCAGGGGGGCGGCTTCGAGCTCAAGTCGAAGGACGGGAGCGCACGCCTCTACACCTCTCAGGGCTGGCTCGAGAGCGTGGTCGACCGCTACGGGGTCGCCATCACCTACGAGCGCGCTGCCGACGGTCGCATCTTGCGCATCGAGGGCAGCGGGGGTCGCTACGTCGCCTTCACGTACTCCGTTGATCGCATCAGCACGGTCACGGACAGTGCTTCACGCAGCGTGACCTACGGCTTCGACGGCGCCGGCGACCTGACCTCCGTGACCGACGCCAACGGCGAGACCACGCGCTACGCCTACGACTCCGACCACCGCGTCCTCTCGGTGGCCTACCCGAGGCACCCCGATGACCCAGCCGTCGTGAACGTGTATGCCGATGACAAGGTCACCACCCAGTACGACGCCCACGGGTCCGAGCTCACCCTGACCTACGGCGAGGGCGCCACCGACATGACGAGCAACCGCGGCTTCACCTCGCGCCACGAGTTCGACGACCTGTTCCGCCTGACGCGCGCCGTCGATGACGCGGGAAACGCCGAGCTGCGCACCTACAACGCAGCCGGCTTCATCGACTCGCTCACCAACGGACGCGGCAACACGTGGCTCTTCGACTACGACGCGAACGGCAACCAGACGAGCGCGACCGACCCGGAGAACCACCAGCGACAGGCGGGCTACGACCTCTCCAACAACAACGTGCTGTGGACCGAGGATGAGGCCGGCACGCGCACGACGTTCTCCTACGACGCCACCGGCACGTACCTGACCTCCATCGCCACTCCGGTGGGAACGACTCTCTTCGACTACTACGGCAACGGACTGCTGCGCCACTTGCGCAGCGCCGGCGCGACGACGACGTTCGACTACGACGCCGCAGGTAACCTCACGGAGGTCATCGACCCGCTGGGCAAGGCGAGCAGCTTCGACTATGACGCTGCCGGCCGGATGACTAGCGCCACCGACGCGCTCGGCGGCACCACGCGTTTCGACTACGACGCCGCAGGCAACCTCCTTGCGATCATCGACCCGCTCGCGGAGCTCTTCCCCGGCGAGCGCCACCGCGTTGACTTCACCTACGACGCAGCCGGCAACCGCGAGACCTTCACGGACGCACTCGGCCGCACGACCAGCTACCACTACGACGTTATGGACAACCTCGCCGGGGTGACCGACGCTCTCGAGCAGCAGACCGCCTACACCTACGATGCGAACTACAACCTGGCCTCGGTCACCGATGCCCGCAGCAACACGACCACCTACACCTACACGCCCAACGACCTGCTCGAAGCCCTCACCGACCCGCTCGGCAACACGTGGCGCTTCGCCTACGACGGCGCCGGCAACCTCACCGAGACCCTCTACCCCGACGACACCCGCGCGCTTCGCACCTACCACGCCGACGACATGCTCGCCTCGCTGTCTTTCGATT
>JACUUN010000173.1 GCA_014859265.1 Coriobacteriia bacterium
CTTCGTGCGCAGGCCCGCACCTACCGCAACGGGGCGGATCCGGTCACGTCGCGACACGTTCGCGACGATGACGGCGGTGCCGTCGAGCACGCGGCCCGCGAGTTCCTCGGCCCCGATGCCTTCCGCGACTGCGGCTGCCTCGAGCCATGCGCTCGAGTCTCCGCGCTTCAGTTCTTCGATCAGCCCCATGCTGAGTCCCCGCTCTCCAGTGCCGCCAACCCGGCGGCCGTCTCGTATTCGCGTGTCAGGGTGGTGGCGGCGGCTCGCGGATCCGGAGCGAGCGACACCGCCGAGATCACGCAGACCGCATCCGCACCGGCCGTGACGACCCCGGCGATCTCGTCGCGGCCGATCCCGCCGATCGCGGCGACAGGCACGTCGACCGCCGAGCAGATCGCGCGCAACCCCTCGATGCCTATCGGCGGAGCAGCGTCCGCCTTCGAACCCGTCGGGAAGACAGGACCCACGCCGAGATACCCGGCGCCCGCGTCGATAGCCGCTCGCGCCTCGGTCAGCGTCGTTGCGCTGATCCCGAGGAACGCGTCCCACGTCGGACGCCAGACAGCGAGCCCGGCAAGATCGCTCTGGCCGAGGTGGAGGCCATCGGCCCGCAGTTCCATCGCCACCTCGGCGTCATCGTTCACGACGAACGCCGCGCCGAGCCGGCGACACACGTCCCGCACCGTCTTCGCCTGGCGCATGAACTCCTCGCCGCACAGCTCCTTGTCGCGGAACTGCACGGCGCGCGCGCCGCCCTCGATTGCCGCCGTCGCGAGGTCCGCGTGGTCGCGACCGCGCTCTGGATGCGAGGCCGTGACGAAGTACAGCCCGTGGACCCGCGCCGCGCTCGACGCGCGGCCTCCGGAGCGCCCGGTGCTCACGCACTCGCCTCGGTGATGCGCGCCTTGCCGGCCACGCTCTCGGCGGTCAGCGCCGCGAGCGCGTCGTAGAGTCCTGCGTGGAAGCTCCCCGGGCCCGACGCTCGCCCGGCAGCGTCTTCGCCGGCGATGCCGAAAGCCGCCAGTGCCTCGGCGGACGCAAGGAGCGCATCGGGCTGCACTGCGGCGAATGAAGCGATCATCGTGGTCGACATGCAGCCCGAGCCCGTGATCGTCGCCATCAGAGGGTGGCCGTTGAAGACCGAGAGCGCGCGGCGTCCGTCCGTCACATGATCGACCGCACCGGTCACAGCGACGACGCACGCCGCCTTGTCCGCAAGCGCGGCAGCTGCGCGCGGCACGTCATACGTCCCGATCGACTCCACGCCGCGCACCTCACCGTCGCCCCCCGAGAGGATCGCGATCTCGCCGGCGTTGCCGCGGATGACCGCGATGTCGACCTCGGCGATCAGCCGCTCGCACGCCTCGGTGCGCAGGCGCGTCGCTCCGGCGCCCACGGGATCGAGCACTACCGGAACGCCCGCGGCGTTCGCGGCACGGCCGGCCAGCACCATGGAGTCGACGAGGTCGGGTGTGAGCGTCCCGATATTGAGCACGACCGCACCGGCGATCGAGGCCATCTCCTCGACCTCCTCGGCGGCATGCGCCATGACGGGCAGTGCGCCGAGGCACAGGATGGCGTTCGCAGTCTCGTTCATGACGACGTAGTTCGTGATGTTGTGGATCAGCGGCTTGCTCGAGCGGATGGCCGCCAGGTCCTTGGCGGTGCTGCGGGCAATCTCGGTGGGACTCATGCGCGTCTCCTTCATACGGGGTGCGCGCGTGGAGCCCTGACGTCCAGGCGAGAACGGACGGCCGTTCCCGCGTGCAACGGAAACGGCCGAGAGATCCTCCCTGCGCCGGCATTACCCGGGGCGCTCGCGCGCCGAAACAGGTTCGAACGGTCGGAAGGTAATACCTTCCCTCTCAGCCGCCTACAGCAGCTCCCGCGTGCATATTCGATTGTGCCCGGGCTAGCGCCCTGTCGTGCGATGGTACACCCGCCGCCACGCTGACGCCACAACGCGAGTTGCCTCACCAGAAATGTCGTCCAAACGGAATCGTTGCCTCACGTAAG
>JACUUN010000174.1 GCA_014859265.1 Coriobacteriia bacterium
GACCGCACTCGCCGCCAACGGCATCCAGGAAGTGTACCGGCTGCTGGCCGAGGACGAGGCCAGGAACGCGCAGATCGTGGAGGACGTGGTTGCGGCGGTCGGCCAGGGGCGGTCTCCGATCGTGCTCACGGAACGTACTGCGCACCGCGATTCGCTGGCTGCCGCGATGTCCGAGCGGGTACCGCACGTATTCGTTCTGTCCAGCGGAGCCGGAATCCGGAAGCGAGCGGAGCTCGCCGAACGGCTCGGCGCGGTACCGGAGGGGGAGCCGCGGGTGCTCGTGGCGACTGGGCGTCTCGTCGGCGAGGGCTTCGACGACGCCCGACTCGACACGCTGTTCCTCGCGATGCCGATCTCGTGGCGAGGGACGCTGCAGCAATACGCGGGGCGGTTGCACCGGCTGCACGACGAGAAGCGCGAGGTCGTCGTGTACGACTACGTGGACGAGATCCACCCGATGCTGGCCAAGATGTGGGAGAAGCGCCTCCGCGGGTATCGCACTATGGGGTATCGGGTCGAGGGCGAGATGGACCAGTCCAAGTAGCTGCCATGCGATGAGTGAACTCCCTCTTCGGCATGCCTCTGGGGAAGACGGCGACCGCTTCCATCGGGTCGAGCGAGCGGTCTACGACCAGTCGCGTGAGAACGCGCTAACGGGCGCTCTCCTGCAGGACGCTGAGGGCATAGGGCGTGCCGCTCGGCTTCCAGATGCCGGCCTGCGGGTTCGTGACCGGGACTTGGAGACCGACGTCGCGAGGGCGCTCCGGGAAGACGCGGCCGGCGTTGGCCTGGAACCACTCCAGGGCCTCGACGTGCCACTCAGGTAGCTGCTGCCCTGCGACGAGCATCGACCGGCCTCCTCCCTCACGGCTAGCATAGGGCAAGGCCGGTCCTCGGAGGGAGAGACGTGCGGCGAGTCACGGCGGCGTGAGGCGATACACCGTGGTAAGACCTCGGAAAGACGGGCGTGGTACCTAGGGGATGGCTTCCTGAGCTGTTGTACGAAACGTACAAATACGATAAAAGGTGCACAAGGCGGCGCGAACAAGGGAGCCAACGCCATGACCAGGGTCACCGCTGCGGAGGCGCGCAAGGACTTCGCGGGTCTCATCAACCGGGCGGCATTCGGGAAGGAGCGCGTCGTCATCACACGCCATGAGACGGATGTTGCGGCGATCGTGCCGATCGAGGAGCTCAGGCTCCTGGACGCCGCTCGCGAGGTGCTGCGTATCCAGCCCGAGCTTGCCGGGAACGTGGCCGAGTTGGAGCAGACGCGCGAGCGCGCGGAGGCCTTCGACCTGATCGCGACGGGTCTCGATCGGCTCGTGCTGGCGCCCGAGTCGTTCGACACGGTTGTCGATCTGGTCGAGAACCCGCGGCAGCCGACTCCGGCGCTGCGCGATCTTCTCAACGATGGGGACGACTGAGCGGAGATGCCGCCGGAGCCGGGGATCGCGATCCGTCGCCTCGAGGGGGGCGATGATCTCGACGGATTCGAGAGCGGCGTTCCTGAACTTGACGAGTATCTTCGGTGCTACGCGATGCAGAACCAGCGCCGCCGCTGCTCGGTCACCTACCTGGCCATTGAGGCATGCGCGGTTCTCGGCTACGTGACGATTGCGGCGTCCCAGGTCGAGCGCGCCGCGATCTCAGAGGCGCTGGTGCGCCGGCTTCCGCGCTATGCGCTCCCGACCCTCTCGGTGTGCCGGCTCGCTAGTGGTACTCGGCAACGCGGACTCGGCGTCGGAACACGCCTCATCCGCCACGTCCTTCTGGAGTCCGTCGAGATGGCCGCACGATTCGGCTGTATCGGCGTCAGACTCGACGCCAAGCCCGAGGCGATGGGGTTCTACGAGCGATTCGGCTTCGTGTGCCTGCAGGCTGACGATCGCTCCTCGGCGGGACTGCAGCCCATGTTCCTCCCGCTCAACCAGATCGAGGGCGGCTTGCGCGGGTAGAGTCGACCGGCCTCCTCCCTCACGGCTAGCATAGGGCACCGGTCCT
>JACUUN010000175.1 GCA_014859265.1 Coriobacteriia bacterium
GCTCGTCTCGCAGCTCGCGCCAGATGTCGGCCGACTTGCCGCGCAGGTCACGGACACTGACGAACTTCATGGTGTGCCTCCAATCGTGACCTTATTGTGTACACATGTGTCACACATGTCAACACAGGAGCGGGGGCTGCCGGGAGAACACCTAACGCTCTTCGGCGTCAGGCGTTTCCGTCAAGGCTCGGATCCATCAGCCGTTCGCTACGCCACACACGGACAATGGTGACCAGAGCATCCTCGCGGCGATAGACGATCCGATACGGCGGCAGTTCGAGTTCGCGAAGCCAGGGGGTCTCGAACTCGGGAACGGTCTTGCCGCTGTCAGGGAAGGCCGCGAGCTGCTCGACACGCTCGATGATGCTCCTGACCAGACGTATGCCGACCTCAGGCACCTGTTGGGACGAATACCACGCCATGATGTCGAGCAGGTCGTCTTCAGCGGACTTCGCGAACTCGACCTCGACGCGCGCGGCCATCAGTCAAGACCCAGGCGGCGCTTCACATCAGCGAGCGGGACGACGCGCCCCGCACCGATATCGGCAAGACCGGCGACCACGGCGCGCATGAACTCGCGTTCCTCCTGTGCGGCCTCGTACTCGGAGAGCGCCTGCACAACCGCGACGCCTCGCCCATGACTGGTCAGCAGGACCGGGCGACCGGTCTCATCCACACGACGCACCACCTTGCCCGGATTCACCTTCATGTCACCGAGCGGGACGACATCCTGTGAGAACTTCACCGCACCAGCCATGATAGGCCTCCAAATCAGTCCAGAATACCGGTGCTGATTATAGCATCTGGGATGGGCACCTGGGAACACGCCTAACGCTGGGCGCATGAGCCGCGCCCGGTGACTCTCATGGTAGCCGATGACCGGCGAAGTCGGCTCGATGCGCTTGTTCGGCACCCGCTGGCGGGGGACAATCGGCCGAGGAGGACCGGCGGCGCGCTGGGCGAGCCAATCCCGGAACGGGAGGGCCTCTACGATGCACACGATCACCATCGTGCACACCGCCGGCTGCGCCGGGGCCGAAGGAACCGCCCGCGTCGCCGGCGCGCTGGCCGCCTCCCGCGGCGATGTCACAGTCGACCTCGTGCTCGTCGAAGACGAGGCGCAGGCGCTCGCCCTCGGGTTCCGGGGCTCGCCGACGGTCCTCGTGGACGGAGCGGACATCGAGGCGGAGCCCCAGTCGCCCGTGGGAACGATGGGTTGACGGCGCTACCGGGTGCCCGGTCGGGGCATCCAGACGCACCCGAGCGAGGCGCAGCTGCTCGAGGCGCTCAACCGGCGCGGGTGACGCCGGGGCTTCAGGTGTGCCTAACGCTCTTCGGCGTCAGCTGCACCGCGCCAGCGCCGACTCACGAACCGAGGATACCTCACGAAGCGCGGTGTCTGCTGGACGCCGGGGTTAGCCACGCAGGCGACGGCGCTTGCGTGCAGGATCGCGGGCAGCATGAAGCAGGGCGACGACGACTACCCCGTCGGACTCGACGCGGTAGTAAAGGCAGTAAGGGAAACGCTCGACGAGGCAGCGTCGTGCGTCACGGTAGTCGACGGGGCAGGCTTCGGGAAAGGCGAGGAGCGATTCGACAGCGCTCTCGATAGCGCCAAGGAACTCGTCGCCGAGTCCGGGGCGCTGCGCCTCGTACCACGTCTGTGCGGCCTCAATCTCGACCACGGCATCCGTGAGGATCCAGAGCTGTCTTGGCACTATGATCAGCCGCGCAGCCGGCGCTTGGCCTCGTCCCATGTCATGACGTCAGCGGTCCCGCGATCCAGGGCATCGAGGCGACGGTCGAGCTCGGCTCTCTGGGCGGGGGTGAGCCGCACCGCCTCGGGTTTGGCGCGCAGACTCTCCCACAGGTCGCCGATGAGCTTGAGTCGCTCCTCCGGTGCGAGCTTGTCGATGTCGATGGCCGGTGTGCTCATGCCTCGATGATACGCCCCTCGTCCAAACAGGGCCAAACCGGATTCTTGCTGTGGCTAACG
>JACUUN010000009.1 GCA_014859265.1 Coriobacteriia bacterium
GCGGCGAGGTAGCGGTCCGCGAACTGCCGGGCGTGCGCGTCGCCGCCAGTAGAATCGACCGCGCCCGGCACGAACAGTTCGGGGCGAATGCTCCCCTCTGCGTGGGCCGGTACCGGTATGCCGAGGAATGCCGCTATCGTCGGAGCGATGTCCGTTTGGGAGATCCGGCCACGCTCAAGCGACGCAGCCTGCCCGACGAAGACGGCCGGGACCTGCCTCACAACGCTTTCCCAGCCCCCGTGCCCGCCTGCGTCCAGGTGGCCGTGGTCCGCGGTTATCACGAAGAGTGTGCGGTCGTCCTGCAACGCCTGGACGAGCCGGATGATCTCTCCGTCGATGCGCTGGGCCGCCTGGAGGTACTCCGCCGATGCCCCACCATAATCGTGCCCCGCCTCGTCCACGTCGGGCAGGTGCACGATGAGGAGCGCTGGATTGGTACCGCGCGCCAGATCGATTGCCTGGTCGACGTAGGTGCCGGACATGTACTCCTTCGTCCACTCGGCAAAGTACGTCGCCTGCGCCCGGTCAGCGTCGTAGAGTGTCTCGAAGTCCTCGGGTGCGGAGACGGCCACGCCAAGACCTGCACCGAGCGCGCTGTCGATGAGCGTCTCCACGGGCACGGCGCCCTCGAACCAGTTGGTGGTCACCCCGGAGACGTCAGGCGTCGCCCCGGAGAGTATCGTGGTCCACGTCGGGTAGGAGAGCGACGGCTGTGGGGTGACGGCGATCATGTCGGCGCCGTACTGCCGCAATGTCTGGAAGTTCGGCATCTGATCGGTCACATCCAGACGCAACCCGTCGATGATAACGAGGACGGTGCGCGGGGAATGGTCGGGGCGCGGAGCGGCGACCGGCGCCGCTTCGGCGGCCCACGGGCGATCGTAGTCCCCAAACGGGGTCTCGTAAGACACAACCTGGTCCCATGAGTAGCCTGCGAGGAGGTAGGCACCGTACGCTCCTGCCAGGCAGATTGCGAACGCGAGCGCACCAGCCACCCACACCACGGCGCGAGTCATGTCCGAACCTCCCTTATCACACGGACCAGCCCAGAAACGCCTCAAGCGCGTCGAGCGTACCGATCCCCCGACCGAAAGGAGGTGTCTGCTGGCGGTCGATCAGCACCGGTATCATGCCGACCGCCGAGGCACCCAGGATGTCCGCATAGTGGTGGTCGCCGACGTGTACGGCGTCTTGTGGCTCCACACCCACCCGATTACACGCGAGTTCGAAGATGCGCGGATCGGGCTTGTGCAGCCCGACCTCTGCCGAGGAGACGATCGTGTCGAGTAGACCGGCAATCCCGAGACCCTCGAGCAGTGTGGTGAGGCGGCGGTCCCAGTTCGAAATCACACCGATGCAATGACCTCGTCCCTTGATGCGCATCAACGCCGGTACGACGTCCTCGTAGGCGCGCCACCGGTCCGCCCTGCCGAACTCGTCATACACTCGGCGCGCCAGGTCTTCGGCGTCTTCTTTCAGACCGAGCTTGCGAGCGAGAAGAGAATACATCCCCACCCACACTTCATTGGTCTCGCCTTCGTCAGTCCAGAAGGTATCATCCTCCCGATAGCGGTCCTCGTAGTACGCGTCGACAAGGGGCATGAACGCGTCGATCGCCTCAAGGTCACGGACGTGTCCCGCATTCAGGAGGACCTGACGGCAGACCTCGGATACGCTGGGATACGGAAACAGCAGTGTGTTTCCCACATCGAAGAAGACGGCTCGTGTCATGGGCTCAGTCAAGGAAGACGGCGACATCGGACCTGTGCGCCGGTGGCTCGGGCTGCGCCTCATCAGGATAACCCACCGCCACAATCGCGACGATCGTACGGTCCTCCGGGATGTCGAGCGTCTTCGCGAGCTCATCGCGAACGTACAAGGAGAAGGTGATGTTGCACGCGCCCAGACCCTGTCCGGTGGCAGCAAGCAGGGTGTTCTCGATGGCCGCGCCGATGGACAGATGAGTGTTCAGGCGCCAGAACTCATCCTCGGTCTTCGGCATCGTGCAGACGATGACCACCGGCGCGTTACCGAGTTCCGAGTACCACTGCACCGCCTGGGCATGTAGTTCCGGACCCATGACGTCGATGAACTCCTCGAGGTGAGTGGTGCCATGCGCCATAGCCTCGCCCACCCGCCTGCGCGTCTCTCCGGTCGTCACGTAGAAGCGCCACGGCTGCTCGTTCATCGCCGAGGGGGCAAGCGACGCAGCACGGATGATTCGTTCGAGCATCTCTGTGGGAACCGGGTCTGGACGGAAAGATCTGACCGAGTGGCGCCTCTCGAAAGTCTCGAACACGTCCATCCTGAGCACCTTCCTTAGCTTCGTCCGGCCCTCACCGAAGCGAGAACCCTTTCGCAGACAGCACGAGCCGCCGCGGGCTTGCCGAGCGCTCCGGCGTTCTCGGACATCTGATCGAGCCGTTCCGGGTGTGTAGCAAGAAATCGCACCTTCTCGACCACGTCTTCCTCGTCACGGCACCACAGCCCCGCGCCGTAGTTCACAAGGAAGTCGACGTTGTAGACCTCCTGCCCCGGCACCGGGTTGAAGATAAGCAACGGCAGACGCTTCGCTAAGGCCTCGGAGACCGTGAGACCGCCTGCTTTCCCCACCAGCACATCAGCCGCTCTCATCATTCTAGGCATTTCCTCGATGAAACCGAACACTTTGAGCAGTGTCCGCCGTTGTGCGGCCATATCGAGTCGTCGACGAAGGCGCTCGCTTCTCCCAGAGAAAGCCACGACCTGGATGCCCGCATCGGCGATGTCTGAAGCCAGAGCCGCAGCGTCGGACGCGCTCCCGCCAGCGGGCGCCAATAAGACCGTGTACCGGTCAGCCAGCCCGAAACTTTCCAGACACTCAGTGCGGCCGACGTCCTGGCTGAAGCCCTCGCGGATGGGTATCCCCGAAACGGCCACCCGGTCCCAGGGTATGCCACGTATGATCAGGTCCTCACGGACCTCGTCGCACGCGACGAAGTACAGGTCTGTGGCCGGGTGGAGCCACGTCCGGTGAGCGCCGAAGTCGGTGATGACCGTAGCCGATACGAGCGGGCGCCCCGCTTTGATATCGGCGACCACCCCACCCGCGACGGGGAAGGTCGATATGACCGCATCAGGCCGCCACTGCGCTATGAAGGAACTCGCTCGCGCCATGCCCATGATCCTCAGCTCGTGCACGACCGGATTAGTGGGCAGCTTGTTCGAGAGCTCGAAGAAGGTGCCGTAGGCCACGGGGAAGAACTGCACCGACTGCTGATACGCGAAACGCGCCAACACGTTCAGACTCGGCACGAACTCCTCGAAGAAGTCGATAACGTGAACCTCGACCTCATCGGAATAGTGTGCTGCGTAGTACTCCTTGAGAGCATTAGCGGCCGACCAGTGCCCACCACCGAAGGTCGCGCTGAGTATGAGGATCCGAGAGGGTGCGGTCACTGGCACTCCTGGGCCGTGAGACGCGACGGGCACCTACTCCGGTGCCCCGACCGGACGGCGCTTCACCAGTGTCACCTCGGTACCTCCGCCTTCCAGGGGCGAGAAGCACACCTGGTCCATGAGGGCTCGCATGAACATCACTCCTCGGCCACCGACCGCGTAGAGGTCATCGCTGCACACATGATCGCCATCGAAGCCGCTGCCTGAGTCGATGACCTGCAAGACGACCCGGTCAGGATACGCGGTCACAGCGACGTGTATGGCTGCCTGACCGTCACTCGGCGACCCATGGCGTATGGCGTTCGCAAGCGCCTCTCCGACAGCCACTTTGATGTCGAAGAGAGCCGATTCGCCGAAGTCAAGCGTGCCGACCATGTCATGAACCTGCTGCCGCACTCCCGCAAGCGCTCCTACGTCTGCGGGCATGTCCAGCGTCTGAGACCACTCGGCGGTGGCGCCGGTAGGAATGACGTCGAAGCAGGCGACGGCACTTTCGACGTCCTCCCGCTCCTCAAGACACCCCGCAACGCTCAGCAGTCCGGAGAGCTCGAAGATGCGAGCCACGTCTTCGTTCGCTCCCGCCAGAATAGCTTTGCCATCACGCGGCTGGAGGCGATGGTCGAGCCAGACCAGGAGTCCGAGCGCCGAGCTGTCGGCGTAGGTCACATCAGCGAGGTCCAGCACGATGTTCTCGCAACCGGTCTCGATGACCTGGTCCAGCGTGCCGCGGAGGTCCGGCACAACGGCAACATCTATGTCGCCGGCAAGGTGGAGCACGCATGCACGCTGCTCCTCGTGCCGGTCCATGTCCAGGTCCATACGTACAATCCCCGCTATCGTTCCGTCACGGCCAGCCCGGCGTATTCTCCGACGATACCCACTGCAAGCACCGCGGCATCATCACGTATCGCACCGGGCACGAATCGGTCGAGAGAGGACAGCAGACGTTGAGTGACATCGCCGGCATCTCTGCCCTGACGTAGTGCTCGCTGCACCCTACCCTCACCGAAGAATGTATTCCCACGACGCGCCTCGGTCACTCCATCCGTGTAGAGAAGGATGAGGTCGCCGGGTCCCACCTGGACTGTTTCAAGGTCATAGTGTGCGCCTGCCGTGGCTCCGAGGAGCGCCCCGGTCGGCGGGAAACGCAGGATCGACGAATCCGCCGCGCGCCTCAGAAGCGCCGGCGGATGACCGCCGTTCGCATACGAGAGCGTGCCCGCATCGACATCGAGTGCTCCGATCCAGAGTGTGACGATGTCACTCGTGTCCCCGCTCTGCGCGACCGTCTGGTTGACTTCGGAGATGATCTCGGCCGGCCCGAGACCGGCAGCCGCGAGACCCCGTACGGTGTACTTGATCTTCGACGTCTTCGTTGCGGCAGCAACACCCTTGCCGCACACGTCGCCCATCACCATGAAGATGCCACCGCCGGGCGCCCTGAACAGATCGTAGTAGTCGCCCCCGATGTCGGCCTCGACGCCCGCAGGCAGGTAGACGCTGCTGGACTCGATCCCCGGGAATTCCGGAAGGGTCTTGGGCAGGATGGACGCCTGGAGGACCGTGGCGACCAGGTGCTCCTTGCTGTATAGCTTTGCGGTGTCGATCGCGAGCGCGGCCTGCGAGGCAAAGGTGTGAAGCAGGCCCATGTCCTCATCGGAAAAGGCGCCGCGTTCGGTCGAGAAGACGCTGAGCACACCTGTGCTGCGGCCGCGTGCAAGTAACGGAACCGACAGCATCGAGTGAAGTCCCTGCTCGGCTGCGAGCGTGGCCAACCCCCCCTTGATCTCGCAGACATCAGCCGCACGGGCCGGCTCACCGCTCGAGAACACGCGACCGGGCACGTCGACACCCGGCTCTGTCTCGAAGTGGAGCATCTCCGACGAAACCATGCCCCGCGCCATTTCTGTCGAGACCATCCCCGATGCGGCGTCGTAGGTCATCAGAGACACGGCATCCGCCGCAAAGATCTTCTGCACGACATCGAGGACACGATTGAGTACCACCTTCGTCTGCAGTGAAGAGCTCACCGCCTGACTGATGCGGAAGATAGTCTCGAGATTGACGGCCCTGGTCCGGGCGCGCTCGAAGTTGTACGCGCTCTCAAACGCCAGCGAGAGTTGACTCGCCAGTGATGCCGCCAGCCGGTGCTCGCGCAGCGTGAATGGACGTTCGCCAGCACGCAGGAACGCGAGAATCGCGCATGGCTCTTTGTCGATCATGACGGCCGCAAGCAACGCCCGGCTAGCCGCTATGGACGCCAGGAGACGCGCTGCGCCATCCCCGGAGTCGCTGTCGACGACCGCCGTCGGCTCCGCCGCATCCACACTCTCCCGCCAGGCGGCGAGGAGAGCCTCCTCTGCGAGCGGATGCGAGGCGGAGGGAAGCCCGAATGCCGCCCGATCGAAGACTGCAAGCACCGTCGAGGAGGCTCCGAGAAGGATGGCGGTGGTCTCCTCGACACTCTCGAGAGCGGCCGCCAGCTCCTGAGGCCGGGAGAGCTGCTCGGCAACCGCGCGAAGTACCTCAGCCTCCGTTCGCGAGCGCGTCTCGATCTCGAAGAGTCGCGAGTTGTAGACGGCGACGGCCGCCTGGGCCGAGAAGGTACGTACCATCTCCGTCTCTGCCTCGCTGAACGTCCGCGCACCGTCTTCGATGACGACGACCACACCGAGGGGTTCAGTGCCTACAGTGAGCGAAGCGGTGAGCACGGTGACTGCTTGACCGTACTCTCCAGGAACGAACCTGGCGATATCCGCACCGAATGCGAAGCGCACCTCTGGATCCTCGGCGTGAAGCGCTTCCACGAGCCACGAGTCGGAATCCAGAGACACTCCTTCCGGCCCCTCGGACGACAGGTCTCGAGCGCGGGCGAGCGCAAGCGTACCGGACTGCTCGTCGACGAGGAAGACCGCGACCGTTGCCGTCCTGACGATGTGCCCCATCGCCGACATGATGCCGTCGAGCACCTGATCGAGCCGGGACGACGAAGCAAGCAGCTGGGAGAGATCGTGCAACGCGTTGAGCCGCAAGGCGATGGCGTTAAACGCCGCCGCGAGACGACCGATCTCGTCCGTGCGCTCGCTCTGGAGCGGTCTCACGTACGCACCGGTCACCGCCTCCCGCGCACGCTCCTCCAGATAAGTGAGCGGGGCGACGAGACGGCGGGCCAAGACACCGACCAGCACGAGCGTGATAACGCCGCTTGCGACGAGCGCCATAACCGCAGGCGCCAGCGCGAGGAGTGTCGCCATGACCACCCCGGCACGGGGCTCGACGATGACGCCACGCCAGGGAAGGCCAGGGTATCCTTCGATATCGGCATAGTGCCCCCAGACCACTGCCTCATCCTCGGCCACCGCAGACACGGTTCCGCCCCGATTCGGTGCCCCTTGCTCCTCCTGGTACACGATGCTCTCCTGCACGAGCCGGGACGCCCCGACACTCATCACCACGGCGGTGCCATCCTGCTCCACAAGGAGGACCCACCGATCGATCTCCGGGTCGGCGAAGCGATCGACGAACGGTCGCAGGAAGCCGGACCTCACGCGCGCCAGCATCACGAGTTCGTCGTTACCCTCTACAGCGCGGGCGACCCACAAGCGCGTGTCCGCCGAGTCCTCGAGGCGCTCGTAGTAGTAGACAGGCGTTTCTGTGGTTGCGTTCGAAAGCACCGGATATCCCTCAACGCTGCGCGGCGTTCGGAAGGTCGGGTAGCCGCTGATCACGGTACCATCGCGGCGGGCGAACAGAAGCTGATCGACGTATTCGATTCCTGTGTCGAACTGGGCCGCGAGCGCGGCCCGGTCCACCTCGCCGGTCTCGGCGTCGACCGCGACGGCGATCGATTGGGTCACAAGCCGGCCAGCGGGGTCGAGTCGCAGGGCGATGTCGCCAACGAGCGCTTGCAGGTAGGCCTGATGACGCGCGCTCACGTGGCTGCTCGCAAGGTCATAGACACCGACAAGCGCGGAGAGACCTACAATGCTGACCGCAACCATAGCCAGCACGAACGTCAGCAGCACGACACTGGTGGCCAGGCTCGTGGTCCGGCCGCCCCGTCTCATCATTCAGCCCTCACCTGTTACGCGATGCGATTACCAGCCCCGCCCATCGTAAAGCACGGGCACCGAGCCACCAACCGTTAGAGAGCCACGTTGGGCAGTACAGTACTCAACGCACCGACCAGAGCGGAGAGCCTACCGGTGAGAATGAGCGCACCGACAGCGATGAGGAGCACGCCTGCGACCCGGTTGATCACGAGGGCATGGCGGTTGATACGGGCGAGGAGTGGACCGATCGTGCCGAAGAGCAGCGCGGTTGCTATGAAGGGAACTCCGAGACCTAGTGAGTAGACGAGCAGCAGAACCGCACCCTGTCCGACACTGGCCGTCGTGCCAGCGAGCGCGAGTATGGCGCCGAGCACCGGGCCGACACATGGCGTCCACCCAAATGCAAACGCGGCTCCCATCACGAATGCGGCGCCCCGACCGAACCCACGGGCCTTGCCCATGTCGACCCGTGCCTCGCCGTAGAGCCATGGCACCTTGATCACGCCGAGCATCACGATTCCGAAACCGATGACGAGGAGTCCCGCGACACGTTCGAGAACGACTCGGTAGTCGACGAGGAACGAACCCAGGAACGAGGCTGAGGCTCCGAGGGTCGTGAATACGACCGAGAAGCCGGCGACGAAGAGCAGCGCAGGTCCCAGAAGGACGCGAGCCGAGCGACCTGATCCAAGATCGCTCACCGCGATGCCCGTCATGAACGACAGGTAGCCGGGAATCAGGGGCAGGACGCACGGAGACAGGAACGACACGACGCCCGCGGCGAATGCCACCGCGAATCCCATCTCCATCGCACTACCTCCACGCTACCACTCCGGTCAACGATGGCAGAGTATACCCCATGGGGTATCTCGGATGCAAACCCGCGGAGAACCCCTACTCCGAGAGAGCGGCCTCGTATCCTGCCGAGCGGACGGCCTGCACGAGGTCGTCAACGGAGACGCGGTCCGAATCGAAGGTGACCACGGAGAGCCCCGACGCGTAGTCGGTCTTCACCTCGGAAACACCCTCGAGATCTCCGAGGGTCATGTCGATGAGCATCGCGCACGAACCACAGTGCATGCCTGTCGTATTCAGGTGAACGGTCTTCATTTCAGCCATGGGCCCGGTCTCCTTGCATCGGCATAGACATGTCGCATTCGAGCATCTGTCCGCAGTACGGGCACAGGCGCCACTCCTCGAGGGTCGGCTTACCACATGCGGCACATGACGATACCACGAGATCATGCTCATGGGTCTCTGCTGCAGGCTCGAGGAGGAGCAAGGCGACGAGCGCGACGAGGGTCCCGACGATCAGCGCCAGACCCCAGACCGGTGTCGTTGGTGTCGACCGGAGCATAGAAAGAAGGAGCGCCGCGACAGAGAGAAGCACAAGGATGCCGAATGCGAAGCCAGCAATAATCGTTCTCCTCGTGTCCTGTTCACGCGCCATGCTCACTCCCGGCGTGGATGCGCAGCGATGTTCGCGAAGGTGCAACACTCATGCCAAAGCCGGGCGCATCATAAGCCGAGGCGCTGCATCCTCGCCTCGAGAGTCTTTGAGGTCAGACCCAGGAGTTTGGCGGCCTTCGGGGCGCTTCCCCCTGTCCGCGAGAGCGCCTGGCGCACGAGGTCGAGCTCGACCTCCTCGAGATCGATACCTTCATCCGGCAGGGTGAAATCTCCTGAGGCCGGAACGCACGAGCGCGAGTTCAGCCTGATTTCCATCGGCAGGTCGTCCACGCCGATCTCGTCGCCCTGGGTCAGGATGACGATCCGTTCGATGGTGTTCTCCAACTCACGGATGTTGCCGGGCCACTGGTACGTCGCGAGCGCCTCCATGGCGTCAGGGGATATCTTCTTCGCACCCGCGTTGAACTTATCGAGGAAGTGCGCCACAAGAAGAGGTATGTCGCTCATCCGCGCACGCAGTGGCGGCAGAGTCACCGGTACGACGTTCAGCCGGTAGAAGAGGTCCTCCCGGAACGTCCCGTCGGCTATGAGCTGCTGGAGGTCGCGGTTCGTAGCGGCAACGACCCGGACGTCGACCTCGATGCTCCGCGTGCCACCGAGACGCTCGAATCGACGCTCCTGGAGGACCCGGAGCAACTTGACCTGCACCCCCGGTGTGATGTCGCCGATCTCGTCCAGGAAGAGCGTCCCACCGTTTGCGAGCTCGAACCGCCCGGGTTTCGCCGTCATCGCACCGGTGAAAGCCCCCTTCTCGTAGCCGAACAGTTCGCTCTCGAGCAGGGTTTCAGGCAGGGCTCCAACGCTAACCGAGACGAACGGGCGGTCGGCGCGCTCTGACAGCTGGTGTATCGCGCGCGCGACGAGCTCCTTCCCGGTCCCGGACTCGCCGTAGATGAGCACGGTCGCATTGGTGGGAGCCACCTTGCGGATGTTCTCGATGACATCCATCATCCGGGGCTCGGCGGCAACGATACCTTCGACGTCGTACTCGCGGTCGAGCTCCTCGCGCAATCGCTCGACCTCAGTCGCAAGTCCCCGCACCTTCAGGGCCTTCTCGATGGCGATCTTGAGCTCTTCGAGGTCGAACGGCTTGGTCAGGTATTCGTTCGCCCCGGCCTTCATCGCCTCGACCGCCTGTTCAACGTTGCCGTGTGCGGTGAGCATGATGATCGGGAACGTGCTCCCCCCTGCACGTAGCCGCCGCAGAACGTCCATACCGTCCGGCTTGGGCATGCGATGGTCCAGCACCATGAGGTCCGGCTCGGCCTCCCCTATCGCCGCCAGGGCCTCCTTGCCATCGGCCGCTTGCACCACTTCAAAGCCCTCCGACTCGAGTGCCTGGGCAAGCACCCAGCGCATGTTCTTCTCGTCGTCTGCTACGAGTACGCGCCCCTTCATCGGGAGTCCTCCGTCGGTTCGTCGTCGATGGCCATCGGCAGCGAGAGCCGGAATGTCGTGCCCTCCGGGCTGCTCTCCACTTCGATATGCCCATCGTGCTCGTCGATGATGCGGTGCACGATGGTGAGCCCGAGACCGGTACCGGCATCACGGGTCGAGTAGAACGGGTCGAACACTTTGCCGATCTCCTCACGGGGGATACCCGGCCCCGTGTCACTCACGGTGATAACCACGAAGTCCCCCTGCTCTGACGCGGAGATGTCGATCGTGCCCCCACTCTCCTCCATGGACTGCACAGCGTTGGTGACGAGGTTCAGGAACACCTGCTTGAGCTGGTCGGGGTCGGCCATCACGCGCGGTAGGTCCGGCGCGTAGTGCTCTGAGATCGTCACGTCGGACTGCCCTGCGAACCGGCTTGTGAAGAGCACAACATCGGCAAGGACGCTGGGGACTTCGGTCAGCATCATCGTAGGCTTGCTGGGTCGACCGAAGTCCAGCAGAGCTTTGATGACCTTATCAAGGCGGTCGATCTCCTGCTTTATGACCTTGCCGGCCTCGTGGATGCGCGCGGCGTCGCACTCCGAGTCCTCGAGCAGCTGCACGCTTGCGCGAATGACGCCGAGTGGGTTACGCACCTCGTGAGCGACACCGGCGGTGAGTTCACCCATCGCAGCGAGGCGATCGGCTCTGATGAGCTGCTCGGTGAGCGCCTTGACCTCAGATACATCCTCGATTGTCACCACAGCACCGAGAATGCGTCCGCCCACCGCACGCATGCGAGACGTCGAAGCCTGGACATGAATCTCGTGTCCCGCATCGGTAATCATGCGCACCTCCCGCAGCGTGAGGGGGATGCGTCCCGAGAGTACCTTTCGCACATCTCCCCCGAGACCACCATCGTCGCGGAAGAGCGCCCCGATGCTCTTCGGTACCATCTCGTACTCGGACATCCCGAGGAGACGTTCGGCTGCGGGGTTGGCCGTAGTGATCGAGCCATCAGGACCGACCGTGAGGACGCCAGAGGTGATCGAGCGGAGGATCGACTGCGTGTAGTCCTGGATGTTGATGAGCTGGATCGCCCGCTCCTCAAGCTTCTTGTACGCCTCTTCGAGCCGCGCGCTCACCTGGCGCAGATCCGAGGTCTTGCGCTCCTCCGTGTCGCGAAGTGCCCCGAACAAGACACCGATGGCGAAGTACATGAACACCTCGAGGCTGCTGTCGATCGTCCGACCGGTGAAGCCGCCTATGGTGATCTGCGCGTTTATCGCGAACGGCACCGACGCGGCAAGGGCGGTCAGGAAGCCGCCCTTCTTCCCAAATACGAACGCGGCGTACAGAATCGGGACGTAGTACAGCCGCCGGTAGAGCAGGTGCAGCATGATCGCGCCGCCAGCGACGTTCGTGTAGAGGTGTAGGGTTGTCACGACCGTGAGCATCGCGAGCACGATGACCCCGGCGCGTATCCTCACCGCCCTGCGTTGTGCCTCGGCTTCCTCGCTCGACCGTGGCTGCTCGCTCACCGGCGCCTCCTTGCCCACGAAGGCTCGATGTTGAACTCCTCGCGGTACTTCGCCACCGTGCGGCGCGCCACGGTGACCCCCTCTGCCGAGAGCAGTTCGGCGAGCTTCTGGTCCGACAGGGGCTTGGCCCGATCCTCCTCAGACACGAGTTCCTTCAGTCTCTGCTTGATGCTCGTAGAGGCGATGTCCATGCCGGTGCTGGTGCGATATCCACCCGCAAAGAAGTGCTTCAGCTCGAAAAGCCCGTAGGGGGTGGCCATGTATTTTCCGGTCACCCCTCGGCTCACCGTCGACAGGTGTACGCCGATCTCGACTGCGACGTCCTCGAGACGCAGCGGGCGCAGCGGACCCTTGCCGTCCTCGAAGAACTCCGCCTGCACCTCGAGGATAATCTGGGTGATGCGGCTCACAGTGTCCTTACGCCGATCGATGTTCTTGATGAAGCTCTCGGCCGATCGGATCTTGTCCTTGAGGTAGCGGCGGGTCTCGTCGTCGGCGTCCGAACCCGAGCGTAGCATCGAACGGTAGCGGGGACTCACGCGGAGTGTAGGTATGGAGTCGCTGTTGGGGATGATCAGCCACTCGTCGTCGAAGCGGCGAAGCGTGACATCGGGGACGATGTATCCCGGTGACGGTCCGGGCGAGTACGCCCCCGCGGGACGCGGATTCAGCGAGCGCAACGACGCGACCGCGTCGCGCACCTCGGGCTCGCTCACTTTGAGAGCACGGGAGATCTTACGGAGGTGGCTCGCAGCGACATCGTCGAGATGGCCCGCGATAATACGTTCCAGAAGCGGGTCCTTCAAACCGAGGAAGTCCATCTGAATGATGAGCGCCTCGGCGAGCGTACGCGCTCCGACCCCCGGCGGATCCATCTGCTGGACGACGCGGAGGCCCTCCTCGGCCTGCTCGGGCGTCACCCCTACGAGCGCAGCGACTTCGACGCAGTCTCCCCGGAAGAACCCGTCGACGTCGAGCGAGCCGATGACCGCGCGCGCCGCAGCGTCCACTTCGCCGGTGAGTTCCATCATTGCGAGCTGCTGTTCGAGGTAGTCCGAGAAGCTCAGTATCCCCCCGACGAACTCCTCGGTGTTGGCCGCCTGCTCGTTGGGGTCTCGTGGGCCGCTGAAGTCCGTCGAGTCGAGTTCGTCGTACATGTCGAGCCATTCGTCCCAGGCGCGCTCTTCCTCGTCGCTCTCGTGACGTGCCTCATCCTCCTCGGCAGGCTCCGGCTCGATCTCATCTACCTCGAGGAGCGGGTTCTCGAGCATCTCGGCCTCGACGAGCTGCTGGAGATCGACTATAGGCATGGCAAGGATGCTCAAGCCCTGGTAGACCTGGGGCGAAAGTGTGACCTTCTGCCTGAGTTCGGCCCTTTGCCCGACCTCCACGACGAATCCTCCCCGGCGCATTACGGCCGCCTGGAAAAAGCGGCGCTTAGCAAAGAATATACCACCGCGAAGGGGTGTACTTGCGTGGAGGTTCTGTGCGGTCAGGACGCTGGCGGGACCTCGAAAGGCCGTACCGGCTCGGCCACTCCGGACGCCTGGATGAGCATGATGGCACCCAGCACGAGGACGCCGCCGAGCATCTGGATGGCACCGAAAGTCTCGCCCAGCGCCACGAACGCAGCTACGCCCGCGATCACAGGTTCCAGTGTCGCCACGATGGTGGCGCGAGTCGGGTCGATGTAGTGCAACGCTTTCAGAAACGCCGCGAACGGGATGATCGTGCTCGCCACGGCGATGAAGAGCACCGCCGCCGTCGATGCGGGGGCGGCGAAGGCATCGGCGGCACCCCAAGGGCCACCCAGGTAGAGCAACCAGAAGATCGATGCGAAACCAAGGCCGTACACAAGCGTCGTCCAGGGGGAGAAACGCCGGGCCGCATACCGTCCCATGAGCGAGTAGGCGGCAAAGAAGACCGCCGACGCCAGTCCCCACGCGATGCCTTCGGGGCTCACCGCCAGCCCATCTCCACCGATTACTCCGACGACGAGGGCGCACCCGAGGATGGAGAGCCCGACTCCCGCGGGCAGCGTCCACGTTAGCCGCTGACCGAGGAAGATGACGGAGACAATCAGCACGATAACCGGCGCAAGGTACTCGAGCAGGATCGCGGTAGCCACGTTGGTGTAGGAAATCGCCTTGAAGTAGGTGAAGTGGACGCCTGCAAGGCCAACCACGCCGAAGAGCGCGAAGAATGGCAGGTGGCGCCAGGAAATCCGCAACGCATAGCGCCGCGAGATGACCAGGTAGATGATGAGCGCCGCAAACGCACTGAAGGCGCGCGCGCCGGATAGCACCACGGGGTCGACGGTCATGCCGAGCGGCGGGACCCGCCACGCTGCGGTGTCGGGACCTGTCGGCGTGAAGAGCCACTTGGCGGTGAGCCCACCGGTAGCCCAGCACAACGCCGCGAGCGCCACGAGCGCGTAACCCTTCCACGCATGCCCGCGCCCGGACGTCGTCTCAGGCGAGTCCTGCATCAATCTCCTTGGCAGTCTTGTCAACCTGATAGGCATCGTAGGGCTCGAGGTGTGCCACCACGTCGACGACAGCGTCGAATGCGTAGCACACTGCGCGCTCCACGGCCTCGGCGACCGCATGACCAGCAGTGACCGTAGCCGAGGGGTCGACCTGTATGTGGAGGTCAACGTAGACCTCGGCGGTCGAGCCGCGTGTTCGGATGTGATGACAGCCGAGGACGCCGGGAACCTCCCTGACCACGGCGGCTATCTTGGCCGGGTCGATTCGCGCCGTATCCGAAAGCGTGACTGTTGCCTGCCTGAACACGTTGTACGCCGTGTAAGCGATCGCGCCTGCGACAGCCAACGCTATCAGCGGATCCGCCGCGGGATACCCGGCGCGAACAGCGATCAGGCCCCCGATAACACCGATACTCACAAGGACGTCGCTCGCGGTATGGCTCGCATCGGCAATGAGGATCTCGCTGCCCAGACGCTTGCCGACCGATCGCTCGTAGAGCGTCACACCGATGTTGACCGCGAGCGTGCCTATCATGACACCGAACGCGATGGCATCCACCCGCGGGGGCGGACTGCCAGCGAGGAGCCGACCGATCGCTGCGCTCCCGACGTTGTATGCGGCGAATGCGAGCATCGCACCGATGGCTGCAGAAGCATATGTCTCGTACTTGCCATGCCCGTACGGATGGTCACGGTCGGCGGGGCGGGCCGCAAGCCCGAGACCGATGACGCCGATAACGTTCGACGCGCCATCGAACAGCGAATGGAACCCGTCTGCGACCATGGAGACCGACCCGGCTACGTACCCCCAGCCGAGCTTCGCCAGGGCGACTGCCACGTTGAGCACCAGAATCGTCACAAGAATGCGGCGGATGCGGGATTTCCGATCCGGCCCACCACTCTCACCAGGTGTCACCCGGTAGCCCATGCGCTTCTCCCCGGTTGCGGATTATACCCCCTGGGGGTATATTGTACGTACTGGCCCACAGATGCAGATGATACCCCACCCTAGATGAGGTGAACGCCATGACAGACACGATAGGACCCTTGGCGGCTGACAGCGAGCGCACACGTATCCTGAACCGCCTCCGTCGTCTCGAGGGACAGATACGGGGCCTTCAGTCCATGATCGAATCCGGCAAGGATTGCGAGGACGTCCTCACACAGATCATGGCCGCGAAGTCTGCATTGAACCAGGTCGGCCTGCACATCATCGGCCACTCCATGAAGCGGTGTCTGATCGACGAGGAAGAGAAGACACGTGACGAACTCATAGACGAGGCGATCGCGGTGTTCCTCAAGTACTCGTCGTGCGTGAAGTGAACAGGCCCTTCACGCCGTTGCGTCGTCGACTATGCCGATAACGATGGCCTCAATGCCCTTCGCGAGCTCGTCGAGCCGGTGCTCGGGGTAGATCGCTCCGAAGATAGTCGGCCTGAGCGCAGCCACGACGACTTCCCCATCCTCCTCGTATATGTTGATCCGGCATGGAAGCACCAGGGAGAGTGGGCTCCCGACCTCTTCGAGGGGGCTGACCTCCATGATAACGAGAGGGCGTATCGCAAACCCTTTGGCCACGACCGTGCCACCGATGTCGTACTTGTTCTCGATGACGAAGCCGCGGGCGCGCACGGCGCGCTCCACGGCTTCGATGGTGTCTGGGAAACTCCCGGCCCTTGTCCGCTTGTATGCGTGGTCCACCGGGTCCCCCCGTCAGTTGTCGCCCGACCGGGCGCACGTCCTCATGCTCAGGTGAACCCTCCTGAGCCACACGCCTCCGAGCCGCTCCTTCCGACGCGGGGGATTGAAATCACTCCCCCGCCCGGTCCGGTCATGACGCGGGTGGAACCGCAACACGGGCAGACGCGATCCTCGGAGCGTATCAAACGCATGAGGAACCTCTCGAAGCGCTCACCGCAATCCTGACACTTCAGGTCGTACGTAGGCAACTCCCTACACCCCCAGAGCCAGCTCTTTCGAGATGGCGTCGGCGCCCTTGGCGCCTACTGCCTGCGCCACGACCGAGCCGCGCTCGAACTTAGCGACGGTCGGGATGCTCATGACACCGTACTTCATCGCCACGTCACGATTCTCGTCGATATTGACCTTGACGAACTTCAGGGCGCCGTCGGCACGGACGGCAAGTTTCTCAACTTCGGGGGCAATGGCACGGCACGGGCCGCACCACGGAGCCCAGAAATCCACAACCACAGGCACGGTCGCGTCAAGCACCTCGTTCTGGAACCGGTCGGCATTCACCTCTATGACGTTATCGGTCATCAATCTTCCCTTCGCCATCTTCCGGGATCGTCTCGTCTGGCTATTATACCCTTGGGGGTATATTGGGGTCAATGCGGCGTGTCCGCCCCTCCTCGGGTATCATCGTGTGCGTCGGGCTGTGGGAAGGATGTCGATGGTTCCGCTCCTGTGGATCGGGCTGGTCGGCGGTTCGCTGGGGGCGGGCGCAGCTCTTGCGGTTCTTCTCGTCGTCAGCCGTCGCCGCGAAGGCCTCGTGATGATTGCGGGAGTCGCCTCGATGGCGGGGAGCGTCCTGTCCGGCAACCGACTGGTCACCATCTACGATCGACCCTCTCTCACGGTGATTGCCAGCCTGATAGCCGTCGGCGCAGTAGGTGGCGGCTTCGCGCTGGTCTCCTCGCTCCTCGCCTACGTTGAGCCGCGATCCCGACCGTCGACTCTTCCGCCCGCGGGCACCCCGTCCCGCATCCTCGTCCTTCTGATGGTGGATATTGAAGCCGAGGAGTACGTTCCGGCCGAGGTGACACGGGAGATAGCCGAGCTGGTCGATGCCGGCCTCCCTGAACCAACGCTCAGCGTGACGCCCTTCCACTATGCCGCCCAAAAGGCGCGCTACCGAGCGATCGGAGGGCGAAGCCCCGAGCCCGGTCAGGCACATGGCCTCGCGGAGCGCCTTGAGGCACACCTGGATCGCACTACCTTCGCTTGCCCCGTGGTGCTGCGCTGCGGTGATGGACAGTCGCTGAGCGCAGCTCTCGATGCGGCTCATGAAGCGGGGTTCTCCGCCGCCGTGGTGACCGGGGCCTACATAGCGGAAAGTTTCCACGCCGACGCGGAACTCCGTGGGGCCGAGGCGCGTAACGCTGACGCTAACGGGTTGGCCGTCACGTACACGCGATCGCTCTGGACCTCGGACGAACTCGCACGTCTCGTCGCCCGGCGGGCACTTGCCTTCCGGTCGAACCCGTCACAGACCGGAGTGGCGCTTGTCGTCCACGGACAGCCCGGTGAACACGGGCGCATCAACCAGTCCTTCGACATCCAGGAAAACGCGTTCGCCAACCGGGTCCGACTCTTCCTCGCCGAGGAAGGCTTCACCACCGACCGCGTACGTGTGTGTGCGGCCGAGTGGCGCGACCCGGGGGTCAGCGAGACCGTGCGACACCTCGCCGCCCTCGGTTGCGAACACGTGCTGGTAGTACCTGTGTGCCATCTATTCGCCAACCTGCAGACCCTGCTAGACATCCCCGCTGCCGCACGCGACGCGAGAGTCGCCGAGGATGTGCGCGTGGTGCACGTGGCGCCATGGGGAGATGACGAGGTGTTGGCCGAGGTGTTGGCGGAGGCGATTGCGGAAGCCGCAACGGATGTCGCAGGACACGCGTGAGTTGAAACGTTACCTGACGCGCTCGGGCTTGCAGCGCTCCCAATTCCACTCGCGCTGGCGCTGGATCCGGGAGAAGTGGAATGCATAACGCAGCGCAATAGCGAGCCCCCCGCGGCCAGTCTCGGCCCGGGTCTCGAGTGCGTCGATGCTGGCGCGCAGATTCTCGGCGCTGGTACCGCGGAAGACCGTGTAGCCCTTACCGATCCCCTGGAGCACGTGGGCGTCGGAACCGCCGGTTGCGGCGATACCCTGGCCCCCCGTGAACACCTCGGCGGCCACGCGGTTCGCGTAGACGAGGAACGGCATTGAGTTGTAGACCTCGAGGGCATGGAACGCCAGCTCGTTGAGCGCGGCCCCGAAACCCTTCACGCCGAACGGCCCGAAGACGCCCTGGTTGGAGAAGGGATGAGGGATCATCGCGACCCCGTCCTGATCGGTGATGCAATCGATGGTCTCAGCAACGGTGAGTCCTGCAGGGATGTGCTCTTCCAGGAAGAGGCCGATGACGTGGCCCGACTTCGAGGATATCTCCTCGCCGACGACGACCTCGATGTTGAAATCGTCCGCGAGAGACTTCGCGAGCAGCGCACCCTCGATGGTGTTGTGGTCGGTGATGGCGATGATTGAGAGATCCGTGTTGTCCTGCACGTGCCTCATAATCTCGGGAATCGTGGCCAGACCGTCACTGTGGGTACTGTGAATGTGAAGGTCGGCCTTGCTCCACGTATCGTTCAAGAGGTCCCCTTCCAAGGGATGCCGTCGGCACCGTGCGGTGTCCGACCGGATAGTGCAACATCCGTGCCGTTGTCGATTTGCTCGCGACAACGTCGCGTAGTATACGTTTCGGCCACCCGGAACGCGAACATGAGGGCTTTCCGGCGAGCGGCGCCTTCCTAGCCCCGCGCATGCTCCCGGCTCCACGCGCCGAGCCGGGACACGCCCTCGGCGAGCCGCTCGAGCGACGTCGCATAGCTAAAGCGAAGGAAGCCTTCACCGCCCGGACCGAAGTCGATGCCCGGCGCTGCCGAGACGAACGCCTCCTCGAGGATGCGGCTGGACAGCTCGAGCGAGTCGGGCCCCCACGCGCGGGCATCCGCAAAGACGTAGAACGCAGCGGTCGGCTCGCTCGCCACTGTCAGCCCGATACCGCGCAGCGCCGGCACCAGGTAGCGGCGCCGTTCATCGTAGATCTCCCGCATCCTGGCGACCTCGCCCTGCGCCTGAGTGAGCGCGGCGGTGCCTGCTACCTGGACGAAGTGGTTCGCACAGAGAAAGAAGTTCTGTTGGATCTTCTCGCACGGGCGCACGAACGGACGCGGGGCGATGAGGTACCCGAGGCGCCAGCCGGTCATAGCATAGACCTTCGAGAACCCGTTCAGCACGAAGGCCCGATTGGTGAACTCAAGAATCGAGCGACTGCGCCCCGAGAAGTCGAGTCCGTGGTATATCTCGTCGCTCACGATCCAGATGCCGTGCTCGTCGGCGATAGCGGCGAGCTCGGCGAGGTCCCCGGGGGGCAGCACCGTGCCGGTAGGGTTGCATGGCGAATTCACCATGATCGCGCGGGTCCGAGATGTGATGGCCGCACGAACCTCGTCGGGACGGAAGCGGAAGCCCTCCTCGGCCCGCACGCGGACCGGCACCGAGACGCCGCCGAGGAAGTTCACGTAGTTCGGATAGGCTGGATAGCACGGGTCGGAGACGATGACCTCGTCACCAGGGTCGAGCAGGGTACCGAATACCAGGAGCATAGCGGGGGACGTCCCTTGGCTGACGACGATGTCCCCCGGGTCCACAGTGACGCCGTATGACGCCTGGTAGTGGTCCGAGATGGCGTGCCGCAGAGACGGAAGTCCGGCCGACTGTGTGTAGCCGGTGTCGCCGTGCTCCATGGCCTCCTCGGCCGCTCGGGTGATGAGCGCCGGGGTGGGTAGGTCCGGGTCACCGATCTCGAGCCGCACGACATCGTGGCCCATCGCCGCCAGCTCCTTGGCCCGCGCCACAACGTCCATGACGACGAATGGCCGGATGGCCTGGGCGCGCTTCGACACGTGCTGCGGTATCGGCTCCATCTCGCTCCTTGCCCGGCGCTACAGGCGCGCCCGGTAGTGGTCCATCAACGCATTGCCCATCACTTCGAGACGACGCAGATCGCCGAAGGTGATTTCCCCGGTGCTCACGACCTCGTGCGGCGGTGCAGGATCGAACGCGAGCCCGACCTCGTCAGCACGCTGCCACAGATCGGTCCCGGGCAGCACGTGCAGTGTGGACATCTGCAGGGCTCCGGGGTCGAGGTCGGCGACGAAACGCATACCCGCGAGCACGTCAGCCGCTGTATCGCCCGGCAGGCCGATGATGAGGTCGCACTCGACCGAGATGCCCGCGGCCTTCGCGGCAGAGACGCCGGCGACGAACCGCTCCCGATCGAATGAGCGGCGGCAGACCTCCAACGCGCGCTCTCCAACGCTCTGGGGCCCAGTCTCGACCGAGGCGACCCCGGCTCGCCGCAGCATTGCCGCCTCATCGGATCCTATGCGCTCGATGTCGACCTCGATGGTATGCAGACGCACACCATCTCGGGCGTATGGTTCCATGACGCCGGTCAGCCATCCTAAACGCTCCGGCGTCAGGTTGAACACGGGATCGATGAATGAGAACAACAGGATGCCTGCAGCGCTTGCGAGGTGTGCAATCTCGGCCTCGACGCGCTCCTTCGAGAAGGAGCGGATGCGACTGAAACCCTTGCCCTCGAAGCAGTAGCCGCATCGGTGCGGACAACCGCGGTAGGTCTCGATGTAGGCGCTTCCCTCGACGGACTCGAGCACTCCGGTGAGGTATGGCGAAGGTATGGAGTCGAGATCGCCGATAAGCACCCGGTCGGGGGCGGAGACAACCTCGCCGTCGCGACGGGCGGTGACGCCCTCGACTCGCCAGGGCGAGCGACCTCTGAGCAGGACGGAGAGCAACTCGGCAAAGGTCTCCTCGCCCTCTCCGCGAACAACAGCGTCAATCGCGGGCTGGGCCTTGAGCACCTGCTCGGCGATGGGCGCGACCTCGGGACCGCCGACCACGATGAATACGTCGGGCAGAATCTTCTTCAGAAGACGGCACGCGTCATAGATCGACCGGGCATTCCAGCACGTTACCGAGAAACCGACCACCTCAGGCTCGAGCGCTGCGACACGGTACGCGACCCACCAGGGATCGACGGTGACGTCGAGGTCCAGTGTCATAAAGCCGCTCTTACCCGCGAGCCGGGAATCGGCCTGTGCGTATGCCCGTACGTAGCCGAGCGCAAGCGACCGGTAGCCGGGCGAGTTAAGCCCGACGAGCGCCACCTTCTGCGGGGGTCCGTTGCTCACCCATCCACCCCACTTATCGTGATGGCGTCGAAAGCATGTAGCGCCTTGTCGCCGAGCGCGTCACGATCCATTCCTGACACCGCCACCCAGACACGGTTCACGGTACCGGTGTCGCATCCGGCGGCCACCCAATCCCCGGAACGACGGGAATCGAGTGCGGAATCGCAGGCGAGAAGGATGCTCGACACTCCCATTTCCGCAAGGCGCATCACCGTTGCCGGCAGATCCTGTAGGTTGTGGCGGCACACGCGTACCCGTCCGCGCACGGCCACCCTCACACCGAGTGTTTCCGCGGCGTCGAGCAGGTTACCTACGCCCGTTGCGGCCGCTTTGAACGCGCCCGGAGTCCCGGCGAGGGGGTCATGGGCCTCCGCGCACGAACCGAGGAACGTCACCTCGACGATGCGAACCCCGCCGCGCAGAAGGCTTACTGCGGCAGCGGAATCGGTGAGCGAACGTCCGGACGTCCGCAGCGCGATGCGTGAAGCCCCGGCCCGAGCTGCGTAATCGACGAGACACGGGAGATCGGGGTGATCGAGAGGCCCGACATCCGAGAAGAACACTCCGACGCGCGGCGCGGCGCCGAGAACAGCATCGATATGACGCATGAGCGCGGCCATCGCGAGGGGCGCCGAAACCCCACCAGCAGCGCACCGGCGGCAGGAGACTTCATCTCCTCCACCGAATGGTATGTTGTGGAACACGAGCACCGGGCGTACTCCCCTCGTCGGGTCGCTCACAGCATAGCCGATGCAACGGCGGCAATCAGCCGCCTGCGGTTGCCGCCCCACACCCGCACGTGCGACCACCGCTGGAGCGCTCAAGAGTCTGGAACGGGGACAATGCCGCAGATAGCTGACACCCAGAGACGGCGGACGAGACTCGGCATGTACGTCGCGCTCGCGCTCGCTATCACCCTCGGGCTCATCGGCATTCGTGTCGTCTACGGCTATCTGCTCTTCCACTCGCTGGTCGAGTTCTTCGCCGTAGCCGTTGCCGTAGGCGCCTTCATGGTGACGTGGAACCTGCGCCGCTATTTCGATGCAGGTTACCTCGTCGTCCTCGGCGTGGCGTTCTTCTTCGCGGCATGCGTGGACGTGTTGCACCTCCTCGCTTACCGCGGGATGGGCGTCTTCCCCGAGCCAGGAGCCAACCTCCCCACACAGCTCTGGCTCATCGCCCGCTACATCCAGGCGGCCGGCCTGCTCATCGCTCCGGCGTTCGCACGCCGTCGGGTGTCTGCAGCGCCAGTCTTCTGGTCCTTCGCCGCACTCACTGTTGCCCTACTCTCGACCGTGTTCGTGTTCGACATCTTCCCGGTGGCGCTCGTCGACGGAGTGGGACTTACGCCGTTCAAGGTGTGGAGCGAGTATGCGATCAGCGGAGCGATGGCGCTTAGTCTGGTAGCAGTGTGGAGGTACCGCGACACGTTCAACAGAGAGGTGTTGTGGCTGCTGACGGCGATGATTCTGACCGCGATCGCAGCCGAGCTCGCCTTCACCCTGTATGTTGATCCTTACGGTGCCTGGAACTTCGTCGGCCACCTTCTCAAGGTCGTCACGTTCTTCCTGCTATACCGGGCGATTGTCGAGACCGCACTCGTGCGCCCCCTCGACGTGCTCTTCCAGAACCTGCAGCGCACCGCCGAGAAGTTGAAAGAGAGCGAGGTCCGCTTCCGCTCGACGTTCGAGCAGGCCACAATCGGGATCGCACAGATCTCCCTCGACGGCCGTTGGCTTCGCCTCAACCACAGACTCGCCGAGATCGCAGGTCACTCCCTCGAGGATCTCACGCAGATGCTTCCCGAGGACATCACGCACCCGGACGACCGGCCTGCCGAAGTCGCGCTCATCAGGCGACTGATCGATGGGGAAATCGACGAGTACCGCCTTGAGAAGCGTTACATTGGCAAGGACGGCTCCATCGCCTGGGTCGAGGTGAGCCGCACCCTCATGCGTGGGGCAGATAGCGTCCCGATGTACTTCATCGCTACCGTCGAAGACATCGGCGAGCGCAAGGAGCGCGAGGAGAACCTGCGCCGTTCTCGCGACCTGACCAACACACTCAACTCGATCGATCTGGCGATCAACGCCATGACCGATGTCGACGAGATCACCCGCACCGCAGCCGAGGCAGGCTGCGACGCTCTCGGAGCCGAGAGTGCCGCGCTGCTGTTGCGCGACGGAAAGCGATGGCGCCTCGGCCATCTGTACCGGTTCCCACACGAGAAGATCCCGCAACACGCGCCGGGCAACCAACCAGTCCCGGTAGCTGCCGAGGACGGCTCCCCGCTGGTTGTGGACGACACCTTCACGTCCGAACGCTTGAACGCCGACACCATGCGCATTCTGGGCATACGCTCACTGCTTACGGTGCCGCTGCGCTTCCGCGGCGAGGACCTCGGGGTCATCTATCTGAACTACCACTCGGCACCCCACCGCTTCAGCGATGCAGAGGCCGAGTTCGCCCGCAGGCTCTCCTCCTCGGTCACGCTCGCCATCGAGAACGCTCGACTCTACGCAGCGCAACGACTGATCGCAGACACCCTCCAGTCCGCGCTGCTCGCGATGCCCTCCCACCTGCATGGCCTGGAGCTCGCCCACGTGTATCGCAGCGCCACCGAGCTCGCGCGAATCGGCGGCGACTTCTACGACGTGTTCGAGGTCCTCGGCGACACAGTGGCGTTCGCGCTCGGCGACGTCTCGGGCAAGGGCATCGAGGCGGCGACGCTCACAGCTATGGCGAAGAGCACTATCCGCGCGTACGCCTACCAGGACCCCCGCCCGGACCGGGTGCTTGGCGCGGCGAACGACGCCATCGCAACTCAAATCGGTGACACCCGCTTCATCACCGCGCTCTATGGCACAATTCACGTGCCGACAGGCCGACTGGAGCTGGCGTCCGCCGGCCATCCGCAACCCGTGCTCTGTGTCGATGGGCAATGTAGCGACGACACCATCGAGAACTTCCCTCCCCTCGGCGTGGTGCCAGGCGTTAAGTTCACGTGCTTCTCCCAATCACTCACCGAAGGCAGCCTGCTCGTGCTCTTCAGTGACGGGCTTATCGAGGCGCGCAACGACTGCGGCTTCCTCGGCGAGGACCGAGTGCGCGAGATCGTGACAGAGAACATCGACGGGAGTCCGGCTGTGGTGGTCGACGCCCTCGTGGCCGCGGCGGAAACCCACTGCGGCGGAAGAATCGGCGATGACATCGCCCTCGTCGCGCTACGCTACACCGGGCCCGGAGAGGGCCCCTAGACCCAGCGCCAGAGGGGTTAGTGACCACGCATGGCTGTGACGAGCCGTAGCCAGCGATACCGCCGCGTTGTCACGGTTCCCGTCGAGTCAGTGACACCGTTCGCCAAGCGCATCATCGAGGAACAGACACATCCGATTACGATGGCAAAGGGGCTCACCGCAACGCTGCGCCGGACGATGAAGGCGGTGCAGGGCCTGCCGGACAACGTGAACCGGATACTCAAACGCGTGGCCGACGGCGACCTGCGCATGACCGTGCGACCGGGAGGATTCGACCCGCTCATGTCCCGAGCAGGCGATCGACAGGATTGCGTTCGCACTCGTGTGTGCGGCGGGCGTTGGCGTGTGCTTCTTCCTCTCGATGGTGTTCAGACGCTGGCGCCGCGACGCCACGATTAATAGACGGGAAAGGAAGCGGCCTTCCCCGTCTGGGAAAGGCCGCCGCTTATACATGGTGTCCGAGGCGAGAGTTGAACTCGCACGTCCCTAAGGACACTAGGCCCTCAACCTAGCGCGTCTGCCATTCCGCCACTCGGACAATCTCCACGCCCGTGGGCGCGACGGACGACAGTATAGCGCACTCGTTTCGGGCGCGCTATACGGAATCCACTGCGTTGAGCACGCCCATCAATCGTCGCCGGGAAGTGAGGCTCCCGGGCGCCTGGGCAGCGGCCTCGAAGCTATCCTGCATCGGCGGACCCACCCTGGAGATTAATCGGGAACGGCTTCGCGAAGTGGCATGCAGCCCGGTGATCCGGAGCGACCTCGGCGAGCGGCGGTTCCTCCTCCGCGCACTTCGGAAACTGCGCGATCGGACAGCGGGTGTGGAAGCGGCATCCGCTCGGAGGGTCGATGGGACTCGGCACATCGCCCTGCAGGATGATGCGCTCCCGAGTGCGCTGCTTCACCGGATCGGGGACCGGCACAGCCGAGAGCAGTGACTGGGTGTACGGGTGGTGCGGCTCATCGTAGAGACCCCTCCAGTCGCCCATCTCGACGATCTTGCCGAGGTACATGACCGCGACCCGGTCCGAGATATGCCTGATGACAGAGAGGTCGTGCGCGATGAAAAGGTACGTAAGGCCGAAGGTGTCCTGGAGCTCATCGAGAAGGTTGACGACCTGTGCCTGGATCGACACGTCAAGAGCGGAGACTGGCTCGTCGCAGACGATGAGCTTGGGCTGTAGTGCCAACGCGCGGGCGATACCGATGCGCTGTCGCTGGCCACCCGAGAACTCGTGGGGATACCGGTTGATGTGCTCGGGGTTGAGACCGACGACCTCGAGCAGTTCCTTCACACGGTTGCGGCGCTCCTCACGGTCACCGATACCGTGTACCAGGAGCGGCTCCCAAACGATCTCGCCGATGGTCATGCGCGGGTTGAGTGACGCGTAAGGGTCCTGGAAGATGATCTGTACATCGCGACGGAACGCCTTGAGCGCGGTCCGCTTCATCGAACCGACGTCCCGGCCGTCGAAGGTGATCGTACCGGAGGTCGGCTCGAGCAGGCGCATGACACACCGGCCCGTGGTCGACTTGCCGCAACCGGACTCCCCTACCAGCCCGAGCGTCTCACCAGCGTTGATCGAGAATGACACGTCGTCGACCGCGTGCACCTTCCGCCCTATGCGGCTGGTGAGGACGCCCTGCTCGACAGGGAAGTACTTGCACAGATTCTCCACCCTGAGCAGTTCGGTCACCTCACGCCACCTCCCCGGCCGGGCGGCTGTAGCAGCAAGCGTTCGTCCGGCGAGATGTGGCACGCAGCAAGGTGACCACTGTTCGCGTCGATCAATTCCGGAGCATCTGCGGAGCACAACCCGCGTGCATGCGGGCAGCGTGGGTGGAACGCACAGCCAGAAGGTACGTTGATTAGACTTGGAGGTTGGCCGGCGATCGGCCTGAGTGCGCCCTTCTCGTCCACGTCGTGCCGCGGCAGACTGGCGAGAAGGCCCCACGTGTATGGATGCAAAGGCCGGTAGAACACCTGGTCCGAGGTGCCGTATTCCACCTGCTTACCTGCGTACATGACCATCACGTCATCAGCCATATCAGCCACGACACCAAGGTCGTGGGTGATTATGATGATGGCTGCTCCCGTGCGCTCCTGCATCTCCATCATGAGCTCGAGAATCTGGGCCTGGATGGTCACGTCAAGCGCGGTCGTCGGCTCATCGGCGATCAGGATGTCCGGATCGCACGCGAGCGCCATAGCGATCATCGCCCGCTGTCGCATGCCACCGGAGAACTGGTGCGGATAGTCCCTCGCACGCTCGCGCGGATGCGGAATCCCGACCATGTCTAGGAGTTCGGCGGCGCGCTCGAACGCCTCCTTGCGGCTCATGCCTTTGTGTAGGACGAGCGACTCACCGATCTGGCGGCCGACCCTGAAGACCGGGTTGAGCGAGGTCATCGGGTCCTGGAAGATCATCGCGATGCGGTCGCCGCGCAGTTCACGGACTTGCGAATCGTTCATCTTGAGGACATCATCGCCCTTGAAAAGAACCTCTCCGGAGACGATTCTGCCCTGGGGCTCGGCGACCAAACGCATGATCGAGAGCGCAGTCACGGACTTGCCCGATCCCGACTCTCCGACGACCGCCAGAATCTTCCCCTGCTCGAGCGTGAACGACACGCCGTCGACGGCCTTAACGATGCCGTCCCGGGTGGTGAAGTGTGTGGCGAGGTTCTTGACCTCGAGAAGTGCTGGCATCGAGTCAGTCCTTCATCTTCACGTCGAGTGCGTCGCGCATACCATCACCCATGAGGACGAACGCGAGCACAGTCGTCAGGATCGCAAAACCGGGCCATATCGTGAGCCAGGGAGCGCGGAACATGAGCGACTTCGCATCTGAGAGCATGAGCCCCCATGACGGGGTCGGTGGCTGGACGCCCATGCCGAGGAAGGAGAGTGCTGCCTCGGTGATGATTGCGCCGCCGATACTCATCGTGCCGTACACGATGATGGGCGCGATGGCGTTAGGCATGATGTGCCGGAACATGATTCGGAAGTCCGAGGCGCCCATAGCACGGGCAGCATCGACGTACTCGTTCTCCTTGACCGAGAGTATCGAGCTACGGAAGACACGCGCGATACTCGGCCAGCCGAGGATACCGATGGCAATGAAGACGTTACGGTAGCTTGGTCCGAGCACCGCGATGAGCGCGATTGCGAACAGGATGTATGGGAAGGCGAAGAACACGTCCGCCGAACGCATCACGAGCGAATCCACGAAACGACCGTAGTAGCCCGAGAGAGCGCCGAGCAGCAGCCCGATTGCGAGCGAGATGGAGACGGCGAGCACGCCAACCGTGAGCGAGACCCGCGCACCGTAGACGACGCGGGAGAGCACGTCCCTGCCGAGCTTGTCCGTTCCGAACGGATGGGTGAGCGAGGGTGCCTGGAGACTCGCTCCGGGAGTCGTGTTGACGGCCAGCGGGTCGCCGAAGAGAGGCGGTACCCACAGGTCTGCCGATATCGTCATGATGAGCACGGCTACGATCCATACGAGCCCGACGATCGCGAGCTTGTTCTTGCGGAGCCGTCGCCATGCGTCGCCCCAGAGCGTACGGCTTCCTGTTGCGGTCTCAGCCTGAACGTGCGCGTGGGTGTCACCGGGAAGGGTCGGGAGGGTCGTCCCTTCGGCCCGCACTTCGTGCCCGGCGACATCGGTTGGACCGTTGGCGCGCGGGCGTCGAGGGTCTCGATGATCGGTGGTCACTCCGCACCACCTCCGTACCTGATGCGGGGATCGAGGAGCGCATAGCTCAAGTCGACGAGCAGGTTGATGATCATCACCAGGAACACGATGACTATGACCCCGCCCATGACGATGGGCCAGTCGCGCTGTCCCACCGCCAGGAAGATCTCGCGGCCCACACCGGGCCAGCTGAACACCGTCTCGGTGAGAATCGCGCCGCCCATCATCACCCCGAAGTCGATACCGACGAACGTGACCACCGGGATGAGCGCGTTCTTCAGTGCGTGGCGGAAGGTGACCGCACGCCTCGTGAGGCCTTTGGCTTCGGCGGTGCGTATGTAGTCCTGGCCCATCGACTCCAGCATCTGGCTGCGCATGATACGGGCGACGTATGCGGTCGAGACCGACGCCAGGGTTATGGCTGGAAGGATGATGTGCACCCAGTCGGGGAAGTTCGCCGATGACATCTGGGATATCGGTAAGTAGAACGTCCCGCCTGTCCACTCCTTCAGCTTGATGCCGAAGAAGATCTGGAAGAGCATGCCGAGCCAGAACACCGGCACCGATACGAGTATCGAGGTCGATAACGTCACCAGCACGTCGAGGAACGAGTACTGTCGGACGGCCGAGATGATGCCTGCCGTCACACCTATGATCGCCTCGATGATGATGCCAGCGACCGCCAGTCTGAGGGTGTTCGGGAACTTGTCGGCGAGGATGTCGAGCACCGGACGGCCACGCTGGAACGACTCCCCGAGATCACCCTTCAAGATGTTGCTCACGTAGAGCACGTACTGGCGATACAGTGGCTGGTCCAGCGCGTGTTTCTGGATGATCTGCTCGCGCAGCGCGTCAGAGATCGCGCGTTCACCGGTGATCATGCGGACAGGGTCACCGGGCAACACGCCCGGGGCCCGCAGGACGAAGAGGATGAGGGTCACGCCGATGAAGACGGGGATCATCTGGAACGCACGGCGAACAACGTACTTGACCATGGGGATCCGTCTCGCTCGGGTCGGGTAGATAGGTTACAGACCGACGGTGCCGGGACGCCCGGACGGGCGTCCCGGCACTCGTTTCACTCCTCTGTGGAGTACGTGTCTGTTACTGCTCCAGCCAGACGTTCACGAAGTCGAACAATCCGTTCGCGCTATAGACGCCGTCCATGACCCGGTCGGATGCGACGCGAGTGTGGCGATAGAACATGACCGGCGCAACAGCAGCCTCGTCACCGATGATCTTCTCGATCTCGGCGTACAGCTCAACACGCTCGTCGTCATCGACGGTCCTGCGTGCCTCTTCGAGCTTCTCGTCAACCTCTGCGTTCTCGTACAGCGCGAAGTTGTCGCCGCTGCCGCTCTTGAAGAGCGGGTAGAGGAAGTTGTCCATGATCGGATAGTCCGCAATCCAGCCGAGACGACCCATCTGGTACGTGCCCTCCGAGAGCATGTCGAGATACTGCGCCCACTCCATGCCGGACAGCTCGGACTCGACGCCGATGGCTGCAAAATCCTGCTGGATGAGCTGCATGATGTCCTCGTGGCCTGCTCCGCTGTTGAACTGAAGCTGTATGGTGGGGAGGCCCTCGCCGTCCGGATAGCCAGCCTCTGCGAGCAGTTCCGCGGCCTCTTCGGCGTCATAGCGAGAGTACGCCCACGCATCGTCCTTGAAGCCGAAGATGCCTTCCGGCACGATACCGGTGGCCGGGATGCGGCTGCCCTCGAAGACGGTGTCGCAGATGGCCTGACGATCGATGGCGAGCGAGAGGGCTTGCCGGACGACCGGGTCGCTCAGGACCTCATCCGTGTTGTTCATGAGGATGTAGTACGTGGCGAGTTCGGTACCGAGTAGCACCTGCTCACCAGGGTTGGCGGTGTAGCCGTCGGGACTCTCACCGTACTGGTCGACGGTGGCCTGGATCTGGCCGCTCGGAATCTGCACGAAGTCCACGTTGCCTGCCTGGAACTCCAAGAATGCGGTGTCTTGGTCGGCCAGGATCTTGTACTCGATGGCGTCGATCCATGGTTTGTCGCCATAGTAGTCGGCGAACTTCTCGACCTTGATGTACTGGTCGTGCGCCCATGGCTCGCTCATCATGAACGGGCCGTTGCCGATGGGCATCTCACCGAAGTCACCGGCCTCGACTTCCTCGGCGGGAACCGGCGCAAGAGCCGGGTGCCCTACGACGTACTCAAAGTCAGCGAACGGGTACTGAAGCGTGACTTCGAGGGTCGTGTCATCAACAGCGACTACGCCTGCGAGCTCTGTCGCGGACCCGTCTTGCATCTCGTCGTAGCCCTCGACCACGCCGAGATGATAGGCGATCTCGGACTCGTTCTCGGGATTGCAGATGCGCTCCCACGCGTACTTGAAGTCTGCCGCGGTCACGTCACGACCGTTGTGGAACTTCGCGCCCGCGACGAGGTTGAACGTCCACACGGTGGCGTCCTCGTTCGATTCCCAGGTCTCGGCCGCAGCCGGCCCGACCTCGGACGTGATGGGATCGAAGGTCACGAGACTGTCGAAGAGCGCATGGCCGACCTGTGTGCCCTCCGACTCCTGCAGGTTGACGGGATCGATGAAGGCGGGCTCGGAGATGTAAAAGCTGAAGGTCCCACCCTCAACGGGACCCTCGGATACCGGCTCCTCGGAGTCCGGCGGCTCCTCCTCGCTCCGGCACCCGGCAAGACCGAGCACTGAGAAAGCGAGCCCAAGTACAAGGAGGAGCGCGATCGACTTACGCAATCTCTCTGACAACGTAGTGCCTCCCTTCGAACGACGGACAGTCGCAACGGCCGCTACCCCACACGCACGAAGGCGACCCCCTCGCCCTAGTGGGACATCCGCGCCCGCACATGCCGCACAAGTCACGCACGACAACATATAAAGTGTCCACCTCTTGACACATGATGGCAAGCGTTGCGGCGCTCACGGTTATGTACCCCAAACAGCAGAAAAGGGCGGGCCTGTGAGTAGGTCCGCCCCATGATACGTTCAGATGTGATTCCGCGGTGCGCCTAACCGGCCGGAGAGTAGGTCACCATCAGAAGTAGCGTCGTCACCGCAAAAGTGAGAGCCGCGATGATCGTGAACCGGTCGAGGTTCTTCTCGATGATCCCCGTCCCGGTAGATGTCGGCGACATCATGCCGGAGAACATCGAGGAGACGCCGGTGCCCTTGCCGGAGTGCAGAAGTATGAGCACGACGAGCCCGACAGAAGCGAGCACGTGTATCAGGAGCAGGAACCCAACAAGCACGTTCACGCGCGATTCTCCTTACGGTAGTCCCGCGGACAGGTCGGCCACGCGGCCCTTCAGTATAGCAGGAGGCTTCGTCCCGTCCACTCCTCCGGAGGTTCGATGCCGAGGAGCGCGAGCAGTGTGGGCGCGACGTCGGCGAGCATGCCTCGGTCGGCAAGCGCCCGTACCCGGTCGTCCACTACGATGAGAGGCACGTCCGCCGGAGTGTGGGCGGTAAACGGGCTCGCTCCGTCGGCATCGATCATCTGCTCCGCGTTGCCGTGGTCGGCGGTGACCAGGGTGACACCTCCCCGGTCCCGAATAGCTTGCGTAACCCTGCCGACACACGCATCGACCGTCTCGACAGCGGCCACGGCCGCACTGAAGACACCCGTATGCCCGACCATGTCGCAGTTAGCGTAGTTGACGATGTAGACGTCGGCCCGACCTTCCCTGATCGCGCGGACGAGTTCGTCGGTCACCTCTATCGCGCTCATCTCGGGCTTGAGGTCGTAGGTAGCCACCTTCGGGCTCGGCACAAGGACACGCTCCTCCCCCTCCTTAGGCTTCTCGGCTCCGCCGTTGAGGAAGAAGGTGACGTGCGCGTACTTCTCGGTTTCCGCAACGTGCAGTTGGCGCAGCCCGGCCTCTGACAGCACGTCGGCCAGGACGCAGCGCGGCAGGTCTTTGGCGAATGCGACCGGCGCGGGGATCGACGGGTCGTACTCCGTGAGACACACGAAGTGGACCTGCGGAGAGATGGGACGTTCAAATCCCCGGAACCCAGAATCGACAAGAGCTCGCGCGATCTCGCGCGCACGGTCCGGGCGGAAGTTGAAGAAGATAACGGCATCCCCATCCTGAATCGTCGCGACAGGGACCCCGTCCTGTGCGATCACTGCAGGTACGACGAACTCGTCCGTGATACCTGCCGCATACGATGCTGCGACCGCTTGATGAGCGCCCGGGACGTCGATGCCATCGCCCAGGACGAGAGCACGCCAGGCCCTCTCGACGCGCTCCCAGCGGTTGTCGCGATCCATTGCGTAGTAGCGGCCCATCACCGTAGCGACCTGACCGACCCCCTCTTCTGCCAGGAAGCCCTCGAGATCGGCGACGAAACCGAGGCCCGAATCGGGAGGCACGTCTCGCCCGTCGAGGAAGCAGTGCACGTAAACCCGGGTAGCACCGCGGCGCTTCGCGAGGCGGATGAGTGCGTAGAGGTGGTCTCGATGGCTGTGCACCCCTCCGTCGGAGAGCAGGCCCATGAAGTGGACCGCTCTTCCGTCCGCGACCGCCGCGTCGACCGCAGCACCTAACGTCTTATTCTCAACAAACGAGCCGTCCTCGATGGCCTGCGAGATGCGGGTGAGCTCCTGGTACACCACCCGGCCGGCACCGATGTTCAAGTGACCAACCTCCGAGTTGCCCATCTGGCCATCCGGAAGCCCCACTGCCTCACCCGAAGCCTCCAGGCGAGTGTGCGGGCAACCCTCGAAGAGAGCGTCTAACGTAGGTGTGTGTGCCGAAGAGATGGCGTTGCCCGGACCAGGCTCGGCAAGGCCGTAGCCGTCCATGATGATGAGACAGAACGGCAAGCGCGCCTCACTCACCGGGCGGCCTCCACGATCGCCGCGAACGACGAAGCCTCAAGCGCGGCACCACCGACGAGCGCGCCGTCTATGTCGGGCTCCGCGAAGAACATCGCAGCGTTCTCGGGTTTGACCGACCCACCGTAGAGGACCCGCATCGATATCGCTGAAGGCTGCCCGAAGGTCGCGCCGACCGTGGCACGAATCGAGCGTGCGACGTCGTTGGCGCCTTCCGGCGTGGGCGTGCGGCCGGTGCCGATCGCCCAGACGGGCTCGTAGGCGATCACGAGCCGCGACGCGTCCTCGGCGGAAAGCCCCTCGATCGCCGCGCGCACCTGCCCGCGCACGAAGGTCTCTGTCTCCTCGGCTTCGCGCACCGCGAGCGACTCACCAACGCACACGATAGGCACCATGCCGGCCGCGAAGACCGCACGAGCCTTCTTGCTGACGGTCTCGTCCGTCTCGCCGAAGTACTCGCGCCGCTCGGAGTGACCGATGATGACGTAGTCGCAGCGCAGGTCCACGAGCATCCGCGGAGCTATCGCGCCGGTGAAGGCTCCCTCGTGCTCCCAGTGCACGTCCTGCGCGCCGAGTCCCATCGTGAGGCGATCGAGTTCGATGACGGTCGACACGCTCTTAAGCGCCGTGTACGGCGGGCAAACCACGACCTCGACGTCGTCCCAGATACCTGAGACGAGCGGCTCGATGTTCTGGGTGAGGATCGCGCCCTCACCCGCTGTCTTGTACATCTTCCAGTTGCCGGCGACCATCGGTCGGCGTGCCATGTGTGCTCCTCCCTACCTGTCCTGGAGGGCATCGATGCCCGGCAGGCTCGAGCCTTCAAGCAGCTTCATCGAGGCGCCGCCGCCCGTCGAGACGAACGTCACACGCCCCTCGAGACCGAACTTTTTGAGCGCGGCGACCGAGTCGCCACCGCCGACGACGGACACCGCGCGGTTGTTGCGAGCGACCGCGGCGGCGACCTCCCGTGTGCCCGCCTCGAACGGCTTCAGCTCGAAGACGCCCATCGGCCCGTTCCAGAAGATCGTGCGCGCCGAGGATATAGCCTCCTTGAAGAGCTCGACGCTGGTGGGTCCGATGTCGAGCCCCATCATGTCGGCGGGAATCTCCTCACGCCCGACGATGGCGGTGTCCACATCATCAGCGATGTCGGCGGCAACCACGAAGTCGACCGGTAGGAGCAGATCGACGCCATTGACAGCCACTCTCTCGAGCATCGTCTTGGCCGACTCGATCCACTCCTCCTCGACAAGGCTCCTTCCGACACCGATCCCTTTGGCGACCAGCAGTGTGAAGCACATCCCGCCACCGATGATGAGAGTATCGACGACGTCGAGCAGGCGGTCGATCATCCCGAACTTGTCGGAGACCTTGCTACCGCCGAGAATCGCCACAAAGGGCCGCTCCGCGTCGGCAAGCATGTCCATGAGAGTCTCGACCTCGCGCGCCAGCAGCAGACCAGCGTATGCGGGGAGGTGGTCCGCCAGCCCAGCGGTCGAGGCGTGCGCCCGGTGTGCAGCACCGAACGCGTCGTTCACGTAGAGATCGCCCAGCGAGGCGAGCTCGGCTGCGAAAGCCGGGTCGTTCGCCTTCTCGCCGGGGTGGAAACGCACGTTCTCGAGCATGAGGATCTCGCCATCGACCATCCGGTCGACGGCGTCGCGCGCCTCGCGCCCGACGATGTCGTCGACGAACACCACGTTGCGGCCGAGCAGGCGCTGCAGCACCCGTCGCACGGGGCGCAGCGAGTACTGCGGGTCTGGCTCACCCTTCGGCCTGCCGAGGTGGCTCATGATGATGACACGCGCCCCATGGTCGACGAGGTGGCGCAGCGTAGGCAGTGCAGCTCGTACCCGCGTGTCGTCTGCCACTGCTCCCTCGTTCAGTGGGACGTTCAAGTCCACGCGCACGAGCACACGCTTCCCCCGGACGTTCGCGTCCTTGACCGTCTTCTTCGAAAACATCCCGCCTCCAGCACGGTCCTGGTACGGGCCCTGTCCATGCCAGGCCCGTACAGCGTCACACCCGACCGTCTATGCGGCCAACAGCTTCACGAGGTCGGCCACGCGGCTGCTGTAGCCCCACTCGTTGTCGTACCAGGAGACGCACTTGACGAAGTTGCCGGTCCCGCCCATGACCATGGTTTGGAGCGAGTCGAAGACCGAAGACGCCGGGTTGCCAACCACATCGATTGAGACGATCGGATCGCTACAGTACTCGAGGATGCCGCGCATCGGGCCCTCGGCGGCCGCTTTCATCGCCGCGTTGATCTCCTCGGCGGTGACGTCGCGGCTGAGTTCCGCGACGAGGTCAACGGCCGAACCATCCGGCGTCGGAACACGCATTGATATGCCATCGAGCTTGCCCTTCATGTCCGGCATGACCAGGCCGATGGCCTTGGCCGCGCCCGTGCTCGTCGGGATGATCGAGACAGCAGCCGAACGCGCCCTGCGCAGATCCTTGTGGGGCGCATCGAGCGTGACCTGGTCGTTCGTGTAGCTGTGAATCGTGTTCATGAAGCCGCGCACCAGCCCGAACTCGTCGCGCAGCACCTTGGCGAAGGGCGCGAGGCAGTTCGTGGTGCATGACGCGTTGCTCACGATGTGGTGGGTCGCCGGATCGTAGTCACCGTCGTTGACGCCGAGAACGATGGTGATGTCCTCATTGCTGGCAGGCGCCGAGATGATGACCTTGCGGGCACCGGCGTCGATGTGCGCCTTCGCCTTGTTCGCGTCGGTGAAGAATCCTGTCGACTCGACGACGACCTCGACACCCAGATCGCTCCAGGGAAGCGCGACCGGGTCGCGCTCGGAGAGGACTTTGACCTTGGCCCCATCGACGCTGAAGCCGTCCTCATATGCTACGACCTCGGTCCCGAATCGGCCGTGGACGGAGTCGTACTTGAGTAGATGTGCCAGGGTTTTCGCGTCCGTCAGATCGTTGACCGCGACCACTTCGATGTCCGGGTTGGCCGAGCAGGCCCGAAACACGAGACGACCGATGCGACCGAACCCGTTGATACCGACCTTGATTGCCACGGTGGATCCCTCCTCCTAAACCCGGCGCCGGACCCGTGCCTGACGCCACACGAACGCCCGCTCCGCTGCGCGCGGCACGGGCGCGACCTTCCCTATGGTTACTGTTCCCAAGAGGAACCGCGTGATGCCAGTTCCTCGATACGCCGTATCCTATGATATACCGCCGATTTTGACAGCGGCGGGTCGGCAAGCTCTCCGAGTTCGCGCAGGCTTACTTCAGGATGCTCAAGCCGCAACGCCGCGAGCTCCCGCAACGCGGGAGGCAGGCTTTCCAAGCCTCTCGTGGCATCGAGCGTGTGAATCGCCTCGAGCTGCACTATGGCGGCCTCGGCGGACTTCTGGATATTCGCGGTCTCGGCGTTCACGAGCCGGTTGACATCGTTGCGCATCGACTTGATGATTCGGACATCCTCCGTGCGCAGGAGTGCCCGGTGCGCCCCCACGAGCGCAAGAAAGGTAACGATCGGCTCGGCACCTTTCAGATAGACCGCGTGCAGGCCCCGTCGCTGCGTCACCTTCGCGTGGATGCCGAAGCGGCCCATGAGCTTCCGCAGATCCTCGGCCATCTCGCCGGTCTCGGCGGTCAGTTCGAAGTGAAAATCTCCGTGGGGGTCGGCTACGAACCCGCCGCCGAGGAACGCTCCGCGCAGGTACGAGATCGCGCAGCAATCGCGCCGGACAAGCCGGGGTGCGATGCCGTAGGTAAGCGCGAGCCCTTCATCAAGGATTCCGAGCTCGTTGAGCGCCTGGGGCAAGCGCGGCTGGCTCACCACCGTGATGAGGTAGTTGTTGGTCTTGTGGAGCACGCTGCGCCGCACGGTGAGCTCGGTCTTGAGGTCGTAGAGCCCGTGTAGCAGCTTGATTGTCTTTCGAGCCACGGGCGCGGTCTCGGTGGCGATCTCGAGCCGGTACCGTTCCTTTCCGGTGATATGCAACGTGCCCTCGATGCGGACGAGCGCTGCCAGTTCCGCCTTCAGGCAGCACTGCCGCTTCGGCTCGATGCGCGAAAGCTCCTCTTTGACCTCGGCGGTGAACGACACCTACGCGACCAGCCTCCCGAGAACGCGACACAGCTTATGATGCGAGTGATGGCGGACGTCAGCGGGGTCGACGACGTCGGCGGTGACCACGGCGATCCCCAATGCCTCGATGCGGCCGATAGTGTCGGGACCCGCCTCGACCGCCTCGATCGGTTCGCGCTCATCATCGCACAACAGGCAGTGCCCGGAGCGGTCCGGCGAGCGGTCCGGCACATTCACGACAACGGTGTCTATCGCTCCTGCCAACCCGTGATCGAGGAGCGCCTGCACGTGGTCGGCCGCATCCATGCCGCTTGTCTCCCCACGCTGGTTCGCAACGTTACATACATGAATGCGCTGAGCCGCGGTCTCCTGGAGTGCGGCGGCAATGCCTGGAACGAGGAGGTTCGGGACGAGGCTCGTGAAGAGGCTCCCCGGGCCGATCACCACGACATCTGCGTCGCGCACGGCGCGCATCGCCGGCTCAAAGGCAGCGGGAGCCGCGGGTTCCAGCCGCACGTGCGTCACCGGCCCGTCACTCACGGCAATCCTCGCCTGGCCCGAGACCGTGTGCCCGGCGGCGTCGGTCGCATGCAGCGACACATCCTCCAGTGTGGACGGCAGGACGTGCCCGCACGTGCCGAGCAGACGCTCCGCCTCCTCGATAGCTCCCGGAAAGCTGCCGGTGATGTCAGCGAGCGCCGCGATGACCAGGTTTCCAAGTGCGTGCCCCGCGAGCCCCTGACCGTGCGGAAACCGATACTGGAACAGCTGGCCAAGCACTCCTTCGGCATCGCCGAGTGCGACAAGGCAGTTGCGTACATCTCCCGGAGGCAGCATGCCAAGCTCGCGTCTGAGAGTCCCCGAAGATCCGCCGTCGTCTGCCATCGTAACGACCGCCGAAGTCTCGAGCCCGAGCTCGACCAGGCAGCGCAACACGCCTGGCAGGCCGGTCCCGCCTCCGATCGCGACGCCCGCGCGGCGCGCGTTGTTCATCGGGACTCCCGGTCCTTCGCGATGTCTCGGTGGCTTACTGCCACGCGGAAGCCATGCGTCGACAGGAAGCGCGCGGTCTCCTCGGCCAACGTCACGCTACGATGCATCCCACCCGTGCAGCCAAGCGCGACGACCAGGTGCGTCTTGCCCTCCATAAGGTAGCTGGGCGCCAGCATCTCGAGCAGGTCGAACCACTTCTCGAGGAACTCCACGGTCTCCTCGCGTTCGAGCACGAACTGGCGTACCGGCTCCTCGAGTCCGGTCCGTTCCCGCAGAGCCTTCTGGTAATACGGGTTGGGAAGAAAGCGCACGTCCATCACGATGTCCGCGTCCGTCGGGATGCCGTACTTGAAGCCGAACGAGACGATAGTGATCGCGAGGGAGCTCGCGAGGCTGCCCGTGAAGAAACGCTCGCGGATCGCGGTGCGCAGCTCGCCAGGTTTGAGCTTGCTCGTATCGATGATGAGATCCGCGCGCAGGCGGATGTCCGCGAGCGCCTCGCGCTCGGCCGCGATGGCGTCGATCACCGAGTCGCCCTCGGCACAGAGCGGGTGTAGGCGACGCGTCTCCTTGAAGCGGCGGACGAGCACCTCCTCGTCGGCCTCCAGGAAGAGCAGGTGGAACGGCACCCCGGCATCCTCGAGCTTTCGGAGCTCCCCGGAGAGCTCCTCGAAGAACTCTTTGGCCCGCACGTCGCACACGACCGCGATGCGCCGGATGCGGCTGCCCGGCAACCGTGTCAGGTCGACCAGTTGAGCGATGAACGCCGGCGGCAGATTGTCGATGCAGAAGTAACCGAGGTCCTCGAAGGTATGTATCGCCTGGCTCCGGCCGGCCCCGGACATGCCGGTGATGACAACCAGCTCGGTCGCCTGGCTTTCCTCGGACGGCGAAGCGTGAGAAGGAACGGGGGTCTCCTCTGGCATGGGACTTCCTCACAGACGGGGGTCAGTCCTTGTCGATGGCGCTGGAGAACAGCGAGGTGACGGCTGAAATGATAATCGCGGCGATCACGGTGGCAATGAAACCGGTCGTGTGCACTCCTGGCACGACCCAGGCAACCAGGTAGATCATCAGCGCGTTCACGACCAGGGCGAACAGGCCGAGCGTCAGGATGGTGATGGGAAGCGAAAGTATCTTCACGACCGGTCGGACGAACGCATTCGCGACTGCCAGGACGAGCGCCGCCCAGAGCGCGGCCTCGGGACCGTCGACCTGCAGCAGCCGATCGCCGGACAGGTACGCGACGCCGAAGATGACAGCGGCCGAAACGACCATACGCAGGACGAACTTCATCTTCACACCCTCCTTGCCCGAAGCGGGTACCGTGTGACGTCAGTATACCCGCAGGCGACGCGCTACTCGTCGTCCTCCGCAGACTGTCGCAACACTGCGGCGATCTCCTCGGCCACCTCACGCGGCACACCGGGAACGGCGGCGATGGCGTCGAGGTCCGCATCCCGCAGACGTTTGACTGACCCGAATGCCTTGAGCAGCAGTTTCTTGCGCTTCGGTCCAACACCGGGTATGTCATCGAGGACACTCGCGGTCATCACCTTGCCGCGTAGTTCCCGGTGGTACGTGATGGCGAAACGGTGGGCCTCGTCGCGGATGCGCTTGACGAGGTAGAGCGAGGCCGATCCGGCCGGAAGCACGACGGGCTCGTCCCAACCGGGGAGCCACAGCTCCTCCTCACGCTTCGCAAGAGCAGCAAGCGGGATGTCGCCGGCCCCCACCTCGGCAAGCGCGGCGCGGGCCGCCGAGAGCTGGGGTTTGCCACCATCGACGATTACGAGGCCGGGACGTGATGCGGCGAACCGCTCGTCACCGATGCGCTCAGCAGAGAAGCGCCTGTGCAACACCTCGGCCATCATCGCAACGTCGTTGGATTCCCTCTCGTCCATCCGGACACGGAAGCGCCGGTATGCCGAGGTGTCGGGCCGCCCGTTCGTGAACACCACCATCGAGCCGACCGAGTGGCGGCCATGAAGCGTGGAGATGTCGTAGCACTCGATGCGCAGCGGTCCGCCGGGCAACGCGAGCGCACTCTCAAGCTCGAGGAGCGCGCTGTTGAGGCGCTCTTCGTCGTAGCGGGTACGCACCTTATGCCGCATGAGGGTGTGACGCGCGTTCACCGCAGCCATCTCGAGCAGCCGGCGCTTCTCACCACGCGCGGGAACGACGAGGCGCACCTTCGTGCCACGCAGCCCGCTCAGCCACTCCTCGACAGCACCGGCGCTCTCGGGCAACTCCGGCAGCACTATCTCGCGCGGCACATGCCCGGCGTCGTCGTAGTAACGCAGGAGGAAACCTTCAACCAGCTCGTTCATGGGCACATCGAGACCCTTATCGAGCACGAACTCGTTGCCGATCAGCACGCGACCTTCACGCACGACGAACACGTGGACGCCTGCAATCGTCTCCTCGCGGAAGAAGCCGGCCACATCGATCTCGAGGGGGCGGCTTGACACGACCGTCTGGCGCTGCTCGATGCGGCGCACGGCGTCGAGCCGGTTACGGAAGCGGGCCGCGCGCTCGTAATCCAGGTCGGTGGCGGCTTCATGCATGCGCGCTTCAAGCTCCTCGGCGACCCCCCGGTGGTGCCCCCGCAGGAACGTGCGCACCCGGGCGACGTTCTCAGCGTAGCGCTCCTGAGTGACCGCTCCCACACATGGCCCGGGCCCCTTGCCCACGTTGTAGTCGAAGCACGCCTTGCCGCTCGGCATGCCACCCTTGGCATTGACTCTCTTCCACTCCACACACTGAGCGCTGCAGATCGGGTAGATGCGGCGGACCACATCGACCGTCTCGCGCGCGGCACGAGCGTCGGTGTACGGGCCGAAGTACTGGGTGCCGGGACGGTGCTTCTCGCGGGTGAACTTGATTGCCGGAAACGGGTCCGCCGTGGTGAGGGCGATGAACGGGTACGACTTGTCGTCGCGGTAGTCGACGTTGAAGGGAGGGTTGAACTGCCGGATGAGGTTCTTCTCGAGGATGAGACTCTCGATCTCGTTCTCGGTCACCACGTAGTCGAATGAGGCGACCTGCGTCATCATGAGCGGCACTTTCTCCCGGTCGTCCTGGCCGAGGATGTACTGTCGCATCCGCTTGCGCAGGGACTTCGCCTTGCCGACATAGAGGACCTGACCGGAATCTGACTTCCACAGGTAGACCCCCGACTCGTCGGGAACACCGGCGACCTCTTCGGCTAGTGAGGGATGCTCGGGGCTCATGCGATCACTCCGTCGCGAAAAAGACGAGCACGCGTCCGCAGTGGGAAGCGTCGACGAGCGCGGCGCTGCCCCGGGAGAACGCCCACCCTCGCAGAGAAGCATCGGTGAGCGAGACCTCCCCATCCTCCCCAGCCAACCAGTACACCGCCCCGTCGGCCCGCCGGTAGGCAAGCCACGTGTCAGGCGCGACAGACGAGCCGCCGTCTGGCGTGGACCAACCGAGCGACGGGGGCGTCCCTCCGCGCGCGTTGAGCCTCAGGACCCGCTCGGGCAGGGAACTATCGGCGACACTTGCGGAGGGCTTGACGTCCAGCGAGGCCGACCGCTCGAAGCTTCGCACCTCGGTGGCGGTCTTTGGAGCGCTGCCGGCATCCGCCGCAGCGAGTACCGCATCGGAGAGAGGACCCGGGGCAAGCGGCGCGGATTCTACCTGTGCAGCGACCGCCCGCGCATCTCCAAGTATGCCATCCGGTGAGGAACGAGCCACCAACGCCTCCACCGCCAGCACCTGCGAGCGAAGCCTGGCTACCGCCTCTCGGCCCGGATCGGGTCCCAGCGCCTCGATCTGGGTGAGGAGCGCGGCGCCTCCGGGGAGCGAAGCGCTCGCGAGAGCGGCACGAAGGCGAGCTATGTAGAGTTCCACGACTCGCTCCCCCGCACCGGGAGCGCGTACCCCGGGCGCGCTGCTACGCGCAAGAGTCGCTGCATCCGAAAGCGCACCAGCGTCTTCCACGAGAGGGCCCTCGTCACCGAGGAGGCCGGCAGCACGGTTCTTCGCGTCGAGATAGGCGCCCGCTACGTGGACATCGATTGCAAGCGTATCGTCGGGCAGGAACGTTGCGCCCTCGGGCCAGGCTGCGACGAGCGCCGCGGCCCGCTCCGCCTGCCCGGCCGGTACCACGGTGAGTCGCAAGTCTCCCGTGACGTCCGATGGCGCCTCTTTGCCGACTGCAACGATGATCCGGGATGCCAGGACCGCATTGAGGGCACCCGCATCGTCGTCCTCCACTGCGATACGCACCTCGTCACCCGAACCCTCAAGCTGCACTAGAGGTCCGCCGTCGGCGAAGATTTGCACGGTGTAACCCGACACGTCAGGGTACGCGGCAACGAGAGTGCCGAACCCCGCTTGCCAGGAGATCTCCACGTCAGGCGTTGAAGCAAGCATGGGGACGTCCAGCCTCAGCACGGCGGTTCCGTCCGTGGCGCCGACGGCTGCGCGCTCGATGCCGGCAAGCCGGACTGATCGGAGCACGGTCTCCTGTGGGCCGGAGGACGCGAGGTATGCGCGATTCGGGTTGGAGATGACGCGGGCCATCAGCAGACCTATGAGCGCGACCGCGAGGATAGCGGCCACTATCCACACTGCGGGCGGCACCCGTGTCCGGCCGGTGGCGGTCACGACGTTCGCACCGCAGCGGTACGCTCCGGGTCGACGGTCGCCGCCCGCCCCTCGAGCACCGGACGCAGGAAGCGGCCGGTGTGCGAGTGCTCGCACACCGCGATCTCCTCAGGCGTGCCGGTCGCGACAACCTCGCCGCCCGCATCCCCGCCTTCGGGACCGAGATCGATGATGTGGTCGGCGCTCTTGATGACGTCGAGATTGTGCTCGATCACAAGGACAGTGTTGCCTCCCTCGACGAGGCGCTGCAATACGTTGAGGAGCTGGCGCACATCGTCGAAGTGCAAGCCAGTCGTCGGCTCATCGAGGATGTAGAAGGTGCGGCCGGTCGAGCGCCGCTGCAACTCGCTGGCCAGCTTCACACGCTGCGCTTCGCCACCTGAGAGCGTGGTCGCAGGCTGACCGAGGCGCAGATAGCCGAGGCCGACGTCGTAGAGCGTCTGGAGCTTGCGCTTGATCGGCGGGATGTTCTCGAAGAAATGGAGCGCCTCCTCGACCGTCATGTCGAGGATGTCGCTCACGGTCTTGCCCTTGTAGGTGACCTGGAGCGTCTCCCTGTTGTAGCGAGCACCCTTGCAGACTTCGCACTGCACGTAGACGTCGGGCAGGAAGTGCATCTCTATCTTGATCTGCCCGTCACCCTTGCACGCCTCGCACCGCCCGCCCTTGACGTTGAACGAGAAGCGACCCGGAGCGTATCCGCGCGCCTTAGACTCTGGCGTGGACGAGAAGAGCGAACGGACGTCGTCCCACACTCCGGTGTAGGTCGCGGGGTTCGAGCGCGGCGTCCGGCCGATCGGCGACTGGTCGATGTCGATGACCTTGTCGATCGACTCGAGTCCCGCGAGCGAGCGGAATCGTCCGGCGCGCTTGCGTGCCCGGTAGACCTTGTTCGCCAGCGCAGGCGCGAGCGTGTCCGTTACTAGCGAGGACTTACCCGAGCCTGAAACACCAGTAACGAGGACGAGGCAGCCGAGCGGCAGCTCGACATCAACGCCCTTGAGGTTGTGCTCGCTGGCCCCTGTGAGCGAGATCGACCCCTTGCCGGTCGACCGGCGCTTTCCGGGCACGGGGATCGCCAACCTGCCCGATAGGTACGCTCCGGTGAGCGAGCCCTCGCACGCCAGGATGTCATCCGGACCGCCGACGCAGACGATCTCGCCGCCGTGCTCTCCTGCTCCGGGACCCATGTCGATGACGAAATCCGCCGATCGGATGGTCTCCTCGTCGTGCTCGACGATGATCACCGTATTGCCGAGATCGCGCAACCGTTCCATCGTGCCGATCAGCCGCGCGTTGTCACGCTGGTGGAGACCGATGGAGGGCTCGTCGAGGATGTAGAGCACGCCCATGAGGCCGGAGCCGATCTGGGTCGCGAGCCTGATGCGCTGCGCCTCACCGCCAGAGAGTGTCGCGGTACCGCGCTCGAGCGTAAGGTAGTCGAGCCCGACGTCGACGAGGAAGCGCAGCCGCTCCACGATCTCCTTGATCACGCGACGGGCGATGTGCTCCTCGCGCTCGGAGAGCTCGACCCCCTCGAAGAATGCAAGTGAAGCCTTCGCGCTCATCACCGTGACCTCGTGAATGTTGATACCGCCGAAGGTGACCGCGAGAATCTCGGGCTTGAGACGCGCACCGCCGCACGTCTTACACGGGATGACCGCCATGTACTCCTCGAGCTTCTCCTTGACCGCTTCGGATTCACTCTCCTCGAATCGGCGCATGACGCTCGCGAGTGCACCTTCATATCGGGAGAACCAGTGAGTCTCCCGTCCGTCCCGCGTGATGTAGTCGATGCGGATGCGCTCGTCGCCGAGGCCGTGCATGAGCGCCGAACGACCCGCTTCAGAAAGGTCATCCCACGCGACGTCGGTCGGCACGCCGAGGTGTTTGGCGGCCGCCGCCACCAGCTGCGGGTAGTAGTTCATGCCGCTCGCAAAGGGTTTGATGGCCCCCTCATCAAGAGAGCGCGACCCGTCGGGCACGATGAGGTCGGGGTCGACCTCGAGGCGCGAGCCGAGGCCCGCGCAGTCCGGGCAAGCACCGTACGGGGAGTTGAACGAGAGGTCACGCGGTGCGAGCTCGTCCATCGACACACCGTGGACCGGGCACGCGAGGGCCTGGGAGAAGGAGAGCTCCTCCCCTCCGGCCACGGACACGAGCACCGTGCCCCCGGCGAGTCGGAGCGCTGTCTCAACGCTGTCCGCCAGGCGGGTGCGCACACCCTCTTTCATGACAAGCCGGTCGACCACGACCTCGATGTCGTGCTTGTACTTCTTGTCGAGCACGATGTCCTCGTCCAGCGTGCGCATCTCCTTGTCCACGCGCACGCGCGTGAAGCCTTCCCGACGCAACTCCTCGAAGAGCTTGCCGTACTCGCCCTTCCGTCCCTTCACGACCGGCGCAAGCACCTGGAACTTCGTGCCCTGGGCGAGTTCGAGTATGCGATCGACGATCTGGTCGGGCGTCTGCCGCTCGATCGGGCGGCCGCAGACCGGACAGTGCGGGATGCCGACACGCGCGAAGAGCAGGCGCAGGTAGTCGTAGATCTCGGTCACCGTACCCACCGTCGAGCGCGGGTTGCGCGACGTGGTCTTCTGGTCGATGGAGACCGCCGGTGAGAGCCCCTCGATGTGGTCGACGTCGGGCTTGTTCATCTGGCCGAGGAACTGCCGCGCATACGCCGAGAGCGACTCTACGTAGCGGCGCTGGCCCTCGGCATAGATGGTGTCGAAGGCCAGTGATGACTTGCCCGAGCCGGAGAGCCCGGTGATCACGACGAGCTTGTCGCGAGGTATGTCGAGGTCGAAGCCCTTGAGATTGTGCTCCCGGGCGCCTCTGATCGAGATGGATTCCAGTGACACGGAGCGAACCTGCCTTACTGCCGAGGCCGAGATTCCAAGCAAGTCTTCATTGTACCCTCGCTGGCGAGCGAACGTGCGTTCGCCCCCTCCACCTGGCCGAAACCCGGTAATTCGGATGTCGCCCGATGTTCACTTCGTTGCAACGTGCAGGAAATATACGCCCCCGACCATGCTCACCAGGCCGCCCGGCGGCGTGTAACTGCTAAGGAGCAACAATGGATGTGAAGATCGCCCTGGACACCGTCTGGGTGCTCGTGTCCGGAATGCTGGTGTTCTTCATGAACCTCGGCTTCGGACTCGTCGAATCCGGTTTCACCCGGGCGAAGAACACGGTCAACATCATCTCGAAGAACTTCATCGTCTTCGCGGTGTCAACGGTCGCGTTCCTCCTCGTCGGGTGGGGCATCATGTTCGGTGACGGCAACGGCGTTGTCGGCACACAGGGGCTGTTCCTCCTTGGAGGTGCGGACAACAGCCCCGCGATAGGCGATGCCTACCAGGGCGTGTACTCGGCGATCAGCTGGACGGGGGTACCGCTTCTCGCAAAGTTCTTCTTCCAGCTCGTGTTCGCGGGAACGGCCGCGACAATCGTCTCGGGTGCCGTTGCCGAGCGAATCAAATACGTGTCGTTCATGGTCTTCACGTTCGTGCTCGTCGCGCTCGTCTACCCGACGATCGGGCACTGGGTCTGGGGTGGAGGATGGCTCGCCGAGCTGGGCTTCTGGGACTTCGCCGGCTCGACGGTCGTCCACTCGACCGGAGCATGGGCCGCTCTTGCCGGCGTGCTCGTACTCGGACCGCGCATCGGCAAGTTCAGCAAGGACGGCAAGGCACACGCCATCCCGGGTCACAACATGACCTCCGCCATGACCGGCGCCATGATCCTGTGGTTCGGCTGGTTCGGCTTCAACCCCGGCAGCACAATGGCTGCAGACCCGGGATCGATCTCTCACATCATCGTTGCGACAACCGTCGCAGCCGCTGCGGGGGCGCTTGCAGCTACAGCGCTCGCCTGGGGAATCCTCGGCAAGCCTGACATAGGCATGACCATCAACGGTGCACTCGGCGGGCTGGTCGGCATCACCGCAGGCTGCGCGTTCGTGGGCCTTGGAAGTTCGCTCGTCATCGGCGCGATCGCCGGCGCCATCATCGTGCTCGGCGTCCTGTTCCTCGACAGAGTCCGCATCGACGACCCCGTGGGCGCCATCGCGGTTCACGGCATGGGCGGTATCTTCGGGACGCTGGCGATCGGCCTGTTCGCGCAGGACGCTATCGCGCCCGGCACAACGGGCAACGGCCTGTTCTTCGGTGGAGGATTGACGCTGCTGTGGAATCAACTCATCGGCGTCGCTGCGGTCGGCGCAGCGGTCTTCGCTGTCTCGCTCGTCGTCTGGGTCGCCATCAAGGCAACGATCGGCGTGCGCGTCTCCGAAGAGGAGGAGATGGAAGGCCTGGACATCGGCGAGCACGGGAACAGGGCATACCCCGACTTCGTGCTGACCGAGACCACCTTCTAGATGCGTGCATGTGAACCGTCTGGGCCGATGAGGTCGAGTGAAGGAGTGAGACCGTGAAGAAGATCGAAGCGATCATCAAGCCGCACAAGCTCGAGGACGTCAAAGAGGCGCTCAACAATGTCGGAGTCGCGGGCCTGACCGCCTACGAAGTCAAAGGATACGGTCGGCAGAAGGGCCACACCGAGATCTACCGTGGCGCGGAGTACACCGTAGACTTCCGTCCCAAGGTCAAGATCGAGGTCGTCGTCGACGACGACGTGGCGTCAGCAGTGGAGGAAGCCATCATCGAGCAGGCGCGCACCGGAAAGATCGGCGACGGCAAGGTGTTCATCTACGACTGCGAGGGTGCTGTACGCATCCGCACGGGCGAACGCGGCCCGGAAGCTCTGTAGGGACGTACCGTGCGCCGCTATCTCGAGGAGCGGCAGGAGCTGATCGGAGCCGCCGCGCCGGGGACCACCTCGGCGCGGCGGCTCGCGCTGCTGACCGACGAGATGCTGTCAGACCTGGCCGAGGGTCCTGCCGCAGCGTCGCTCCCCCGCCGTACCCGCTGGTCGCTGATAGCGCTCGGGGGGTACGGCGCCGGCGCGCTCCTGCCGGGTTCCGACCTCGATCTGCTGATCGTGTCCAACGCGTCAGCCGCAGAGCTAAGACCCTTTGTCGAGACGCTCCTCTATCCGCTGTGGGACGCGGGGCTCAGCGTCGGCCACCAGGTACGCTCGCGCCGAGAACAGGTCCGGGCGATACGCGAAGACGTGACCGTCCTGACCGCGACTCTCACCGGACGCGTGATTGCCGGGGACACCTCGCTCGGTGCCGATGTGCTGCGAGTATGCGCGACCGACGCCGCCAGACGCACGGATGCGACCATCGCCCTGCTGCACGAGCGCCCGCGCACTGGTTCGCCGTATCTGCTCGAGCCCGACCTCAAGGAGGGCGCGGGCGGCAGACGCGACTTTGACGAACTCACCTGGACCGCCTCACTGCTCACGGGCGCTCCGCAATCCGACCCCTCCCCACTCGTGTCGCTCGAAGTGCTGGACCAGGCGGACTACACGCGCTTGGTCAAGGCTGCCGACACAATCGCCGCCGCGCGCTGGGAGATGCACGTGGCGCAGTTGGGATCCGTGATGACCGAGGAGCTGGCGGACGAACTCCTGACCGACCCTTCGCTCGTTCAGCGGGCGCTCGCAGACACGCACCACACTCTGTTGAGGGCACGCCGGAGAGTCACCGAACCGGGTTGGGCCGCCGAAGAGGCGCCGGTTGCAGCGGCTGACTTCTTCGATCTGGTCTCGCGTGGCTCGGCGTCCCTTGCCGGCCTCGAGGAGACCGCGTGGGCCGGTCATCTCGACCACCTGGTGCCGGGCATGAGTGCTCTCATGTCGCTGCGGCGACCCGGCATCGCGCACACGCGCACCGTCGGAGCCCACTCGCTCGCATGCGCCGCGGAATCCTCGGAAATCATGGCACTCGCGACCGGCAGCGGCTCGGAGGATCCGGTCCTCGCCGCCTCGACGGCGCGCGTGGAGGATCTTCGCACCCTGGCAGTTGCCGCCCTCGCACACGACGTTGGCAAGACGGAGCCCGGTCCCGGGCACGCAGAGCGCGGCGCCGTCGCGGTGCGTGCTATCACCGCCCGGTTCGGGCTCTCTGAGGAACAGGCGGAGAGGGCAGCCGCGCTCGTTCGCCATCACCTGCTCCTGGCCACCGCCGCCTCGGGTATCGACCTTGATGACCCCGCGGAGATCGAGGCGGTCGCGAAACTCCTCGGCGACCCTACTCTGCTCGCTCCGCTCCACATCCTGACCGTCGCCGACTCCCGCGCGACAGGTCCCGGTGCGTGGAACGCCTGGCATGCCGATCTCGTAGGTACGCTCGTCAGTAGACTCGACGCTGCGCTCGCGTCGGGTCAGTCGAACGGAGCCGCAACAGGCAGCACGCCTGCGCACGAACACCTTGAGGCGCTTGCCCAGAAGATCGCGGACAACCGCGCGCCCGCTGGCCACGTACTCGAGATCGGAAGCGGACCGATACCCGGGTCGTACCGGGTCAACGTCGCGGCGCCCGACCGGCACGGCCTGCTCGTCATCTTCGCGGGCACGTTCGCGCTGGCGGGGCTCGACATCCTGGCCGCCAACTCTGCACCGTCCCGCTCAGGCGTCGCACTCGACACCTTCATCGTGACCTCGGCGACTCTCGCACCGGTAGGCGCGGACACCTGGAACAGGTTCGAGCGCATGCTTGCGGCGTCGCTCGCCGGGCGGCTCGCACTCTCCGTCCGCCTGGCCGAGCGCAGGCGGCACTACGCCCCCCGGGTCTCCGGCATGACCGAGGTTCGCATCGAGCAGGATCCGCGGGGAGCGCTCCTGCACGTTCGGGCGCCGGACCGCGTCGGACTGCTCTACGACTTCGCGCGGGCGGTCTCCGAGAGCGGCCTCGACGTTCGGTCGCTCACCGCGACCTCCCGGGCGGGGTGGGCGGAGGACACCCTGCGCCTCGAGTACGCGACCGGCACGGGTGCCGGAGCCCTCGGACAGCTCGCCATGCGCCTGCGGGAGCTCTAG
>JACUUN010000176.1 GCA_014859265.1 Coriobacteriia bacterium
GAGATCGTGCGCCGGCGCTGACGATGTGGGCCGCGTTCGGTTACCCTCGAAGCTCAGCGGCGTTCAAGCGTGGGTGACGGGCGGTGAGGGGTCGAATCGCGCTGCCTACAAGCAGGCACCGAGTATACGAGATCCTCGAGGTGGCACGACCGGGGGACCGCGCGAGCCGCGCGGCCGACCTCTTCATTGTGTGGCTCATCATCGCCAACGTCGCCGCTGTCGTGCTCGATACCGTCGCGTCGGTTCACCGTTCGTTCGGTCCAGCGCTTCGCGTCTTCGAACACGTCTCGGTTGCGATCTTCACGGTCGAATACGCGCTGCGGCTCTGGTCGGCGGCGGAAGCGGCGCCCGACAAGCCGCCCTCGGTCACGCGGGGCAGATACGCGCTCTCCTGGCTCGCAATCATCGACCTGCTCGCGATTCTGCCCGCCTACCTCCCGATGCTGCTCCCCATCGACTTGCGCACCCTGCGCCTGTTCCGCCTCTTCCGGCTGGGGCGTCTGCTGAAGGTCGGGCGCTACTCGCGCGCCATGCGCACGTTCGCGGCCGTGCTGAAGGCGAAGAAGGAGGAGCTTGCCGTCGCAATCGCGGCCGTGCTCATCCTTTTGCTGATCACCTCAAGCCTGATGTACTACGCCGAGCACGACGTACAGCCCGAAGCCTTCGCCAGCATCCCGGCGGCGATGTGGTGGGGCGCCGCTGCGCTTACGACCGTCGGCTATGGCGACGTGTACCCCGTGACGGCGCCCGGCAAGATGCTGGGCGTCATGTCGGCGGTGCTGGGAATCGGACTCTTCGCGCTGCCCGCCGGCATACTCGCCAGCGGCTTCTCCGACGCGCTCGCCCAGCGCCACGCCGAGGACGGCGAGTGCCCGATGTGTGGCAGAAGGCGGGACGCGGCCTAGGGCGGAGCAGTGCAGGGTGAAGGACGCGCCGCACGCCAACGTTGAGAGGGGGAGTGATGGGCGGAAGAGCATTGCCCGCCTCCGTGCTGGTTGCGGGACTACTGATTGCAGCGAGCATCGCGGGGAGCGCCTACTGGCTGGATCGCCAGGCCGCTAGCCGTCACGGCGAGGTGCTGGCGATGGAGGAGAAGCTGGTACTCGCCACTTCAAGGGGTCCAACCGTGCGCGGTAAGTCGCTGGAGGAGCGGCGCGTGAAGTCGCTCGAGTCAATCGCGATCTCGCTAGGGGCGAAGCCTGCCCTTGTTGGTGGCGGGCTCGCGCCGGAATGGTTCCCCGGCGGTAGCCCGGGTGAGTGAGTCCACGCGCGCACGGGAGGAGCACCAGAGAGGCCCCGCCCGCACCGCTGCGCGCGGGGGCGGCCTCGCGCTCGCCTATGGACGAACCTACCCGGTGCTTCACGGCGTTGAGTTGGCCCTGCACAACTGTCTCGACACAGCGATCACTGAGCACTTCGCCCCTACGCCTGCGATTCGACCGCACCTTGCCCTCCGGCCTTTCGTGGGTGGCCGAGCCAGACGTACAGGCCCCAGGTTGGCCGGTCCTCGTCTGGGGGGCTGACACGTCCGACATAGCCGATGCCACCCGTGTCCGGGATGTTCCTCGCCGTCAGCCGTGCGTCGTCCTTCGGGACGTAGCCGACCGCGGCGCCGTCGAGCGTCGTAACCTTGCAGGCGTTATGGTCGTAGGGGTTGTCTGGCTCCCGCACGACGACTAGCTCGTCGCCAGGTTCGAGCGGTTCGATCGCCTCGCCACGGTTCTCAAACGACGTACCCGCAAGCCATCCCACGAAGTCGAAGACGTACTTCTCTCGTAGAGTATCGTCGGGGCGCCAGGGGGCACTCGTATCGTAAGTATGAGATTGCGTTCCCTTCACCCAGTACCTGACCTGTGGCGACGCCGCTGGCGTTGCCGGGAGCTCCCAGGCTTCTACGTACTCCTTGATCCGCAGCGCGGTCTCGTAGTCGCGCCTCTTCACGAACAGCACGGCGTACTCCTCGTTGCCGACC
>JACUUN010000177.1 GCA_014859265.1 Coriobacteriia bacterium
CACCGTATGAATCGCCACCCCGTCCCGCTCGACCCTCTCGAACATGCCGTTCCTCCCGTTGTCCGTCACGCTCGTCAACCGGCTGCAGGAATGCCTGGTCATATCGTTGTTCTTCGGTCACACTTCTTCAGTAGCGGCGAGGGTACGCCCCCGCTGCACCTTGTGTTCCACCTCGCCGAACCGAGTGAGCACCCGCTTCACGCGCCGATCCTTCATGCGCAGACCTGGCGGGACGCTTCTGGCGATCTCATCGTCGAGCTCGCGCAACATGCGGGCGGCCTCGGCGCGTCCGATCGCGCAGACCCGGTCGAAGACCACGTGTTCAAGGCTCTCGAAGTCATCGAACCCGAGGGCCACAGACAGGGTACTCTCATGCATGGAGACCTCCTTCGTTCACTGGCTAGGTGATACGAAAGAGGTCTCCATCTACCTGGAGTCCCTAACCCCCATAAACCTTACACGTCCGGGGCCACGGGAAGCATCCCAAACTCGGACATTGACTGAATAGGTGGACTCCTTCTTCAGTGAGATCGCTGAATCCACTCAAGAAAGGAGTCCGAGACGATGATAGTCCGAGTTGACCTGGGTGTGGTGGAGTTCGACATCGATGCGCCGACGACCGCGATGCTCGATGTCGGCCTTGAGGGCGCGGTGCGTGAAGCGCACCGCGCTGCCGCAGTGCAAGCCTATGCCGAGCTTGAGGCGCAACTCCTGCACTCACCCGAATGCCCCCTCTGTGGTGCCGGCCTTCGAGTGGTCAAGACGTCCAAGCGCAAGATCGGGCTGCTCTGCGGCCCTGTCCGAATCCCTGTACGTACCTGGTCGTGCTCGTGTGGCCACATCACGCGTCCGCTTGAACAAGCGCTGCCCAAAGGCAGGCACTCGCTCGCTGTCGTCGAACGCGGCCTCTACCTCACGACCATGATCGGGTACCAACGAAGTTCGGAAGCCCTCTCGCATCTGAGCGCCGCCGAGATCTCGCATGGCACGCTGCAACGGCTGGCGAAAGCCGAGGCATCCCGTATCGATGAGGCGATCGCCACGACCACCCAGCAGCTCTACACGAACGGAGTGGCCCCGGCAGAGCTCGTGGCCCGCACTCGTGCCGACACGCTCGTGATCGCCGTCGACGGAGGATTTGTGCCCGATCGCTCGACCAAACACGACTTCGAAGCGAAATGCGGGGTCGTCTACGGCATGAAGGCGACGGTGTCCAAAGACCGCGTCGAGCTCGTGGACCGGGTGGCCTACGCCGGTATCGAGAACATCGAGACATTCGGCCGCCGCATGAGCGTGGTCGCCATGGAGCAGGGCATGCTCTCGGCTGGTCGCACGATCGTGATCGGCGACGGAGCTGGCTGGATCAGGAGGATGGCGAGAGACGTGTTCCCGGGCGCCGTCTACGTGCTCGACCTCTATCACCTGAAACACCGAATCCGGCAGGTCTTTCCAGAGGAGTGGGAGAGTCGGATACGCGACGAGGCGATCGGCGCCTGCCTGGCGGGAGATCCGATCGGGGCGATCCGCGTGCTGAGGGCTGCCACGCCGGCCCCGGAGCGGGACGAAGCGTACCGCAGGCTGCTCTTCTACATTCGGAGCAACGCACTCGGCATCGAGAACTACACGCGCACGGATCTCTTCGGTTCCGGATGTGTCGAGAAGGCCGTCGACATCCTGATCTCGCGCCGATTCAAGCTCCGCGGCATGAGCTGGCTAAAGCCCGGAGCTCAAGGCATGGTCAAACTCAAGGTCCTGCGCTACAACAAGGCATGGAACGATCACTGGGGACTACGGTTCGCCGAAGCGGCCTAATGTCTCAGTTTGAGATGCTTCCGGACCTGCCGTTCGTCGGAAAGACCCTGATGGGCGGCCGGTAGTCGCGGACGAGCGCGACAGCAGACCCGTTCGCGCGGACATCGTGCGCCAGGACTCTGTTGTTACTACGCACGCGAACCGATACACGGACTGGC
>JACUUN010000178.1 GCA_014859265.1 Coriobacteriia bacterium
TAATACTTGCTCATCTGATGCTGCCCGGCCATGCGCTGTTGACGTCGCGTGGTGGAATGGAGAGATCATGTTTGCGCGATGGTCGGACCGTGCTGCCGGGGTAGCCGCGAGCCTCCTGCTGATCGCCGTACTGGTCGCGGGGGTTGCACTGGCGTATGTCATCACGACGGAACGCGATGCGACGACGGCCGTCGAGGCTGCGTATGCCGAGGCATTGAGCCGGGTGGAGGCTGACCCGGAGGACTACGAGGCGCGCGTCGGGCTCGCCAAGGCCCTCGGCGCGTCAGGGCAGTACGGTAAGGCGCTCAACCAGCTTGAGATCGCTGCTGAGTTGAGGCCGGACGACCCGGAGCCCCTCATGCTCATGGGTGTCGTCTACCGGATGTCGGGCAGCCCGGAGAAGGCGATCGAGGCCCACGAGCGTGCGGTCGACCTGACCGAAGGTATGGGCGACGTCTATCTCGAGGCCTATTTCGAGCTCGGTGAGCTCTTCATGGAGGCCGAGCGGTATGAAGATGCGGCGAATGCCTTCGAGCAAGCTTTGGCGCAAGGTCCTGAGCTTGTGTACGTCGCACTGTCTCTGGCTGATGCCTACGAGCAGTCAGGAGACCTCGAGGCGGCCTACGAGGAGTACGTGCGCATCCTACCCACATCACCCGGGAATCCGGACGTCGAGGAAGCACTCGAGCGTCTCGGAGGGATTCTCGGCGTGGACGCAGACGATCCCGACCAGTAGAGCAGCGGAAACATCGTCCTCGCGACAGCAGATGCCCAAGGAGCCGAGATGACCGATTCGACATCACAGGCTACGCCCGCACATACCTCACGCTCGGGGACGGGTGACGGGCGGCGATACTTGCTCCCGGTCGTCTTTCTCACCATCGTCTTGATCGCGCAGCTCGTGTTGCTCTACCTCTTCACCAAACCGCAGACCCCGGTGGGCGCGGAGACGAGCGAGTGGCACGTCATGTCGATCTACGGCTTCGGGCCGGAGCGCATGTGGGAGCCGAGCGAGGTGGCGGTCGACTCTGAGCGGCGCATCTACGTGGCCGACACGAACAAGCACCGGATCCTCGTGTTCGACCGCTCCGGGCGCTACGAGAGCATGATATACAACCAGGGTGAGGGCCCGGGTCAGTTCCAGTTCCCGTCCGATGTCGACGTCGACGGCGCTGGTCGGATCTACGTGACATCGACCCGCCAGAACAAGATCGTCGTGTTCAGCCGCGACTATCAGCCGGTTCACGAGATCGAGATACCCGATCCGCTCGCGCTGACCATCAAGGGCGAACGGATCTACGTGACCACCGACCGGGAGATCATGATCGGAGACCTCGAGGGCAACAAGCTCCTGGGCTTCGGCGCTCGAGGACGCGGTGACGGGCAGATCGACCGGCCGAGCGGCATCGCCGTCGACGACGACGGCGTCATCTACGTCGCCGACACGCTCAACTACCGTGTCTCCGCGTACACCGAGGACGGGGAACTGGTCTGGCACCAGGGCGATCCTCCTCCGCCCGGAGAAGGTTCCATGCAGTCCAAAGACCGGACCTACGGACTGCCCGTGGGCCTGACCCTCGGAGACGACGGTTTGCTCTACCTCGTCGACGCCTTCAACGGGGAGATACACCAGCTCTCGAGGGAGGACGGGCGTCCCCTGGAGAAGTTCGGGGAGTGGGGAAGTCTCGACGGTCAGCTCTACTACCCTTCAGGGATCACGCATGCGTGGGGCAACACCTTCGCCGTAGCCGATCGGTATAACAATCGCGTCCAGCTCCTGAATATGGGTGAGGCTCTCGGGCCCGCCCTGCCCTTCAGGCTTCCGATCTGGCTCGCCCTGCTCCCGCTGTTGCTCCTGCCGCTCCTGCCGTTCCTGGGAAGGCGGCGCGTGTTGCTCGCCGATCACGCTGCTCTCGATCGGGTGATCGGTGTCGACGAGCGCGCCCGCTTTGCACGGAGCTACCGCTCGG
>JACUUN010000179.1 GCA_014859265.1 Coriobacteriia bacterium
ACCTCCTCCTCTGGAGGACTCTCACCTCCGAGCGACTGTCCATGCCGGGCGTACATCGGGTAGGGAGGCCGGGTCGCCCGGCCTCCCTCCCACACCACCGGACATGCGGGCCCGCATCCGGCGGTTCGTCAGGTCGTTGTTCGGTACCGTGACCAATGCTGGCTGAGGCTTAGCAATCCAAGGCCGTCCCAGTAGGAACGGGGTAGGGACCTCTGGAGGACGCCGGAACCTGCGATGCGCCAACAACCCTTGCGTGAGAAGGCCCACGAGCGGGCCGTCGAGTGGGGAATGCCGAGGGCGCACAAGTTGCGGAGTCGAGCACTGCAGCGCTTCCATTCCTTCCAGCGTACCTGCCTCATCCGACGATAGAGCCACCCGTCGAGGTTCCGGAACACGCTTGGTGTCGCAGCGAGGCGGAAGTAGGCCATCCATCCTCGGGTGAACTTGTTCAGGGCCGCAATGCGGACCTCCATCGACACCCGCCAGTTACGTCGAGTCAGCATCCGCAGCCGTTCCTTGAGCCTCTTCAGGGCTTTCGGGGCGATGCGCACCTTGACGCGGCCTTCCCTGACGTAGAACCCGAAGCCCAGCAGCATGGCTTGGCTTGCGGGCCTGACGGATGACTTCTCCCGGTTCACCTTGAGCTTGAGGCGCTTCTCCACGAACTCGGTGACACCTTCCATGACCCTTTCAGCCGCCCGGGCGCTGTGCAGGAAGACACGGATGTCATCCGCATAGCGGACGAAGCGGTGACTCCGCTTCTCAAGCTCTTTGTCGAGGTCGTCAAGGATGATGTTGGAAAGGAGAGGCGAGAGCGGGGAGCCTTGCGGAGTCCCCTCCTGTGTCCCCTGCTTCACCCCGTCCACCATGACCCCGGCCAGCAGATAACGCCGGATGAGCTGGAGTAGCTTCTTGTCGGAGACCTTCCTGGCCACCCGCGCCATCAGTGCGTCGTGCCCGACGCGGTCGAAGAACCGCTCCAGGTCCACATCAACGACTTGCCGATACCCCTCCTCGACGTAGGACCGTGCCGCCTCGACCGCCTGATGCGCGGAGCGATACGGCCTGAAGCCATACGAGGATTCGGAGAAGGTGGGGTCGAAGATGGGAGTGAGCACCTGTGCGATGGCCTGCTGGATCAGCCTGTCCAGCACGGTGGGCACTCCGAGCAGCCTCTCCCCGCCTCCGGGCTTGGGAATCGAAACCCGGCGGACAGGTCGGGGCCGATAGGTGCCCTCGTCCAAAGCCCTCCTGACATCGGGCCAGTGCTCGGCCAGCCACGGACCGAGCTGCTCCGTGGTCATGCCGTCCACTCCCGGTGCACCGCGGTTGGCTTGGACGCGATTCAACGCCTCGAAGAGGTTGTCGCGGTTGAGGAACGCTCTCCACAACCAGCCCTCCGGGAGGTGGGCGTCGTCCTCGATGTGCGCCGTCTGGCCACTACGCTCTGACGTGGGTTCCGACGGCATCACCGTCGCCTCCCACTGCAGGCCCGCGTATGCAGGATGGCTGCGATTGTCGTGACCGATTCGAGCAACACCGGCTATTCACGCTCCCGCCTGACGTTCGGCCCTTCCCGGCCCACTTCTGAGGCTTCCCAGCCGGTACTATGGCCTCTGCTGACTCCTGTCCGGTCGGTCCCCCGCCTTGCGGCAGAGGCCGTCAGCGTTTCCACCGACACCCGGACAGGCCTCCCCGGATAAGGACAGTCACTTTCCCCCTACGCCCGCCGCATCTACGTTCCGGCCCTTCTTGGTGGTGACGGGCTTCGCCATGTCGTGCTGGCTCACCCGGACCGGCCCGCCTCATATGCGGTTCGTGTTCCTCGGTGCAGGGTTTCGTCTCCGGCTTCCTTCCGACCCCGCCTCGCGACGACGCCGTTGCCTTCGACTAAGAGTTAGACACCACCTCCTCCTCTGGAGGACTCTCACCTCCGAGCGACTGTCCATGCCGGGCGTACA
>JACUUN010000180.1 GCA_014859265.1 Coriobacteriia bacterium
ACTCCGCGAGGACACGCCCGAGCGCGTCGTAGGTGCGCAGCGTCTGGATGCCGTCGGGTAGACGTTGGTCTCCTCGACCTCGCCGGCAGCGTTGGTCTTGGTAAGCAGGTTGCCGAACGCGTCCTAGGTGCGCCGTAGGTGATCGTGCAGTCGGTGACCACCGCACCCGAGACCCGCTTAGTGATCGCGACCGATAGCAGCGTGATGCCGGCGTAGACGTAGGTCGAGTCGACCTGGTCCTGTCAGGCAAGGCGCTTGCGATGCTCAACAGCCAACGCTTGAAGTGCTCTTCCAGCCGCAATGCCCCACAACAGAACCCACGTGATTCCAAGCTCGGTTCCCGGAAGGACCCAGTACAGTATGTAGACTGTCGGAAGCAGCGCGTGTCCTCCGATCGCAACGCCGCGTGACGACGTCCAGTGACCCGAGTCGCGCACGGCGAAGAGAACGCCCACGAGCACGAGCGGGAGTGCAATCAGGAATGCTCTTACCGACTGTCCTCCACGCCAAGGCAGAATCGTCTCAAGCGCAGTTAACGAGAGGGCTCCAACGATGATGGCGCCTACGTACGTTCTCTCACGCCCACCGAGCCGCGTATCGCCGACCATTCTGCCAGACATAGCCTCTCCAGTACACTATCCGACTGTACCGCGCCGAAAGTGGTGTCTTGTTCGCGATGGCTTCCACTTTCCCGTAGAGTGCGGCATGGCCCCCTCCACTCACGAACTTCGCTGTCAGAACGGCACGGGGATTCCCCCACCTCTTAATCGCATTGCTGTGCCTGTGGAAGAACCATTCCTTCAGCGGACCCCATACGAACGCGTTCGCGAGCCCGTTGGCGATTCTACGAGCGAGCACACTGCCAGCGGTTGCAGATCCCGATGCAGCCGCCGAGGGTGGGAACAGAACGTAAAGAGCAGCACTGAAGAGCACCATCTTCACCTTCTCCCACTGCCGCCACATCTGTGCGATCGATAACACCCGAGTCACCGTGATTGACCACATCCCCGTAGGATCCACCTTGCCCACCGGATCCCCGCCGCAGTACTGGTACGCGCTCTCCTCGCCGTCGGCCTTGACCGGGTCCTTCGAGATGAACTGGTAGGTCGCCGGGTCGTAGTAGCGCTGCGAGAGGTAGTACAGCCCCGTGCCGCTATCGTAGCAGTAGCCGGCGTAGCGAAGCGGGGCCAGCTCGGCGAATCTCTTGGCGGCATCCGATGCGGTAGCGCTGACGGTCGTGCGCGCCGCCACGGGGTTGCCCCAGGCGTCGTAGCCGTAGGTGGCCACAGGCGCGGTCGCGGCATCGAGTACCTGCACGACGTCGCCGCGGTCGGTGGTGGTGAGGTGGAAGAGCTGCGGCGCGGGCGCCCCGGTGCCCTTGTAGAGAGCGGCGTAAGCGCGGCCGGACTCGTCGTAGAGGTAGGTGATCGTGCAGTCGGTGACCACCGTGCCCGAGACCCGCTTGACGATCGCGGCGGTCAGCAGCGTGATGCCGTCGTAGACGTAGGTCGAGTCGACCTGCTCGGTGCCCTTGCGGATCGAGCTTGCGGTGCGCTGGCCGGTCGCGTCGTAGAGAGCGGCGTAAGCGCGGCCGGCCTCGTCGTAGAGGTAGGTGATCGTGCAGTCGGTGACCACCGTGCCCGAGACCCGCTTGACGATCGCGGCGGTCAGCAGCGTGATGCCGTCGTAGACGTAGGTCGAGTCGACCTGCTCGGTGCCCTTGCGGATCGAGCTTGCGGTGCGCTGGCCGGCCGCGTCGTAGGTGTAGGTGGCCTCCACGTCGGCGGTGCCGAGGTCGCGATACGCGATCAGGCGGTTGTCCTCATCCCAGGTGTAGGTGATCTGCGTGGGTAGTACCGCCGGACCTTGGTTGCTTCGCCTGCCCAGGGAATCGAACTGGTAGAGCGTATCGACGTTGCCTCCGCGGAGCTTCTCCTGCAGGCGATTCGTCGCC
>JACUUN010000181.1 GCA_014859265.1 Coriobacteriia bacterium
ATGACGGCGCGCCCCGCGCGCAACGCCGTGACCACTTCCCGGTCATACGGATCGCCCGTCGTATCGGTGTGGTACTGCTTGGCATCGCGTATCTTGCGGAATCCGCTCACGGATGCACTGCCACCTGGCTTGCTCTTGCGCGTGAGGAAGACGAGGAGAGCCTTGAGATCCTCCTCTGCCCACTCGCGTCCCTTATCGGCCGTGTACTTCGTGAGGTACTCACAGTCGTAGTAGTGGTCCCACACTTGAGTGAACCAGTTGATTGCCTGATCGGGTGTGACACCTTGGTCGGGCACTACGTTGGAGAGTTCGTTCAGCTGGGCACAGCCCGGGAACTTGATCTTCAAGTTCCCAGAAGGGAAGCCGGCAGCCGCGAGAATGCACTGGTACGCGGCAAGCTTGCGTTGCCACCTTGTCATGGCGCTGCGATCAGTCTCGTCCTCGGGCTTGGTGAGGTCGACCGCCATGAAGCTCCGCGCGTAGTCAGCCGTCTCCTTGGCCAGCGCCAGTGATTTCAGCATCTCGAACCCGGTCTCGATGTCCTCGTAGAAGTTGACCTTCATGATCTTGAATCCAGGCTTCTCAAGGATGCTGTACCGAAGCACATCGTCGTACTGTTCGAAGATGGCGGTGCCTTCGTCCTGCTGATTTGCGTTGGCGTACTCACCATTGATGTCGAAGATGATCTGCCCAGCGGGGCCGGCGTCCAGGGTCCCGCTCTTCCCAATCTCAACCGTCGATTGAATGAGCTTCTTGACCGTGTTCGACTTGCCGGTGCGGGTCATGCCGAATAGCGCCGTCCGCTTGCCCACGAAGTCCAGCGCCGACACGTACACCGGTACCTCAGGGTCGAGCGGATGGCGCATGGACGAGCTGTAGCGCACCTTGCCGAAACGAACGTCGTCGCCCCCGCCGGGCACCCCCGTGCCCTCACGGAAGTTCACGATGTACTCGAGAACCCGCCCCATCGGCTTGTACACCGAGTAGTTGTTCGCACTGAAGAAGTTGTCGACATCAGCGCCGAACTTGGTGGCACCATCGTTGTCCAGATAGAACGTGCCGAGAATCCGGCACTCGATGCCGGAGAACTGGTATTCGTAGCGCGTGTAGCTGTCCGGACGCTCCGCCGAAACGGTGGTGTCAATGTCCTCCTTGTAGTAGTCGACCATGGAGGCAATCACATCAGAGTCACTTGGGAGTGCCATAGGACCAATGACGCGCAGGAGCACGGCCTCTCTCGTCTCGTCTTCGTTGTCATAGGCCGCCAACAGGAAGCACCCCAGCGGGAGTCCACCGGAGCGCTGCTTCCATGCGTCGTTGGTGAGTACCTTCATCCGAGAGAAGTCGACGTAGAACGGGCGTCCTACGAACCAATTTGGCTCGCGAATCTCTTTGAGCAGATCTACGGACGCGAGCTTCTTGATCTCTTCACCGATCAGCACGATTCCCCCAGTGTCTCGTTAGATACTCCAGTCAATCTCCGGGACGAACGGCAGCTCTGCCACTCCACCCGGAGGCCTCAAGATCAGCAGCCGGTCAGTCTTCGTTGCGAGTCCCTTGCGCTCGCCCCAGATTCGCGACACCTTGCGGTCTTGCTGCAGTTCGTCGGCAACTACGGCTAGCCGCCGCCAGCCCGTTCTGGCCTCGATTTCACTCGCGGCAATCTCCGCGAGTCGCAGCGTCTCATCGCCTCTCGCAACGTCACCAATCACGAGGCACGCCAGGCCCTGTTTATGCATCGCCGAGGCCTGGGCTGTGAGTGTTGCACAGAGGAATGACATGTACTTCTCGATGGAGGAGCTCGCCATCAGCCGTCGATCCACCGTCTTGGGCTCGTAGCCCAGCATCCACAAACGAATCCAGTTGAACTTGGCGTACTTGATCACGTTCAAGTACGGCGGTGACGACAGCAGTAGCTTCACGCGACCTTCGATGTCCGCAGGAGCACGATGAG
>JACUUN010000055.1 GCA_014859265.1 Coriobacteriia bacterium
CTCCCACCTCCCGAGGCCCGACTCCTGTCCCAGCGTGACCGTCTCCACGAGCGTGGGATCGAGACCCATGAGTCGGCACGCGGTTGCGTCCAGCGCGACCGGATCGTCCGAGAGCAGCAGCACCCCTACGGGACGGGAATCGCCGCCGCGGGGCCCGTTACCCTCCATCGCCACGATGCCGTCCATCACGTAGAGCCGTGGCGCCACCGCCGCGCAGAGGTCGACGAGCATCTGCGCGAAACGGCGGATATCGGGCATCCGAGCGTGGAACTCGCCTTTTCGCGCGCCGGGGATGCAGCCGAACTGGTTCTTCACCGCTCCCGTCATGCGCGTCAACGCATGCGTCTTCATCTTGGGCAGCGAGACGACCCTATCGGCTGCGAACACGCCCTCGGCGATGGACCAACGTTTGACCACCTGTCCGTCCCGCGCCGAGAAGTCGCGGCTGTTCGTGAAGTCGGCGAAGGGGATGTCGAGGTGCGCCGCTACGTCGGCAAGCCCCGCCCGCCTCGCGACGCCCTCCGGACGCCCGACTGCGGGGGAGTCCCCATAGGAGAGGTTTGCACCTGCATCGGCGAGGTGACGCGCAACGGCGGCGAAGACGGAGGGATGGGTCGTCACGGAGGAGCCCGGGGCACTTGCCACCAGCAGGTTGGGCTTGAGCAACACGCGCTCCCCCGGTGTGACGAACCGGTCGGCCCCGCCGAGCAGCTCGAGCCCCCGCCCCACGGCCGCGTGCACCACGTCCTCGTCATACGTCTCGCATCTGACGAGTGCGACGGTGCTCCCCACAGGCGGCTCCTCACGGTCTGGTCCCCGGATACCCGAGTCTACGCCATGACGCTTTGTGCCGCGCGTCATCCGCGGCCGAACTCGTCCGGATGCTTGCCGAGCCTGCCTGCCTCACCCCGGTCGAGGGCGTCGATCGCCGCCATCTCGGCGTCGGAAAGCTCGAACCCGAATACGTCGGCGTTCTCCCGAATGCGCTCGGGTGTGGCCGACTTCGGGATGACCACCGTGCCGTGCTGGAGCGCCCAGCGCAGTGCGACCCGGGCGGTCGACATCCCGTGAGCCGAGGCGATCTCGGCAAGCACGGGCACCTCATCGGTGCGCCCCCGCATGACCGGCGCCCACGCCTCGAGCGCGATCCCACGGTCACGGCAGTAGGCGCGCAACTCCGGCTGCTGCAGCCAGGGATGATGCTCGACCTGATCGACCATCGGCACCGCGCCCGTGACCGCAGCCAGTTGCTCCAGATGGGGTTCGAGGAAGTTGCACACGCCGATCGCGCGGGCCAGGCCATCCTGCAGCACGCGCTCCACCCCGCGCCACGTGGACTCGTACAGCCGGGGAATCGGCCAGTGCACCAGATAGAGATCGACCCGGTCGACACCGAGCCTCGTCAGGCTGCGCTCGATTGCCCGGGCCACCCCCTCCTCGCCCTGCTCGTCGTTCCAGACCTTCGTCGTCAAGAAGAGCTCGTTGCGCGGGATGCCGCACGCCCGGAGCGCCCGGCCGATGGCCTCCTCGTTGTCGTAGACCGATGCCGTGTCGATGCTGCGGTACCCCACCTCGAACGCGGTGAGCACCGATGTCTCGACGTCAGCGTCCGAGACGATCTTGTACGTCCCGAAACCGAGGAGCGGCATCTTCACGCCGTTAGCCAGGCGAACCGTACTCGTGATGTCGAGCGTCATCGAGCCACCTCCGCCCTGAGTATTCCCGAACCGGGCTGCGCGCGGTACGCTCGAAGTCACCTGGATAAGGAGCTGCCCGTGAACGAAGTCATCCGCTGCGAGATCGTTGACACGTCACTCGGCAGGCTGCTCGTGGCCGTAAGCGAAAGGGGAGTGTGCGAAGCCTCGCTCGGAGACGACGACGTCGCTCTGATCGCCGCTGCCGCCCGCCGCTTCCCTGCGGCCGACCTCGAGATCGCCGACGAGCGCACCCACGAGTTCGCGATGGCGTTCGCTGCCTCGGTCGAGGATCCCGCAACCCCCGTCGACGTGCCGCTCGATCTGCGGGGCACGCGCTTCCAGCTCGCGGTCTGGGAGGCGCTGACCGAGATCCCGGCCGGCAGCACCGCTTCCTACAGCGAGCTCGCTAAGCGCATCGGCCGCCCCACTGCAGTGCGTGCGGTCGCCGGAGCCTGCGGGGCTAATCCGGTGGGCGTCGTCGTGCCCTGCCACCGGGTGATCGGCGCGGACGGCTCGCTTACCGGCTACGCGTCAGGGATCGAGCGCAAGCGGGCGCTGCTCGAGCGGGAAGGCGCGCCCTAGGTGCAGGGGTCGGCGGCGTGACGCGTACGCTCAGCTGGAATCGACGATGAGATCGACCGCCTGGTCAGCAGCGTCGGCGTATGGGATGAGCACCACGTTGGCACCCTCCTCGGCGAGGTGTTCGGCCTCCCCGGGCGAGTGCGTGGTCACCGCGACGCGGCCTTCGTAACCCTGGTGCTCGAGCGCATGGAGCAGCACCCGGCTGACCTCCGCCGAGGGGGTCGTGCTCACGACCCAGGGGGCGCGGGCGAGCGGAAGCTGCGCGATTAGTTCGGGGTCTTCCGCGTCCCCGTACTGAGTTGCGAGCCCCTCGGCACGCGCCCTGCGCACGGCGACCGGGTCGAAGTCGATGCCGAGCACGCGCATTCCGCGCTCGGCCAGCCCCCTGCTGATCTTCGAGCCGTACCGGCCGAGGCCGAACACGATCACATCGACTTGCGAGGGTCCCGTCTCGCCTTCCTCGGCCGCCAACTCACGTAAGGGCGTCGATCGCTCGAACACCTGCAGCACGCCGGCGAGGCGATCGTAGACCGCGTGCGAGTACAGGATGAGGTAGGTGGACAAGCCGATCGTGACGATGCCGACCACGGTGACGAGACTGAGCGTCTCGGCCCCGATGTGCCCGAGCGTCACACCGAGCGCCGCCAGGATGAGCGAGAACTCGCTGATCTGGGCCACTGTGAGTCCTGCGAGCAGCCCCGTGCGCCGGCGGTAGCCCATGAGGCCCATGATCGCGACCACGATGAGTGGATTGCCCACCAGCACGAAGACCGAGAGCACGAGAGCCGGCAGGACCTGGTCGCCGAGCGAGCCGACGTCGAGCTTCGCCCCGAGGTCGATGAAGAAGAACAGCAGCAGGAAGTCCCGCAGACTGACGAGGCGCGCAGCGATGGTCTCGCGGAAGCGGGTGGAGGCGAGCGAGACGCCCGCAAGGAACGCCCCGACCTCCTTGCTGAAGCCCAGGCCGTCACCGAGGGCGGCAAGCGAGATCGCCCAGGCGACCGCGAACATGACGAGTAGCTCCTGGGAACGCGCGAGTCGCTCCAGCAGCGGGGGCAGCACGAAGCGCATCAGGAGCGCGATCACGAGAACGAACCCCAAGCCGACGAGCAGGACGCGCAGCAGAGCGTCGCGAAGCGCTTCACCTGCGTGGCCGGAGAACGCCGAGAGCACGATTATGACCAGCACCACAACGATGTCCTGCACGATGAGGAAGCCCACTGCGATGCGCCCGTGCAGCGAGTCGATCTCGCGCTTGTCCGAGAGAAGCTTGACGATGATGATCGTGCTCGAGAACGTGAGAGCGACCGCAACGTACACCGCCGAGACCGCATCCAACCCGAGGGCCAGGGCGATGAAGAACCCGACTCCCGAGGTGAACGCCACCTGTCCGAGCCCGGTGGCGAGGGCGACCGGGCCCACGCTCGCAATGAGCCCGACGTCGAGCTTCAGGCCCACCACGAAGAGCAGGATCGCAATCCCTATGCCCGCGAGCAGCTCGACCTGGCTGTCAGCAGTCGACCAGCCGAGGAGGGCCGGACCGACGAACAGGCCGGCCACGATGTAGGAGATGATGAGCGGTTGCTTGAGTGCGGTACCAAGGGCACCGAGGACAGCCGCGACCGCGAGTATCGCCGCGATCTCATAGTAGACGTTGGAGAACTCGATACCCACAGCCGCTCCGGTGATTGGCAGCTTCGCCTAACAAGAATGTTCCCCGGATCGGCCGCACACCCTCAGCAGGTAAGCAGCCGGTTGACCGCCTCGACTACCTGAGGCTCGACCTCAGCCTCGATGTCCTCCTGCAGCATGCGGGTTCCCGCGAGAATGAGACCGCTCACCAGCCGCACGGTGACCTCGCTGTCATCGGCAGTGAACTCGCCGCTCTGCACGCCCTCGTGGACGTACTCGCGGATGAGCTCGGTGTAGGCATCGAGGAACGCCTGCTCGCCTACCTGGTAGCGCTGCACGAACTCACTGTCCCGGTTGCGGCGCCACCAGTCGCGCGTGAATTCGAAGACGATGCCGATGAGGCCCTCGATCTTCGCCCCATACGATTGGCGGTCTGCGAGCTCGGCCGCGATACGCTGCTTGTCGTCTCTGGCCCTGCGCTCGATGACGTGCCTGTAGATGTCGTCCTTGCTCCCGAAGTGGACGTAGATCGTCTTCTTTGAGATGTGCAGATCCTTGGCGATGTCCTCGACCGAGGTCTTCCTGAAGCCGAACTGCTCCAGATGCTTCTCGAAGCTGTCGGCGATGTACTCGCGAGTGACGGCCATGTCGCGGGAACCCCCATCCGTGTAAGTCGACCGTGTGGCGAAGATGATACCAGGGAGTATTACGCGACCGGCCACGGGGAGTCAACGTCGGTTTCCGGTTTCCGGCTGCACTGCCAACCCGAAGAAGGGGAGCGCGCGCTCCGGCGGTTGCGGTCGCGCTGCAGGCGATTCTGGAGATTGCGTACCGGAGGTCTACCTGAGTGGCTCAGTCCCTAACCCCGAGCTGCTCGAGAAGCGCACCGATCCGGTCGGCCTCCTCGCCATCGGCGTCCGGCGCGGCGGCCTCAAGCACTGACCGCGCCCGTTCCCGCTCGCGGGATTTCGCCCCCTCCCTGCCCATCGCAGCGTACGCGTCGGCTCGCACAACGAGCACCTCGGCGAGCATGCGCGAGCGCAGCACATCGGTCCGCCCTCCCGCGCTGAGGAAGGCCGCAAGGCCCTCGCCCGTCATCACATCGGCTAGGTCGGTGTCGGTGTCGAGCAGTGCTGCAACCGCCTCGCGCGCGGCCTCGAGAGCGTCCTCGGGGCGCTGCTCACGGATGGCGTGAAGCATGGCCCGCAGCAGGTTTCCCACCTGGGTGATGAGACGCAGGATGTAGTCGCGCTCGTACATGCGGCCCCGCAGTTCGACGCGGTGTTGGCCAAGGGTTCACGCCCGCACCCAGGATAGCGGAATCGCCGCGTCCGCAAAGCACACGAGCGGCTACGGGGCCGGTCCTGCGGGACCGGCCCCGTATGACGATTCCGCACAAGGCCGCTACTCGCGGCTCACGATCACCACGACCTCCTCGAAGTTGACGAAGTACGGCTTGTCAGGGCTCCTCATGAATGCATCCATATCGAACTCGAACACACCGCGCTGCCCGCGGTCGGCGTGCAGGGCGACAATCACGTTCGACGCCATGACCTGCTCATCGAGCGGCACGGCCAAGTCGAGGCTCTCACCCTCTTCGATGCGTACCAGGCCGACACGCATGCCCGGCATGCCGTCATCGTCGAGGTGCACGACGAGCCACGACTCGCCGGGAGCTAGCACACGCGAGACCGTGATCTCGTCTTCGGCTCTGAGTTGGTCCTCGACCTCGAGGGCCACGTTCTCCTCGGCCACCACGACTCCGACCATCGTGTAGTCGTTCGCGCGGGCCTGGGCCAACGTCCACGTGGTGAGCCCCACCGCAAGTACCGCTACCAGTGCCGCGGTGGCGATTATCCCAAACCTCCTCATGGGAAGCATCCTTTCTGTGTGCTGCCGGTGTTACGCCACGGCCTTGCGCATGCTCGGCTTGAACCGGCGCAGGAGCAGGGAGCTGGACACAACGCTAACGCTGGAGAGCGCCATGGCGGCGCCGGCGAGCTCCGGCCTCAGGAAGCCAAGGGCCGCAATCGGGATACCGAGCGAGTTGTAGCCAAGCGCCCAGACGAAGTTCCACCGGATGCGGCGGATTGTCGCCCGTGAGAGCTCGATCGCGGTGACCACGTCACGCAGGTCGTCCTTCATGAGCACGATCCCGCCGGTCTCCATCGCCACGTCCGTGCCAGCGCCCATCGCGATGCCGATGTCGGCCTGCGCGAGCGCGGGGGTGTCGTTGATGCCATCGCCGACCATCGCGACCGACAGGCCGCGAGCCTGGAGCTTGGCGACCTCCTCGGCCTTATGCTCGGGGAGCACCTCGGCCAGCACATGCGCCGGATCGATGTCCGCCTGCGCTGCGATCGCCTCGGCTGTGCGGCGGTTGTCGCCGGTGATCATGTACACCTCGACGCCCATCTGACGCAGCCGCTCCACGGCCTCGCGGGAGTTCTCCTTGAGTGTGTCGGCGACGGCAATAAGGCCGGCCGGCACACCGTCGACAGCGGTGAGCATGACGGTCTTGCCTTCGCCTTCGAGCTGCTCGATGCGTGCTGCCCACGGCGAGATGTCCAGACCCTCGCGCGCCATGAGTTTACGGTTGCCGAGGACCACCGTGCGACCCTCGACCGTACCCTCGACGCCGTGGCCCGGGACGGCGGCGAAACCGCTCACCTCGGGCAGGTCCACACCGGTCTCTTTGGCATGGTTGACGATCGCCTCGGCGAGCGGGTGTTCGCTGGAACGCTCCAGCGCCGCGGCGAGGCGGAAGAACTCATCGCGGCCAATCGTATCAACGAAGGGCTCGTACTCGGTCACCACGGGCTTGCCATGGGTGAGCGTGCCGGTCTTGTCGAAAACGATGGCATTGGTCTTGTGGGTGGTCTCAAGAGCTTCTCCACTCTTGATGAGTACGCCGTTCTCGGCGCCCTTGCCGGTGCCGACCATGATGGCAGTCGGCGTAGCCAGCCCGAGCGCGCAGGGGCATGCGATGACGAGCACCGCAGTGCCGACGAGCAACGCTTTAACGAACGGAGTGAAGCCGTCGAGCGCTCCGGGGAAGAGCGTCGGCCCCACAAACAGCCACACGAGGAACGTCACGACTGCAAGCGCAACGACCGCGGGCACGAAGTAGGAACTGATGTAGTCGGCGAATCGCTGGATGGGCGCCTTGGAGCCCTGCGCCTCCTCGACCAGTTTGATGATCTGGGCAAGCGCGGTGTCCTTGCCCACCTTGGTGGTGCGGAACTTGAACGACCCGAGCTTGTTGATGGTCGCGCCGATAACGGTGTCGCCCTCGTGCTTCTCAACGGGAATCGACTCACCGGTGAGCATCGACTCGTCGACCGAGGATCCCCCCTCGACGACAACACCGTCGACAGGGACCTTCTCGCCGGGCCGCACCACAACGATGTCACCTGCGACGACCTGCTCGACAGGGACGTCGATCTCCTCGCCGCCGCGCACGACGCGGGCGGTCTTGGCTGCCAAACCCATGAGCTTCTTAATCGCGTCACCGGTCCGGCCCTTGGCGCGCGCCTCGAGGAGCTTCCCGAGGATGACGAACGTGATGAGCAACGCGGCGACCTCGTAGAACACCGGCTCTTCTATGAGCCAGAAGGTCGCGGCCACGCTGTAGAAGTACGCGGCCGAGGTACCGATCGCGATGAGGGTGTCCATGTTGCCCATGCGCCGCTTGATCGCGTGCCAGAAGCCGCGGTAGAACTGCGCACCGGCGATGAACTGCACCGGCGTCGCCAGGATCAGGCCGAGGTACTTCTCGACCATGTGCGGATCCCACGCGCCACCGACCACGCTCGCGAGCCACGTGGCGACGACCACGGGAATGACGTCCATGAACGGCGGGACCATCGTGACGAGGAACGCGGGGATCGCAAGAGCAGCACTCATGATGAACAGGTTGCGCTGGTGGCGCGTGTGCCTGGCCTGTGCCTCCTTCTGCAGGTCGCGGGCCGACTCGTCGCCCTCTTCCTGGGCTTCGGGCAGTACGATGGCTCCGTACCCGGCGTCAATGACAGCGCCGATGAGCACGTCTACGCTCACCACTACCGGATCGAACGTGACCGTGGCGTTTTCGGCCGCAAGGTTCACGACCGCCTCGGACACGCCGGGGACCTTCGTGAGCGAGCGCTCGATGACCGCCTGACACGACGAGCACGTCATGCCGGTGATGCCGAGGGTGATCTTCGCGCTCCCGGGGCCGACCGCGTCCGTTGCCGGGGTCGGCTGTGTCGCCTTAAGCGGCGTGGCCTCGTATCCGGCGGCCTTGACAGCCGCTACGATTCCCGGCTCATCGATCTGGGCCGGGTCGTATGTCACGGTCAGCCGCTCTGAGGCAAGGTTGACGTTGGCAGAGAGCACACCCGGCATCCGTGCGAGGGTCTTCTCGATGACCGCGACGCACGACGCGCACGTCATGCCCGTCACGCCGAAGACAGCCTCGTTCGCGGACGTATCAGGCGCGCTGCTCTGAATCATGGTCTTCTCCATCACGGCCACCTACTCCACCACGATAGTACCGAACACCATCTCCATGCCGCAGGAGAAGCCGTACTCTCCGGCCTCCAGCGCAGGAAGCTTGATGGTCTTCGCACCGGTGGTCAGGTCCTCGAAGAAGCCGAGGTCGCGCGACATGACCTGCGCCATGCAGCCGCTCCCTTGGCTGAAGGTGATCTCCAGCGGGACGCCAGCTGTCGCGCGGATGAGGTTAGGCGCATAGCCCGCGCTCGCGTCCACGGAGATGCGCTGGACGTCACCTTCGATGGCGGTCTGGCCTTCGATGACCTCGCCCGTACCGGAGTTGCCGCAGCATGCGCACCCGGCTCCACCGGCACCACCGGTGCCAGGACCCGCTTGCGCGAGCCCGCCGCCGAGATCGGTACCGAAGTCGAGCTCGCCGCCGTTTCGAGCGACCGCGAAGCTATAGCTCACAAAGAAAGCCGTGGCGACGAGTGCCGCTATGAGCACATAGCGCACGGTCGTCGTGCTTTCGGTCTTTGTCGGTGCTGACATTGTGTGTCTCCCTTGTCTTGTCCGGTCCCCTGTGGGGACGATTATGTTGTGTCCTGTCGTCTGTCACGACCCGAGCATGCCACCGAGCGTCAGACCCGTGATGATCGCGGCTCCGACGAATGCGGCGACGATGATGGTCTCTTGCGGAGTGAAGCCGAGGATGGTCGTCGCAGGCTGTGCCTGCTTCCCGGTCTTCGGGCCTCGGGATGCACCGGCCGGGCACGCGGCCTTCTTCGGCTGTGTCCCCCAAAGTGCAATCAGTATGCCCACGATGGCGAGCGCACCGATCAGCGGCACCCGCGTGCTGGTTGCGCCCGCTCCTGCGGCACCGACCTGAAGCGTTCCCGACATCATGCCCATCTGACATGTGAGCGTGTAGTTGCCCGCCGCTGTGGCCGGGATCTCCACGGTGGTGGTCCCGAACGGCTCCAGAGGCTGCAAGATACCCAGCTGCGGAATCCACAACTGGTCCGAGCAGACGTTGTTTTCCTGGCGGTCGATGACGAGCCGCACCGGCTGGTCGGCTGGAATCGCCACCACGTTGGGCACGTACCTCACGTTGGCAATGGTGAGGGGGACCTCGACGACACCATCGGAGCCGGTCGCGAACTCACCGGGCAGATCGGCCGTCGGAACACCGATCACTGCCTGCTTGATCGACTGGGCCGTGACGGGCGATCCGAGCATCATAGCCCCACGGTCGAGCATCACCAGACCGAGAACCATGATGATCACGGCTGCTACCACCATCATGCGATTCTTGAACTTCGTGCCCAGCATGCCCGAGACCGTCCCGAAAGCGAGCATGAGCGGCGCGGTGCCCAGGCCGAACCCGAGCATCACCGTGGCACCCTGGAGCGAAGATCCCGCACCGGCGGCGGCAAGCTGCGCCGCCTGGAGCGGACCGCACGGCATGAGGCCCGTGAGCAAGCCGAACGTAAGGGGTGTCGCGATGCTGAGACGCCCCTCGGCAGCCTGCTCGTTAGCCTTGCGTCGCGTGGACGACAGGGCCTTCATGAGGAACGCCGGCGGCTTGAGTGTGAACCGGCGAAGCCATGGCACGCGCCCGGTCATGTTCATGCCGAGCAGCACCATGAAGACGCCGGCGGCGACCATGACCCAGCCTCGAATCCCACCGATATCGAACGCCGCGCCGATGGCCCCGAGGGCCAGGCCGACGACTATGTAGCTGAAGATCTTCGCGCTCTGATACGCGAGGTGCGGAGTGAACCGCTGTGCGAATGTGCCGTCCTTGGCGCCTTTGACCGCATAGGAGAGCACTAGCATGCCGCACATCGTCACGCAGTGGACACTGGTGACGATCCCCACGCCGAGCCACGGAAGGAATAGATCCACCTTCACTCCTCGCACGTGTGAACACGGACGGACAGCCGCCCGCTGTCAGCGAGCGGCGCACGAGGAGGATGTCAGATGCGTATTCGGACTCCGAGTGGGTCGTACTCGGGCGTGGAAGGCCCTTCAACCAGCGTCTCTACGAGCACTGGGGCCGTGGCCTCGGAAGGGATGGACGCCACGGCGATCACCGCTACCGCGGGAGCCTGCGGAGCCGGGAGCCCGTCGGGATTGTCGTCGACCATCATGTAGTCCTGGCAGCTGTGGTCGATCATACCGGCAAGGCCCATCATCGAGCCGCATCCGGGCATGGTGCAAGCGGGAGCAAGCGCGAAAAGAAGCGCGAAGGCCAAAGCCATCGGCATCCATAGAAGCACTCTGTCGCTGCGGTGCAGCACGTAGCCCCCTGCGAAATCGTTGGTTGAACGCCTAGTATAGCGCAAACCGTGTGCCATCATGCAGCGTTTCAGCACGGGTGTTTCAGCACGGGACCCGCCCCGCGCGGAACGAACGCCCAGAGCGCATAAAAGGTGGTGCTGGCCGGAGTCACTGTCGCGGAGACCGCCGAGATCGTCGGGCCGTTCGAGTGCAGCCCCGGCACGTATGAGTAGCAAAGGGCTGCGCACACAGAAGAGCCGCCTTACGGCGGCCCTTCCGGTCACTCTCTATTCGAATCGTACTGCCACACTCTCGTTCAGGTCAGATGCGTTCCATGTGTTACTTGCCAATCCTGCGAAGTGCTGCTCCAGCCGTGGCGGCTGCCGCCGCTCCGAGAAGGACGATTGAGGGTCCGCCGGTGAAGGGAAGGAAGGGCTCTTCCTCTTCCTCAGTGAAGGGCAGGAAGGGCTCTTCAGGCTCTTCCGGAGTCAGCGGAACTTCTGGCTCCTCGGGCTCTTCAGGCTCTTCGGGCTCTTCGGGCTCCTCGGGCTCTTCAGGCTCCTCGGGCTCTTCGGGCTCCTCGGGCTCGTTCAGCGCAACGTGGCTGAGCACCAGGTTGCCGTAGTCTTCGGAGTCGACCATCGCGTACGCACTCACGATGACGTCGTGGTCCGGAGTCCCGACGTAGAAGTGCTGGGTGCTGCCGTTTCCGACCGGGATGCCACTCGCCGTCTTGAGCCCGGCGCTCTGGAACGTCACGTAGATCGTGCCGCCCAGTGTGCCGGTGTCGAGTCCGTTAAGCACGAAGTGCCATACGACCGGATCGGTCAGACCGCCTGTATCGCCTTCCGTGTTGAATGTCGAACTGTCAGCTCCGACATGCGGCCCATGCAGATCGACCTGCGTGGCCGCGAATGCGGGAACG
>JACUUN010000182.1 GCA_014859265.1 Coriobacteriia bacterium
CGGGGCTGTACTACCTCTCGGCTCGCTACTACGACCCGGCGACCTACCAGTTCCTCTCGAAGGACCCCGCCAGAGACGACGGCGAGGAGAGCGCATACCAGTACTGCGGCGGGGATCCGGTAGGCAGTATTGACCCAACCGGACTATGGACGCTCTGGCTCCCTGGTGTGCGGCTCATCGTGGACTACCTGTACTTCTGGTACGAGGAGCGGTGGCTCTGGTCGCCCGGTGGCGCACCTTCTGGACTCTATAAGACAATCAAGAGGGAGTATGAAGTAACGTTGAAGGTGAACAAGCTATGGCTTGGGATCTACGGGCTGCGTAGTCTGTATGCTCTCGGCCTGAGATACGCTGCGGTTGAGGGATCCAGGAGATTCTTGCTGACCTCGCCTGCCAGAATCGCGACATATAACAGAATGAGAGATCTCGGTAGGGCCTTGGTGCTTACGAAGTATCTCGCGCGCAGCCAAGCCTGGAAGCGCGTGAGCAATGTACTGACCCGAGCTGGTTACATCCGCGACGAGAAGTACTGGGTGTCATATCGGTTCACAGTGGTAACCACCGATCGGGGCACGCGAATCCGATCTTAGGAAGCAGAGCGTTCATGCCACAGTACCCCGAGGATGGGAGGGCCGACGAATGCAGGTTGGGCCGGATAGGCTCCGCACTCGCAGGCTTCCTCCTTGGCGCGGCCTCCTGGGGCGCTGGATGCGCAATTGGTCAGGCGTTTAGTTGGAGCGCTTCCCCTAGGAGTCCAGTGTGGTCGCTGGCGGTCGCTCCGGCGTTGTTTGTCGCGTCAGCGTTGATCGCATACTTGGCCGCTTCGATTCTGTGGCCCCTGCGTCCGCGTTCGGAATGGGTGTTCGGAATGGCAGTCCCATTGGCATTGGCTGGGAGCTTGCTAGTGGGAATCGAGGTGGCCGTCTTCGAATCTGACGTGCCCCTTCTGTTCGTCCTTCTCTTCTGGCTATTTCGAGACACCTCTAGTCGCAACTAGCGCCAACACGAGGAGTAATCACGAGGAGTTAGGGACGGTCAATACATCTAGTCGGCGCTGGAGCTTGCTTTGATTTGACGCGCTCTGCCCGTTCGCCTTCATCGCCCTGTGAAGGTGACGTCAACAAGGAGCAGTATCATGAAATACTACGCGCAGCCCCTCCGAGATTACGCAGTGTTCCGTGGTCGGTCCACGAGGGCCGAGTTCTGGGTGTTCTTCCTCGTGAACACCTGCGTTTCGACGCTGTTACTGCGAATCGACCGTGAGTTTGGCTGGCTGATCCTCGACGCAGGGTTCGGGTACCTAAGCGGGTTCTACCTCCTCGGGGTGGCGCTGCCGTCTCTCGCGATTGGAGTGCGCCGTCTCCACGATACAGGGCGAACAGGCGTGTTCATCCTTCTGCCCCTGATCCCACTGCTCGGTTGGCTTATCCTCGGTGTGCTCTTGGCGCTTCCCAGCGAGCGCGGGGATAATCAGTATGGACGAGATCTGGGACCCCGGCCGGCTGTCGAGTTGGGGCAGGGCGGTGGCCCTCCGTTGGCGGGGAGGAAGGGGCGCTTCGCTGCCTGCCCGTGGTGTGGGCGATCGAACCCGAGAGGTATGGGGAAGTGCCAGTGGTGTCATGAGGAGTACCTGGATGAAGCGCCACGGCGAGGTGCAGGCGCATAGTGTGCTGAGAGGTTGTGTCTCGCATGATGGCCAGCCGTACGCGGCCCGTTGGGCGTGAGAGGACGTTGCTGGACCAGTCTAAGACGACATCGCGCTACTGTCCTCCGCAATCACCAAGCGGAACTCGGGGATGGTGGCAACCGACAGTCAGACGAGTCCGGCTGCGCGTATGTCGCGCTCTGGATCTGTGCCCAACTCGAGCATGACGACGAGTTACGGGGGGAGCGTCCACCACCGTCACCTACGACAGCTCCGACAGGGAGACGACGAGGA
>JACUUN010000183.1 GCA_014859265.1 Coriobacteriia bacterium
ATCGACATACGCTTACTATATCGATGCAAGAAGCGTATGACAACCGGCGGGTGCATCGACAACGCCGATGCTGAAATGGGATGTGGCTAACGTCTTGGCGCTTCAGCTGCGCGCCTACGATAGTCAGTGTAGCCGACGACTCCTGCGCGTCTGCTGGAAGCGCTTGTTAGAAACCGCGAATTCAGATACTAAACGCAACACCCCAGTCCCCTGAGGGTGGGGCGGTCTGGGACACTTCAGGTTCCTCTCCACCGCCAAGCAAAGGGGAACCTATGAGCGCCCAGATCACCCTCGAGGAACGATACGCCATCATGGGGCTGAAGAAAGCCCGCTCCTCGATCCGCGCCATCGCCCGTGAACTCGGCCGGGCACCGTCGACGATCTCCCGTGAGCTCAGACGCAACGTACGCCCGTCAGGCTACTACACACCCGAGGTCGCCCAGCAGTACACGGTCGCGCGCCGCCGAAGATCGAGACGCAACACGCATTTCAGCGACGATGAGTGGATCTTGGTCGAGCACCTGGTCGCACTCGACTGGAGTCCCGAGCAGGTCTCGGGGTGGCTTTCGCTCCACGGCATCTTGTCGATCAGCCATGAGACGATCTACTTGCGCGTGTGGCACGACAAGCGGCAAGGCGGAGATCTGTGGTCGCACATGAGGCAGGCGGACAAGAGGTGCCGCAAGCGGTACGGCGGTCGTGACAGCCGAGGAAGACTGCCTGGTAAACGGCACATCTCCGAGCGGCCGGCCGAGGTCGAGACCCGGGCCACCATCGGACACTGGGAGATCGATACCATCAAGGGCGACTCGCAAGGCACCCATTCGGCCCTGACCGTCGTGGAGCGCAAGACGGGCTACCTGCAGATGGGCAAACTCGCCCGCCACCGCGCGGCCGATGCGACCGCAAAGACCGTCGAGATCATCGAGCGACAGCCGCATCGCTTCAAGACGATCACAGCTGACAATGGCACGGAGTTCCACAGCCACAAGCTCGTCGAGGACGCCACGGGCGTTGAGTTCTACTTCGCCACCCCGTACCACTCCTGGGAGCGCGGCACCAACGAGAACACGAACGGGCTGATTCGTCAGTACCTCCCGAAACGCACTAGCATGGCGCATGTCACCCAAGCCGACCTGGACGCGATCGCTCACAAGCTCAACACCAGGCCGAGGAAACGGCTGGGCTTCAGGACACCGGAGGAATGCTATGCACAATCGTAGGCGTGCTCAGCGCAAGTGTTGCGATTCAAACTTGAACTCAAGCTTGATGGCTGAGAGTCCCTACAGGGTCCACCACCACCCAGGCCCTTCCACTGGCAGAACGGTACTGCTGAACGCCGGGAAAGTCTCGACAAGCCCAACGAGCGACTGCACATCAGACTCGTCTGATCCCTCGATTAGACGCAGTTAACGTCCCCGGTAGTGGTGTACGAAGGCCCGGCCGCCTGACATGAGGCGGCCACTGCTCCATCCTCGAGGGTGATTGAAGCCCGAGACCGAGGAGGAGACAGTGACCAAGGACAACATGGACCGACTGACCTGGCTGCGCAAGACGCTTGAGGACGCCGACATCGACGTGATGCGCGAGATGCTCAAGGTGTTCGCCGAGGAACTCATGGGCGCGGAGGCCGATGCGCTGTGCGGCGCCGGCTTTCGTGAGCGAAGCGACGAGCGCGTCAACCGCAGGAACGGCTACCGGGAGCGCGAACTCGATACGCGCGTGGGCACGATCCCGCTCGCCGTCCCGAAGCTGCGCGAGGGCAGCTACTATCCTGACTGGCTGCTCGAGTGTGCTTGTGACTATTGGTACTCGTTGGTGCAGCGGAGCTGCGGCGAGTCCGAATAGGTACCAACGAGTACCAATAGTCACCATGTATTTGGGCGACAAGTCCGGGGACGCGGCGGCCTCCACGATTGCGTGATCCGTGAATGAC
>JACUUN010000056.1 GCA_014859265.1 Coriobacteriia bacterium
CGGTGAAGCCGAGGAGCACCCCCCCAACGGCGGTGACCACGGCGGTGAGCAGACTGATGCGGGCATTGATCAGCACGGTGGCGAGCATCGCCGTTAACGGTACCGGGAGCAGGTAGACCGAGACCTCGGGGAAGAACCAGAGGATTGCGCGGGTCGTCCAGAGCGCTCCCACGACCAGGACCGAGATGAGCGCGAGGTCGCGCGTGCTGTCGAAGACAGCACGATCGAAGCGCCACATGTACGCGACGGCGGCTGCCGCGGCCACACCGGCCAGAAGGACGAGTGCCGCGAGTGACTGGAGCGATCCGCCCTGGTCCAGCAGACCGAGGCGCCGAATGATCTCGAGGTGCTCGGCGGTGACGATCTCGCCGCGCGGGACGATGTTCTCCCCGGCCAGCTTGATGATGACGATCGGGTCGACAGCCTCCGCCGCCGCAGCCCGTGCCGCTTCCGTGGCTGCGTCATCCACCGACAGAGTCGGCCGCACGCTTTGCTCGACGATACCTGCCACCGCATCACGCACCGGTCTGGCGAGCGGCAGGCTGTCGGCGCTTTCGCGCAACTGCTCGATGACGGCGTCCTGCTCCTCCGCAGCGAAGCGGCGCGCAAGCACGGTGGTGGCGAGCTGCTCGGCCGCGCGCTCTGCGCGTCCGAACTCGACCTCGTCAGCAGCCAGAAGCGCCTCGATCCATGCCAGCTCATACTCGGGGAAGCGCGTGACGAGGGACTGGACCGCGACCGTCGGCTCCTCGGAGGAGAGCAGCCGGTTCACCCGCATGGCCTCGAAGGTAGCCGACACGTCTCCGCGAGCCTCCGATACGACACCCGTGTCGAACACCGTGACCGGTTCCACGGAGTCGGCCGCCTGCATGCGTGCCAGCTCGGTAGCCGACTCGTCGACGAACTGCACGGTGCGGTTCGCGCGGAACGTACGGGGGGCCGGCTCACCTTCCACGAGACCAACCGGAGGGGTCTGCAGCACTAGCGGCAACGCCACAAGCACAGCCGTCGACACCGCAAGCACGACACGGGTGGCACGCCTGCATGCGTGCCAGCTCGGTAGCCGACTCGTCGACGAACTGCACGGTGCGGTTCGCGCGGAACGTACGGGGGGCCGGCTCACCTTCCACGAGACCAACCGGAGGGGTCTGCAGCACTAGCGGCAACGCCACAAGCACAGCCGTCGACACCGCAAGCACGACACGGGTGGCACGCCTGCTGCGCGACCAGCTGCCCGCAGGCCGGACCTGCTTCAGGAGGTCGGATAGCCTACCCATGGCGGGCCTCCGCCTTCGCCTCCTCGTACTCGTGGTACGCGGTCACGATCCGCTGCACCAGCTTGTGACGGACGACGTCATGCGAGCCGAGCTCGATGAAGGCCACATCCGGGACGGACCCGAGAATGCCCCGGACCTGCTTGAGGCCCGAGGCCCCCTTGGGCAGGTCGATTTGGGTGACGTCGCCGGTCACGACGACCTTCGAACCGAAGCCGAGCCTGGTCAGGAACATCTTCATCTGCTCGGGCGAGGTGTTCTGTGCCTCGTCAAGAATGATGAAACTGTCGTTGAGGGTGCGCCCGCGCATGAACGCAAGTGGCGCGACCTCGATGACGCCCCGGTCCATCAGCTGGTTCGATTTCTCGATGTCCATCATGTCGAAGAGCGCGTCATAGAGCGGGCGCAGATACGGGTCCACCTTCTCGTAGAGCGTTCCGGGAAGGTAGCCGAGGCTCTCGCCCGCTTCGACCGCCGGTCGTGTGAGGATGATCCGGCCGACCTCGCGCTTCTTGAGCGCGTCAACCGCCATGGCCATAGCGAGGTACGTCTTGCCGGTGCCTGCAGGCCCGATGCCGAAGGTGACGGTGTTCTCCCGGATGGCATCGACGTACCGCTTCTGCCCCGCGGTCTTCGGGCGCAGCGCCTTACCCTTGTGCGTGAGAAGCACGTCAGAGTAGAGAGCGCTCGGGCTGCACTCCCCCTCGCGGAGCATGTCGATCGAGCGCTCGAGGTTCTCCGGCGTCAGCCGCTCGCCCTTCTCGACAAGCGCAATCATCTCCGTGAAGAGCGATGACACCGCCTGCCCCTCTGAAGCCTGACCGGAGATCGTGATCTGGTTGCCTCGTACGGATATCTCGGACTCGAACTGGTTCTCGATGAGCCGCAGGAGACCGTCGCCCTGACCGAGAAGGTCGGTCATATCCAGCTCGGGTGGGACGACGAGGCGTATCTGGGTTGGTTCCACCTGGCGTGCACCTTCTGTCTCATTGATGCCGGCGCGCCGGCGTCGTATGTGTATGGGAGTTCACTACCCTCTACCTTAGGATTCTACCACGCCCGGAGTCCCGGCCCGCGTCAGAGGCGCTCCGCGAGCAGCACCTGGGACACCTCGCGGCCCAGCCTGACCCGGACCACATCACCCGGTGCGAGCCCGGCACCGTCGAGCCGGACCCTCAGGTAGTCGCCGGTGGTCCCTGTCGCAGTGGTCTTCTCTCCGCTCGCGACGACCTCCTCGACGAGTACCTCTGCCTCCTGCCCGCACCGGGACGCAGCACGCTCGGCACGTAGCCGACTATCCTCGGCGCGCAGTCTCGCTGCGCGATGCGCGCTCTCGGGCGGGCTCACCTGGGACCCCATCGATGCAGCTAACGTGCCCTTGCGCTTCGAGTAGCGAAAGATATGGAGCCGAGCGAAGACTACCTGCCGGATCAGTGCCAGCGTCTCTTCGACGTCCCGCTCGGTCTCCCCCGGGAAACCGAGCATAACGTCTGTGGTCAACGCCACTCCGGGAAGCACCTTGCGGAGGGCGTCGATCCGCTCGAGGTACGCCGTGGCCGCATACCCACGCTTCATCGCACTCAGCACCGCATCCGACCCGGACTGGAGCGGCACGTGCAGGTGGTGGCACAGCTGCGGCGTATCGGCAAGTGTATCGAGCAACTCACCGGTCAGGTCGAGAGGTTCGATGCTCGAGATGCGGATGCGGCGGATCCCTGTGGCAGCGATCTCCTTCACAAGTCCCGGCAGCCCGATGCCGTCGGAGTCGTATCTGCCGATGTTGATTCCGGTGAGTACGACCTCCGCGGTTCCGGCGGCAACAAGGCCGGTGACCTCGTCGACCACTGCGCCCAGGCTCACCGAACGTGGGGCACCCCGGGCAAACGGGACGATGCAGTATGCGCAGAAGGAATCGCACCCGTCCTCGACCTTCACGCCTACACGCACCCGGAAGCCTTCCCCGAAGCGCACAGGCTTGACGATCGGATGAGCCGACACACCGAGAAGAGCGGACACGCGTGCTGCGACATGCTCCCGCTCCGGTTCGACGACGACGCGGTCGCCAAGCAATTCGAGGCCCTCGGCGTCGAGAGCTGCAAGACACCCCATGACCACCACCACCGGCTCGGCAGGAGACGCCAGAGCGTGCCGCACCGCCTTGCGCGCCTTGCGGTCCGCCTCGCCGGTCACAGTGCAGGTGTTCACGATCACCACGGATGCTTCGTCCTCGGGCACGAACCGCACACCCCGGCCCACGAGAGCAGCAGCTACCTCCTCGCTCTCGGCCCGGTTCACCTTGCAGCCAAGGGTGCGGACGAAGACCGCGGGCCTGAACGGTTCCGGTGTTTGCGCTCTATCAGCCACGCGGGCGCCCACCAAGCCCTCCGAGCTCGTAGACGCACAACGCAGTGGCAACGATACCGGCTGTCTCGCTCCGCAGCACGGTGTCGCCGAGGGTGACCGCGCGGGCGCCCGACGCTTCGAGAGCGTAGACCTCCTCCGAAGTGAGGCCCCCCTCCGGGCCAACGACGAGTACGACACGGCTCTCCGGTGTCGCAGCCGCTTCATCGAGCGCTTGTCCAATCCCGGGCCCTGTAGCTGACGCTCCCTCCCAGACGGCCAGGACTACGTCGAACTCCGCGAGCAACGGGTACACTTCGGCCAGCGGGAGCGGATCGGTCACGACCGGAACTGACGTGCGCCGGGATTGCTTCGCCGCGGCGATCGCCACTCGGCGCCAGCGGTCTCCCCGCGAACGCAACTTCTCGGTGGCCAGGTGAACTACCGACCGCTCGGTCAGTACCGGTACCACCGCCTCGATATTGAGTTCAGTGGCCTTCTCGACGACGAGATCGACCTTGGTGCCCTTTGCGACGCCCTGGAGCAGGGTAATCCGATATGCAGGTGTGTCGGGGAGTCTCCCGACCTTCTCAGCGACAAGACCACTGGGGCCGACCTCCTTCACCAGTACCGTCCATGCTGACCCGTCGGGTTCCACGACCGTGATCTCGGTACCCGCCGTGAGCCGGAGCACCGAAATCGCGTGATGCGTGTCGCTGACCGAAAGTGAGAGGCGACCCGTCTCCGGAGGAAGCATCGATTCTAGGAAGAACCTGTGTGACGACACGTGCGCCCTTTCCCGCCCCAGGCCTCAGCCCGTCAACCATTCCTTGAGCCGATCAAGCGGTGTCGCGCGCGGTTCCTCGCCGAACGTCCCGGCAAGCTGACCGAGTATCTCCCGCTGCTCCTTGGTGAGCTTGCGGGGAACCTCCACCGCGGCGTGCACGAACAGATCTCCGCGCCCGGACCCACGCAGGCGCGGCATCCCAGCGCCGCGTACGGACAGCTGGTCTCCGTACTGCGTGCCGGCTGGTACCGTCACGGTGACGTCACCATCGATGCCGGGGACCTCCATCTCGGCACCGAGTGCAGCCTCGGTGATGGTGAGCGACATCCGTGCATGAAGATCGGACCCCTCGCGGTGAAGGAACTCATGCGGGGGTACCCTCACGGTCACCAGCAGATCTCCGGCTGCGGCACCGCGGAAACCCGCCTCACCCATACCGCGCATACGAATCTGCATTCCGTCGTCGATTCCGGCCGGGATCTCCACGCTTACGTGGTCGCGGTCGGGCACCCTTCCCTGCCCGGCACACTCGGCACACGGCGACTCGATGAGCTGGCCGGTCGCCGAGCACCGCTCGCACGGCGCCACGGTCTGCATGACGCCGAGGAAGGTGCGCTGCTGCGTGCGTCGCTGCCCGGCGCCCCCGCACTCGGAGCACTCCTTGGTGCCCGATCCGTCGCTCGAGCCCGTCGCCCCACACTCGTCACACGGCACGAGACGGTTCACCGCTATCTCTCTGTCAACACCCTCAGCAGCTTCCTCGAGCGTTATCATCACCTGGACAGCCATATCCCGGCCTTGAGTGCGCGCACGCCGGGACGCCCCGCGCGCAACGCCGCCGAAGAAGACGCTGAACAGGTCCTCCATCCCGAACCCGCCGAAGACATCCCCCAGGTCGGGACGTCCACCGCCGCCCATGCGTGGGTCGACCGTGCCGTAGCGGTCGTACATCTCCCGCTTCGACGGGTCCGAGAGCACGTCGTAAGCCTCGTTGACCGACTTGAAGCGTTCCTCGGCGTCGTGTTCGCTACACACATCGGGATGGCACTCCCGCGCCTTGCGACGGAATGCCTTCTTGATCTCTGCTTCGGTCGCCGTGCGCTCCACTCCGAGCACGGCGTAGTGGTCCTTGGTCCCTGCTGACACATTCGCTCCTTCACTAGCCGGTCAGTTGGCCTCGCGGGCCGTGACAGGCGGTCAGGTGTTCTCAGACGACCCGCCGAGAGCCTCGGACAACCCCTCGGCCGCACAGTGAACCGCTGCGATCGAACGCGAATAATCCATGCGTGTCGGTCCGATTACCCCGACAATGCCGTCGGCCGTCTCTGATCCGTACTTCGTGGCAACCAGACTCAGCCGCCCGAGTTCCCGAGCCCGATTCTCACTCCCGATGCGCACGGTGAGACCACCAGTGCGCATGACCTCCGACAGAGTCTCCAGCATCACGAGCCCGTCCTCGAGCACGATAAGCAACGGCCTGACCATCGATGCATCGGTGAACTCGGGCAGCGCGAGGAGCTCGGGCACTCCGACGTGGTAGAGCCGGTCACGATCCGCTTCCTCCAGGCAGTCCAGCACCTGTTCCATGATCTCTGCGAGCAAGACATGCTCCGGGCGGCCGGTCTCGACTGCGCGGTGCAGCGGGCGCACTTCCACGGCGCGCTTGTCAGTGAGTGAAGCGTTCAGTGCACGCTCGACCTCGGCCAGGCGCTCCGGCGTCGCCTCCGCCGAGAGCCCCACGTGCCGGTTCACGACCTCGCCACCCTCGGTGATTACCACGACGAGCGCCCGGCAGCGGCCCATTGATACGAGATCGACCCGTCGGATTCGGGAGAGGTTGAGGGTGGGAGCCATGACCACCGCGACGTAGTGTGTCAGATGGGAGAGCAGCGCGGAGGTCTGTCGCATGAGCTCGTCGACCTCGCCTGCAAGGGCGAGGTAATTGCGACGGACCTCGAGGGAGTCTCTGTCAGTGGAGGGCTCGCCGGACTCCAGCAGGTCGTCGACGAACGCCCGGTATCCTGTGTCCGTCGGGACGCGCCCCGACGACACGTGCGGCTGATACACGTAACCGGTCTCCTCGAGCGCTGCGAGCTCGCTGCGGACCGTCGCCGGGCTGCAGCCGAGCTGGTACCGCTCGACCAGATGTTTCGAGCCGACCGGCTGGCCGCTCGCTATGTATTCTTCCACAAGCGCCTTAAGCACGCGGCGCCGACGCTCGTTGAGCATCGCGGTTCACCCCGGGGTCCTCTCGTAACGCCTGAAGCACGTCACCTCTGATGCTGGCACTCGATTATAGCGAGTGCCAGACGAGCCCGCGACGGGCTCCTGCGTTCCACACGGCCTCGAACACCTCGTTGCCCAGCAGCCATCCGGAATGGGTCACACGCCAGCGGCCATCGACATGCTCGACGAGCCTCCGTGACTCGAGGCCGGCGAGCACTTCGGCACTGCCTGCCGAGGTGGCGAGAGCGTCCGGGATGCCGTCGGCGAGCCTGAGTCCCAGCATCGCGTCCTCGGCGGCGGCTTCGGCCGGGGTCAGATACTCGACCTCCTCGGGAGGCCCTACGGGCTTCCTCAGAAACGCGATCGTGTCAGCCGAGCGAACGAAACGGATCCTCCCCGTCCCTGCGGGAACACTCTCGAGAGTCCTCCCGACCCCTGTGACACCGGGGTCACTCCACGCTTCGCACGCGATTGCCGCCTCGAAGACATCTGCGGGCAGCATACTCGCGGCCGACGGCCCGATGCCTACGTACGGCCTGCCCGTCCAGTAGCCGATGTTGTGCTTGCTCTCATCCCCGTCCCGGGCGTAGCTCGCAATCTCGTACCGGCGCAACCCTGCGGCCGCTAAGCGCGCGCTGGCGAGTTCCATCATCTCCGCCGCCACGTCTTCATTAGGGGCAGCAAGTGCCCCGGATGCGACCGACTCGGCAAGCGGAGTGCCCTCCTCCAGCGAGAGCGGATAGACGCTGACGTGCCCTACGCCGGAGGCGACGGCGCGTTCGACCGAGTCCCTCCAGGAGTCGAGGCTCTGGCCCGGGACCCCGCAGATGAGGTCCACCGCCACCTTCGCCCCTGCTGACACCAGCTCTTCGATTGCCCGCTGCGCCGATGCGGCGGTGTGACACCGCCCGAGGGTGCGGAGGACAACGTCGTCGAAGGACTGTACCCCCAGCGAGAAGCGGTTCACGCCCGCGTCGACCAGGTGGGCTACGAGTGCCGCATCGGTCGTGTCGGGGTTCGTCTCGACCGTGACCTCGGCATAGGGCGCCAGCCGCACGCTGCGCGAGAGCGCCTCGACCAGGGAGACGAGCGCCGGGCCGAGGGTGGTTGGCGTTCCTCCGCCAACGTAGATGCTGGCAACGTCGTCGAGCGCACCGAGCGCCGCCCAGTGTACGACGCCCTCCCCGACGGCCCACGCGAAGTGATCGGCGACACCGGGTTCCTGTGATATCGGCGTCGAGTGGAAGTCGCAGTACGCGCACTTTACAACGCAGAACGGGACGTGGACGTAGAGGGAGGCGGTCATCGCGCCTCCGGATGCGCCGATGTCGTCCCGCTTACTCATCCACCTTGAGGATAGCCATGAACGCGTCCTGTGGCACCTCGACGTTGCCCACGTTCTTCATGCGCTTCTTGCCCTTCTTCTGCTTCTCGAGCAGTTTGCGCTTGCGAGTGATGTCACCGCCATAGCATTTCGCCAAGACGTCCTTGCGCTTGGCCCTGACGGTCTCGCGAGCTAGCACTTTGCCGCCAATCGCTGCCTGGATCGGCACTTCGAACATCTGTCGCGGGATGATCTCGCGCAGCTTCTCGGTCAGCACACGCCCGCGCTGGTAGGCCTTGTCGCGATGAACGATGAACGAGAGTGCGTCCACGATCTTACCCGCGAGCAGGATGTCGAGCTTGACCAACTTGCTCGTGCGATAGCCGATGTACTCGTAGTCCAGGCTCGCATATCCGCGTGTACGGCTCTTGAGCTGGTCGAAGAAGTCCATAATCAGCTCGGAGAGCGGCATGTCGTAGTGCATCTCAACGGTCGTCGCTGAGAGATACTGCATGTCCTTGAAGGTCGCCCGGCGGCTCTCGGAGAGCTCCATCACCGCTCCGACGTAGTCCGGCGGCACGAGGACCGTCGCCCTCAGATACGGCTCTTCCACCCGCTCGATCGCGCCTGCCTTGGGCATGTCCTGGGGCGAGTGGACGATGACCTCCTCCCCGGAGGTCGTGAAGACGTGGTACTCGACACTCGGAGCCGTCGCCAACAGATCGAGGTCGAACTCGCGCTCGAGCCGTTCCTTCACGACCTCCATGTGGAGCAGGCCGAGGAACCCGGCCCTGAAACCGAATCCGAGGGCGTGGCTGCTCTCCGGCTCGTAGATAAGCGCGGGATCGTTGAGCTGGAGGCGGTCCAATGCGTCGCGCAGGTCAGGATACTGGTCGCCGTCGATCGGAAAGAGCCCCGTGAACACCATCGGCTTGACCTCGCGGTACCCGGGGAGCGGCTCGGTTGCGCCATGCTTCGCAAGTGTTACGGTGTCGCCCACCTTGACGAGCGCGGGATCCTTCAGACCGGTGATGAGGTACCCGACCTCTCCGAAATCGAGTGTGTCAACGGGCAGGTTGGCCGGTCGACGAACACCGACCTCCTCCACATCAGTGACTGTGTTGGTCGCCATTATGCGAACCTTCATGCCTTTGGAGACACGCCCGTCAATGACACGCACGAGCGCGACCACCCCGCGATACGTGTCGAAGTACGAGTCGAAGATCAGCGCCTTGAGCGGCGCATCCGGATCGCCCTGTGGCGCCGACACCCTCGCGATCACCGCTTCGAGCGCCTCGCGCACTCCCTCGCCTGTCTTGCCGCTCGTAAGCACTGCGTTGTCAGCCGGGATGGCGAGACCTTCCTCGATCTCCTGGCGCACCCGTTCCGGCTCGGCGGCAGGAAGGTCGATCTTGTTGATGACTGGGATGATCTCCAGCCCGGCGTTCATCGCCATCATCGCGTTGGCGACTGTCTGCGCTTCGACGCCTTGAGCGGCGTCCACAACGAGCAGCACGCCCTCGCACGCCTGCAAGGACCGGGAGACCTCGTAGGTGAAGTCGACGTGACCGGGCGTGTCGATGAGGTTGAGCTGGTAGGTCTGGCCGTCATCGGCCGAGTAGAGCACACGCACAGCCTGGGCCTTGATCGTAATTCCGCGCTCGCGCTCGATGTCCATCGAATCAAGGACTTGCTCGACCATGTCGCGGTCGGCAACGGTATGAGTGAGCTCGAGGACTCGATCCGCAAGCGTCGACTTGCCGTGGTCGATGTGCGCGATAATTGAGAAGTTCCGTATATGTGTGGCCTGGCTCATGTCTGCGAAAGTGTAGCAGGGTGCGAGATGCGAGTGAATGCGCCAGGCTGCAGCGCATCCGGTGTCGCAGCAAACCGGGCGGCAAACCGGCATCTTCCCGCACGCGAGCACGGTATGCTAGACTTTGCGGGTTCGCCTGCACCCACTGCGGCAACGGGCACCACATCTGAGTTGAGAGGATCTGTATCAGTGGCCAACATCAAGAGCCAGAAGAAGCGCGTGCTGACCAACGCTAAGGCACACGAGCGGAACAAGTCGGTGAAGTCCGAGATTAAGACCGCCGTCAAGAAGGTAGATACCGCCATCGCCGAGGGTGATGGCGCTGCCGCCACGACGGCCGCGCAGGAGGCCTCGCGTCTGCTCGATCGCGCTGCCACCAAGGGTGTCATTCACAAGAACCAGGCGGCCAACCGCAAGTCAGGTATCGTGAAGCGCGCTTCGGAGGTCGAGGGCTAACGCCCGCACACCTCAAGAACCCAGATTTCGAAGACGAGCCGGGGATCCCGGCTCGTTTTCATTCTCGCTTCGCTTTCGGCCGCTGAGAGCAACGCCCCCACCAGTTCCTCGGAGCTGAACCGGCGTGCTTGCGTGGCAATGTTACGCGCCTGCCACTCGCGCACCCCGATCTCGCGGCTGATGAGTGCGGTCACCGATCCGTCTTCGTCCCGCTCCAACAGCGCCCGGGCCGACAGCAGGTTCCGGATGTGCCGCACGCTCATCGCGTGCACGCCGTGGATCGACTCCCCCTCGTCGAGCAACGCCGAGAGCAGCCGCATGGCGTCACGGCAGTTCCGGGAGCCGAGTGCGTCCAGGAAGTCGAAGATCGACGTAGGGGCGGTCGTCGACATGACCTGTTCGATCTCGTCCCGCGACAGAGTCGCTTCATCGCCCGTAAATGAAATCGCCTTGTCAATCTCCACCGAAAGTCTGCGCAGGTCATACCCGACCGCACGCACAAGCACCTCAGCGGCATCAAGACCAACCCGCTTGCCTCTGTCCGCGAACATGCCTACCACCGTTCGCGCATAGTCACGCTTCGCAGGAGCCTTGTACTCTGCCACTCCTCCCAGCGCGTCGATCTTCTTGAAAATGCGCAAGTTGCGGGCAATCTTCGATGCCACGAGCACGAGTGTCGTGTCCGGGTTCGGATCAGCTGCGTAGTCAGCCAGGATCCCGAGCGCATCGGCGGACATGCGATCGGCCTTGCGCAAGATCACCAGGCGGCGATCGGACATGAACGGGAGCGTGTTGGCAGCGGCTATGACATCCTCGGGCAGAGCCGTATCGCCGTCGAAGACGTCGAGGTTGAAGTCCAAATCGGCGAGTGCCGAGAGTCGCCTCTTCAACCGTTCTACCGCCTGTTCGAGCAGGAGCTCCTCGGGGCCGTGGATGAGGTAGACGGGTTTGAGGTCGCTGAGGTCGGGGGCTGCCATGGTCTCCCTGGCGGTCGGTTGGTCGCAGACGCCTGCCGCTGATCGGCGAGGCGAGTCCGATTGTCGCATAGGTCGACTCTAAACGCCCATCGCCTCGCATCCTGACAGCGAAGCCCTCCTCTGCTGGTAGGAGCGTGAGGGAGCCATCGAAGTCGGTTCTCATCACCGTTGTGCCGGCGCTCTCGAG
>JACUUN010000184.1 GCA_014859265.1 Coriobacteriia bacterium
TGACGATGCCGTCCATGCGTCGTGGGGTCAGGCTCCCCGCAGGCCCCGATCACGATTCCGCTCAAGAGGGCCGAAACTGTGCGGCTTCAGAGCGGAACGGTGTGCGACTTGCGGCGGAATGCTGTGCGACTTGGAGCGGAACGCTGTGCGATTTCCACCGGAACGCTGTGCGATTTCAACCGGAATACGCACTAGCCTCGATTCTCCACGAAGGCCGCCGATTCGATCCTGAAGTCCAGAATCCGACCTCCTGCCACGATATCGCATCCGTCTGAGCGTCGCTGGGAACGTGGTGGCGACCCGGCAACGCCCCCGGGGGTCTTCTCGGGTGACTTGCGCTTGTTTCCGGGCGCGACAAGACACGCTCTTTCTGGGCGGTGCTTCATGTCGAGGTCGCTGACCGGGATGCTCAGCCCGTGGGCAGCGCTCTGAGTCGCGCGAACGCGCCGATGGTCGCCGACCCCCACTCCCACCCTCGCTGGAGTCTGAGCTTGAGTTGCCGGGACCCCATGCGGATCCGTCCTGCGACGTGGAACAGGCGGTACCTCAGAGTCTTGGGTTCGGCAGTGGCCAGGGCGGTGCCTTCGAGCAGGAGCATCCTCGTCCAGGCCACAAGATCGCATCCCATGAGAACGAGCTGCAGCCAAGCCTCGTTCTTGGAGAAGCTATGGAAGGGCATGTTGCGCAGCCCGCTCGCCTTGGCGCACCTGATCGAGTCCTCGATCGCTGCCCGGCTGCGGTGCAATTGCTCGAGACGTGCGAGGCGCGAGCCCTTCTGATTGGTGAGCATGACCTGGAAGCGGTGACCGTTGTGATCGGTGAAGCTGAGCTGGGCACCGGGGTGCGGGATCTCACGTCGACAGATCGCACGCGTGCCCTGTGGCCAGCCCGGCAGGTCGATAGAGAGTTCAGCGACCCATGCACCGTCGCGAGGAACGCCGGCAGCATCGAGCGCGGGGACCCAGGCGCTCTCGGGCAGTGCGAGTATCGCGTCACGCACGCGTCCGGACAGATCACACCCCACCGAGAAGGAGAGCCCTCTCTCCACCACGGCGTCTAAGAACACGTGCGTGGCACCGGCCGAGTCGCATCTGACGAGCGTGCCGGGACGCGCAAAGCCCGCGGGCAGCTGGGCGAGTGCTGCATCAAGCACCTCGATGTGATCTGCCGCGGTGTTGGATCCGGCGTTACCCGGCCGCAGTATCCCCGCGAGTGCTTCTCCTGTGGTGGCCTCGAAGCACAGCAGGGGGTGGAAGCCGTATCCGCCCTTGTAGTTGCCGGCGGCGTACTCCTTGTCCGAGTGCGAGGTGACCAGCGTGGCGTCGATGTCGAGGATCACGCGCCCGGGAGCACCGGCCAGCCTCCACACACGGGCACGCGAAGCGGCCCGTGCCTCGCACACACGCGTGAGCATCGTCTCGTCCATGCGCTCGATGCAACGCTGGGCCGTCGTGTCTGAGGCCACCGGTCCGAAGAGCACCTCCTGGTCTCGGAGTGCGCCCAGATCGGTGAGGCAGTCCCCACCGTCGGCGAGCATGACGGCGATGTCTCGCAGTATGCGTCCGGGCTCGTGGGCAACCTTCCGGGAATGCACGCGAAGGCCTGAGACGAGGCCGGCGGTCAGGCCGACGCGATCACAAAGACCGGTGAGCAGAGCGGTGCCGGCGCGCGACGTGAGGCCCTCGGCATCGCAGGTGACTTCAACAGGGATGCGAACCGTGGTAGCTTTCACTTGTACGGTGACCTTTCTTCTGGGGTCCATGGCTGTGTCACAACTACCATTATCCCAGCCCAGAGGGTCACCGTCTTCTATTTCAAGCACAAACCTCGATTTCTTCGTGGAGAATCGAGGCTAGGAGCCTGTCGGGAAATCAGTGCGGAATCGGGCAGTTGGCGGAG
>JACUUN010000185.1 GCA_014859265.1 Coriobacteriia bacterium
TCAACACCGCAGCTAACTCGCAGGCACACATCGCCTAGAGTCACGTTGCCGAACGCGGTGTTGCCCTCAGTGAGCAGAGGAAGCCATGAGGCATCAGACCGTGGCAGGCTCAACTGAATTGACGACCCATCACGTTTGCGGATGCTCGTGGCACCAGGTTCAACGTTGCGAACTGAGGTAATGGTGGGATAGGTCACCAGGTCGCCGAAAGTGTCTTCAGGCGCCAGCTCGATACTATCCACATGATGCCGCGAGAGCAGCTGCCGAAGTGCGCCCGCGCTATCAACGTACATGAACTTCTCAGGCGTAATGAAGACCAGCCGCCCGCCCGGAGTGAGGCTCTCAAGCGACCGTTCGAAGAAGAGCATGTATAGGTCGAACCGACCACGCGCAGTGAAAAACATCTTTCGATACTGGGCCTTCTCAACCGGATTGAGACCGGTGATTCCCACATACGGCGGATTGCCGATAACGTATTGGTAGGTGCGTCGCTCACCCGTCAGGAAATCCTCGAAGCGAATCTCCACGTTCGGGTTGCCGCCGAACTTCTGCCGCAGCACCTCGATGTGACGCGGGTCCGAATCGACCGCTGTGATGCGAGGCACCGGCTGACTGTTGGCTGCGCACCAGCGAAGGACACCGTCGACAAACGCGCCTTCGCCCGATCCGGGATCGAGCACGCGGTCATCGGCTGATGGCGGCCGGTCGCTGAACAGCAACTGGACCATAGAATCCACGGTGCGTGACGGTGTCGGAACGAAGCCTTTCATGATGGCTCCATCGTACACGACTGCTGTGACACGTTCCCCATCCGTCTAACGATGTAGCGCATAAGCTGCGCGCCACGTGCTTTCAGGTCGATTCTACCTCGTGCGCGTCAGCTTGATGCGCTTGTTAGGCCGCTGGCGCACCGATCAGCTGGCTGAGATGATGGCGGACGTGGTCCAGGTACTCACTGACGACCTTGTGAAGGGAGATGGGCCGGGGTTCGCCGTACCAGTCGACCCAACACGGCGTGTCGAGGTGCTCGTGCGGCATCACCGACAGCACATGTGCGAGATGCCGAGCGTAGGCGACCCACAAGTCCACGAGCACGTCCCAATCTGCGATGTCGTATCGCTCGACACGCACCCAAGCCGGTGCATCATAGGCCGGGAAGCGCAGCTCGTCAGTGAACTGAGCGCGGACGAAACGCTGGTGGTTTGCGGCTGTCGAATCGACGAGGTGGCCGAGTATCTGACGCTTGGTCCACGCTGCATCTCCGCGTGAGGCGTCAACCTCGTCTTCCCCAAGCGCACGCAGGCGGTCGTGTGCATCGTCGACGAGACGGACGAGTTCGTCAGCGAACCGCTCTGGCACGACCTCCCCCTTCGTCGGCCTAACGTCTTTGCGCTTCAGCTGCGCGCCGAGCGCCTTACTTCGTAGCGTACACCGCGGCGCGTCAGCTGGAAGCGCTTGTTAGGCTGGCCGCGGTGGATATCAGCCGAAGACCACCGCAAGGCCTACAGCGGTCGCGATGAAGCCGATCGCGAGCAAGAGCGCGTCAAGTGAGTACGGGCCGGTGATTCGCCGAGCCTTGCTCAGCAGGACGTACGCGATTGCGAAGTTCAGCACGGCCCAGATGACGTTCACGAGCGGCGAGGAGAGGCCAACGGCCGGCGGAGACGCGAAAGGGGTGGGAAAGGCGCGCCCTGACACGCCGTTGACGAAGTGCGGGATGCCGTTGGCGAGAAGCGCCCCGGTGAGCACACGTGACAGAGCGGTCAAAGGACCCATCCTCTCTCCTGTTCGCGGGGCCCAGCCTAACGCATTTGGGCGTCAGCTGCGAGGCGCAACGAACGCTCACTACCCGAGTCTACCGTGCGGGCGCCGAGACTGCTGGACGCCCGG
>JACUUN010000186.1 GCA_014859265.1 Coriobacteriia bacterium
ACCCAGCCGAGGAGCCGCACGCTGGAGGCAGGGGCGACCGCCATCAACCGCCCGGCAAGAGGGGTACCGGCAGCAGGGACAAGGCGAAGCTCGACCTTCCCAACGTCTTCGACGTGCGAGAAGGAGACTGGGCCAGGTACGGAATGTGCCGGGACAGCTCCGTGAAGGTGAAGTCGACACCGGAGGCCGGATACGACTTCTACGTGAACCTCGATAACGTCCACCTCAAGACCGAGCTGAAGACCCACCGACAGGTGGAGCCCGAGATCCTGGAGTCGCAGTACCGCTACGGGATGGTCCTTCTCGCGCTCGCTCTCCTCAGGGAGCTCGCGGATGACGAGTCAGGACGGGACAAGAGGGGACTCAAGACCCACAGTGACGTGGAGATGGTGTGCGATGCGCTCAGCCCGTTCCTGCTGCCCATGATGTCCGCACTCGGACAGCTGGCAGCGTAGCCGGCGTGTCACGCCGACCCGCCCTGGCCGAGTACTTGAGGTCGCGCATCCCACGCAACGCCTATGCGCTGCGCGAGCTGCCCCCGCCCCTTGCCGCCGAAGACGAACGGCAGGCCGAGTAGCGGGGGTCGCCCCGCTGGAAGCCCTGCTACCCGATAGATCACGAAGATGAGGCCAGGCCTCTCTTCACCATGAACTCGACCTCGCGGCTCATGTTCACAGGGATGATGCGAACCCCTGGATGCTGACCCTGCCACACCCTGAAGACCTCGTCGACGAACCCCTGGCCGACTGTCTCCACGCCCTTGAAGTCCATCTCGATCTCGCGGAAGCTCTCGAGTCCTGCCATCAGGCGGCGGGCCTCGCTTCTCGAAACGAACGAAACGCCCATCTCGAACAGCTTGACGATCGTGCGCGTCCGCGCGAACTCGTAGTCGATCGAGTAGCGCTCGAACAGGCCGCGGATGCTCCTGTCGGACAGAGGACTGATCCTGCAGAACACGCACGTCCCGCGGACTCGCTCGGACACGCCCACCGCCTGATCCTCGCGCAGGTTGTCCACGAGCCAACTCACGCCGTTCGCGCTCAGCTGGAACAGGTCGACGGCCTTCGACGTGAAGAATATCCCTTGGCCCGTGTGGTTGACCGGGTCCGTGGTTCGCTTGCCCTTGGTCAATTCCTGAACGGCCGCGAGCGGATCGGGGAGAGAGAGGCCCGCGGCCAGCTTGGCGAAGGCCCCGACGCCATCGTCACAGATCTCAAAGGCGAAGAGTGCCGCAGTGGACCACACACTGACGCGGATGCTATCGCCCTCGGAATGCTCGATAGCGTTGTTCATCATCTCGCTGAAGGCGTACTGCATCGTCTTGACGAACTCGTCCTGCAGACTGAGCTGGAGTGCGGACGATACCTCGCGCCAGACCACGTGCTCCTCCAGCCCCGCAGGACTGTAGTCTTGCTCGAACGAAGGCAGCCCCAGCGATTCGGAGGAGTCGTTGACCGCAGGCAATCGGCAACGAGCAAGTGCGAGGCGTACAGCGACCGGATCGAAGCGCCGATGCCCCCCGGGTGTCCGAAGGGACGGGATGACGCCTTCGTCGGCCAGCTGTCGCACCCTGCTCGTCGACAGCCCCAGCCCCCTTGCGATGTCCTTGACGGAAACGAGTTCGGACTCCATTCCGACCTCCGTCGTGTCTTACTACAGAACGTCCAGAAACTACACGATTCGTGTAAGTTCTGCAAGTTACACTAGCGACATACCAGCAGAATCAACAATCTACACTAAGTTTCAAGAGAGGTGCAGGCGGCGCGACTCCTCACCGCCGCGCGTAAGTTCTGCGTGGCTGGACCAAGGATCGAAGCGCCCCCACTCCCCCAGCCCCGCCACCAGCTCCACATCCGCCGGCGCGAGCGGCAGC
>JACUUN010000187.1 GCA_014859265.1 Coriobacteriia bacterium
ACGACGAGTACGCCGCGCTCGCCGCCCACTACGGCACGGCGATCCTGCCGGCCAGGGTACGCAGGCCTCGCGACAAGGCCAAGGTGGAAGGCGGCGTGCTGGGCGCCTACCGGCGCATACTCGCCCCGCTGCGCAACCGCACCTTCTTCTCGATCGGCGAGTTCAACGAGGCGCTGGCGATCCGGCTTGAGGCCGTCAACGCAGCTCCGTTCCAGAAGCTCGCCGGTTCACGGCGCAGCGTGTTCCTCGAGCGCGAGTCGCCGCTTCTGCGTCCGCTACCCGTCCATCCCTACCACTACCGCACCCGCCGGTCCGCCAAGGTCCACATCGACTACCACGTCGAGGTGGCTTCCCACCGGTACTCGGTGCCATACGTCCTCGTGGGCACGAAGGTCGAGGTCGTCTTCGACGAGCGGACCCTGGAGATCTACCACCGAGGGAAGCGTGTGGCCCTGCACGCGCGAAGTCACGCTCGCGGCCGGACCACGACCGATCCGGCCCACATGCCCGAGCGGCATCGCGCCCACGCCGAGTGGACGCCCGAGCGCATCGAGTCGTGGCTTGCGCAGACCGGGCCGGCCACAGCGGCGTTCGCCGTCAGGGTCATGGACTCCTTCCCGCACCCCGAGCTGGGGTTCCGCAGTTGCCTCGGGCTCGTGCGTCTCGGGCGTAAGTACGGTGCCGAGCGCCTCGAGGCCGCGTGTGCCCGGGCACTGGCCTCGGGCGCTGATCGCTACCGCTCCATCCGCTCGATCCTGGAAAACGGTCTTGATGCGGTGCCACTGGACCCGCCGAAAGTCCCGCCACCCGTTTCCGCCCACGACAACGTGCGCGGTCCGGACTACTACGCCTAAGAGAACAAGGAGACACCACATGAACACCGCACAGACCATCGAGCGCCTCTACGACATGCGGCTGGGGCCTATGGCCGAGGCGTTCTCCGCGGAACTCGCCCGTACCGGCGACCCCGCCCTCGGTTTCGCCGAGCGCTTCTCGATCGTGGTCGAGCACCAGTGGTGCGTCCGGGAGGAGGCAAGGCTCGCGCGGCGCCTCAAGAACGCGCGCCTCAAGATCGACGCGTCCATCGAGGAGATCGACTTTGCCCAAGCCCGGGGTCTCGACCGGTCCGTGGTGGCCGACCTGGGGGAGATGTCGTTTCTCAGAGCCGCCGGCAACGTGATCATCACCGGGGCCACCGGCCTCGGCAAGACCTATCTGGCCTGCGCGATCGCGGATCGAGCCTGCCGTCGCGGTCACACCGCGCTCTACAAGAGGGTCGGCCCCCTTGTGTTCGAGCTCAAGGTCGCCCGCGCTGACGGCAGCTACCTCAAGATGCTGGAGAAGCTCGCGAAGGTGGAGCTGCTCGTGCTCGACGACTGGGGACTTGCCGCACTTGAGGCTCAGGCGGCCAACGACCTCATGGACGTCGTCGACGACCGGTCCGGCAGATCCTCGACGATCGTCACGAGCCAACTGCCGGTGTCCGAGTGGCACCGCCTGATCGCCGACCCGTCAGTCGCCGATGCGCTGTTGGATCGTCTGGTGCACAGAGCCGTCCGGATCGAACTGAAGGGAGGATCGATGCGAAAGCAGACTCCGAAACGTCCCCGAAAGTTGACCTGAAGCCGAACACTCCATCATCTTGAGGGGTACGATAGCGTCGCTTCGCTCCGACCCGTTCGGCTTGAACCGTAACGGTGTTCGGCTTGGAGCGGAATGGGTGTGCGACTTCGGCGGAATCCGCAGTAACGTCTGCGGTCGTCGGGGAGAGCCCGCCTAGCTGAGCCTCACAGACAGACGGGGGGCCTAACCCGCGCTTCCAGCAGAAAGCGCGCCCGAGTCAGGTAGACTCGGGCAAGAA
>JACUUN010000188.1 GCA_014859265.1 Coriobacteriia bacterium
TCAGTATCACCAGGAGGGACCCGCCGAGGAGGGGCCGTACGAGCGCTACACGAACTTGGCACTCGAGAAGTGCCGCGTCGACGACGTGCCCGTCGGCGTGGTGCTGCCCGCTCCCGAGGTCAGCACGAGCAGCTACCGCGTGATGGGCCTCGGGTTCATCGACTACTACCGCGACGGCTACTTCGTCATCTCCGGCCCGGCCGAGGTGAGCGGCGTCGGCTTCGATCTCGGCGCACCTTCGCCCCAGACGCTTGAGCTAATCAGCTTCGCTGCCGAAGACACCGCAGAGTACGCGGGCGTCGGCGTCAAGCAGCGCACTCTCGCGTCAGTCGTCCAACGACAGGGCCAGCCACACTTCCGTCGCCAGCTCCTCACCGCGTACGAGGGCCGCTGCGCGATGTCGGAGTACGACGCCGAGGACGCCCTGGAGGCCGCCCACGTCGAACCGTACTCGGGTCCGCAGTCGAACACAGTCGGAAACGGCCTCCTACTGCGAGCCGATCTCCACGATCTGTTCGATCTTGGGCTGGTCGCCGTTGACACGTCGCGACAGGCTCTCCTGCTTTCTGAGAAGCTCGCGGGGACCAAGTACGAGCACTTCGAAGGACGGCGCCTGCACCTTCCAGAAGGGCGGCACCTGTGGCCGCAAGCCGAGCGACTCGACCGGCATCGACAGCTAGCTGGATTGTAGGCCTCGTCTACTGAACGATATGGTTGACGAGCCGACTCGAGACAAGTGCTACATCTTCATCCTTCAGCACCACGGGCTCGTGTTGCACGAAGGCGGGCAGAGCCTTTGGATTCAGCACCCAGACATCGGACTTGGGGCCGTTCGATCGCTCGACGAACCAGCCGGGCACTGCAACGACCGCACGCACTGGGAAACGCCGACCTGTGGTCTCGTGAAGTAGATCTCGGACCCAGTCACGCGCCGCACGCGCCTGGACTATCGGATCGCGACAAGGCGCCTGTCCGTTGAACAAGACGGTGTCTCCGTTGACGGTAGCCTTGACCTCGCCCCGCTTCGGCTTGCTGAAGGTCTTGGTCTCAATCGCGAAGATGCCGTGGGGGCTGATGACAACATGGTCAACGTTGAATCCTTCGCCCACCACGTCGTGGAAGACCCTGCAGCCCTCGGCCCGCAGATCCTCTAGGAACTGGCCGACCGCTTTCTCGCCCTCGAGGCCTTGTGCCAGGTTCCTGTAGCGTTGCCGCTGCATGAAGAAGCGGCGGGCTGCCCAGGCGCAAACTCCGATCGCCAAGGCGGTCAAACCGAAAGGACGTGGAGGAGCTGAGACAAGAAAGCGCCACCACTCGTACACGGCGAACGTCAAGGACATCACTGCCACGACGAATGGCAGCAGAACCTGGTCTTCGAGCAGCTCCTGCATCTCGTACTGAAGCGATTCACCCGGATTGTGCAAAGCCTTGTGCTTCAGCGGCGAACGCTTCGCCTGCCTGCATCGTCCCATGTCCGACTCCCCTCAAGGCCGGGATTGTCCTGCCTCTGGCTCAGAGCGCAAGTTGTCACGCGAGGCACAACGGATGATCGGCAAGCAGCAGGCCTGGCTAGAGAACCGCCTGGTTGCATCCGTTCAGCCTCTGCCATTCTCGACTCCGCTAGAATCGAAACCCAGACGCGAGGGAGGGAGTCTCGGTGGAGCTCTTCGAGATCGATGGCCAATCGCTTCGACCGTTGCCGCGCTCGTCCTTCAAGCTCGAGCGCGAGGTCCAGCGTCTACTCGAGGCGAACTTCGAAGCGGTATTCGGCATCACGTTCGTCGCCACGGAGTTCTCGACCGGCGAGAAGCAGTCCGGCCGCATCGACAGTCTCGGCATCGACGAGAACGGGAA
>JACUUN010000189.1 GCA_014859265.1 Coriobacteriia bacterium
CGATGTTGACGGCGAGGTCGTCAACGCCTACGCGTACGACCCCTACGGCGAGGTCCTCTCGGCCGAGGAGACCGTCGAGAACCCCTACCGCTACGCCGGCTACCGCTACGACGAGCCGACCGGCCTCTACTACCTCTGGAACCGCTACTACGACCCGGAGACGTGCAGGTTCCTGACGCGTGACCCCTATCCCGGCGAGCTCGACAGCCCGATGAGCATGAACCCGTACCTGTACTGCCTGGGCGACCCGGTGAACCTGGTGGATCCGACGGGGTGGTGCGCGGAGAACCGCCTGTCAGACAGCTGGAGGCTTTCCACGCCTACAGACACTGACTGGGCATTCATGCTCGCAGGCTCGCTCTGCGATTTGCTCGGACTTGTGGGTCTGATAGCACCACCGGCAGGGTGGGCATTCTTCGCCGCCGGAGTCGCCATGGACGTGGCGAACATTCAGCGAGTACTGGGCTTGCGTTCGGAAGATCGCGCTACCCGGGGGGATGTCATCGCCGCCGTAGCTGGCATAATGCCTGGCGTAACCCCGTATACCGCACAGATGCACATGATGCAGGGGTTCGGGCAGTGGATAACGCCGTGGGATACGGGATTCTACGCACATCCGTAAGCGAGGGAGTTGCTTGGTATGGGAGAGTTGATTCCGGACTATGTGACTGGTGTGGGTTTCGTGCTCCCAATTGCGGGCTTGATCGTTTCATGGATTTGGGCAACGACCCTTCACCGCAGACGCATCGGGAATCGCACCGCCTGGAGGTTGTGGTTCTGGATGTCATTGTTGCTTATATGGCCAGGAATCATGACTAACATCCTTCCACAGGGACTCGCAGCGAATTCGACATCAGAAGGTATATTCTTGGTAGTTGTCGGTGTCACAAGCGCTCTTGGCGTTGCGGCATTCCTTGTCGTCGGTCGCTGGATGTACACGAGGTCCATCGACAAGGACACTCTTCAAGCGAAGCGAGACTGACAACCGGCAACTATCCGTGACGGAGTGTGGCAAGAAATCGAGTCTCCAATGGATCCGGGGCGATTCACTAGCGACCTCGCGGCGTCTTGCAGCGGCGCATTGCAATCCGCATCTCGTCGGCAGGCTATACCTACCTCGCGCGGCAACGCGACCGCCTACACCTACGCCGCCGCCGACCGCCTCGCCGCTCTCGCGAACCCGCTCGGCCACACGTGGACCTTCGACTACGACCCGAGCGGCAACCTGACCAAGACCACCTACCCGGACAACACGCACGCCACCCGCACCTACACTGCCCGGGACGAGCTCGCCGCACTCACGCTCCCCACAGGCGAGTCCTACGCGTACGCCTACACGCCCACCGGCTGGCTCTCGAGCGTGACCGACGGGGCCGGGAGCGCGACCGCGTTTGACTACGACGTCCTCGGACGCCTGACGTCCGCCACCGACGCCCACAACCCCGCGCTGCCGTCCGGCTTCTCCGTCATCTACTCGCACGACGGGGCCGGGCGCGTCACGGGCGTCCGCCCCTCGGCCGAGGAGACGCGCACCTACGCCTACGACCTCGCAGGACGCCTTGCGCGCCTCGATCTGCCGAGCGACCCGGACGGCACCCACACCGCGTATGCCCACGACGCCGCCCGCCGCCGCACGGAGGTCTCGCTGCCGGACGGCTCGGTGCGCGCCTACGCCTACGACCCCGCTGGCCGCCTCGCCTCGATCGCGACCACCATGCCCTCAGGCGTCCTCGCGCACACCTACGAGCGCGACGCGGCCGGAAACGTGACCGTCGAAAACGCCGGGCGCTTCGCGTACGATGCCCTCGGGCGCCTCACGCAGTGGTACTCGCCTTCCGCAGAAGCC
>JACUUN010000190.1 GCA_014859265.1 Coriobacteriia bacterium
CATATGCAGCGGCAGGTTGCGCCACTGGTGCGAGATCGGATACGGCTTACCTTCGGCAGTCAAACACTTCGCAGACTCCAGCCGTCCGTAGCCGAGCTCAGAGAAGAGCACGTAGAGCCACTTCTCCCTTGTCAGCGACGTGGCGGGGTCGTCGGCCGATAGTCGCTGCAACTGGTCGTGAAAGACCGTCCATGCTCCGAACAGACTTAGCCAGGAGCGACTGACGGCGTCGTCGATCCGCTCCCGGCCGGCAAGATGGTAGTCCTCGGGTCGCAGCCCCTCGATGTCGGGCCTGGGCGCCAGCAGCCGCTGGAGGAAATCCGGGGGCAGCAGCGACCCCTCAGTCCGGACGGAGGTGAAGGCGTTCTGGACGCGCGCCATCGCTAGCCCACTTGTCCGGGGGTCTGCGGGACGAAGACGTAGACACCGAGCACGTCCGGCGGCAAGTGGGGCCTCACCTTGTAGGTAACGCCCTTGGCCCTAGCCGCTTCTCGCAATTCGCGGTACTCGCTCTCCAGTGCCTGCGCTTGAGCGCGTGCATCGGCCTCGACGCGCTCGGCGATGTGCTCCTCGTAGGAATCGAGCACGCGCCTAATCGACTCCCCGGCGCCGACCACGTTGCCGCTCGGCCGAGCCGAGAGCAGTGACGGAAGCTCGTCGGCTGAGAGCCAGTCGGCGGCCGCCGGTGAACCCCGGAACGCAAGGACTCCGGAGGTCTCGGCAAGCAGGCGGCGCTCGTCTTCGCCTCGCCTTACCTCAATGGAGAACCTGTAGCGCGTCAGTAAGAGCGTGGTACGGACGGAGACTGCGTCAGTACGTAGAACACTGGCTCGCGTCGCTGGGGCGTCCGCTACCTCGTCAAGCGCGGTGTCGAGCACCCAGTTGGCGATCGCCTCAGCAGTGGGGTGGGTTCGATGCAGGTACGTCCCGTAGCGGGAGGTGTTGTCGAACGTGACCATCAGCTGATCGGGATCGCGGCCTATCAGGTCCCGCAAGTCAAGCCGAGCCTCGCGCAGGTCGACATCCAAGACCCCGTCACCTGAGACTCTAGCCCCCGCTGCGCGGAGCGACGTGACAACGAACTCCTCGACGTCCTTCTGCGAACCTAGCTGCTCCACGACCTCACTGAGCTTCGCCGCGACCTCATCCGGCCTGATCGTCTCTTGCGCGAAGACGGTGCGCGAACGCTTCTCGCGCTCGGCGGCGTTCTGCCACTCGGCGTCCAGGGCCGCCTGCTTCGGCTTGATGGCCTCCTCCATCTCCAGCCTAAGCTGCTGGACCCCGCGACTTGCGTCCCTCAGCAGAAGGCCCTCGAAGATCGCCTCGACGACGGTCTCGGAGCCAACGGGGACGGGCACGGACACACCCAGGGCGGTTCGAATCGTCTTGTGCTTCTTGATCAGCACGTTCAGAACGATGCCGTCGATCGGGTTGTCTTTGCCAAAGTACGTAACGACGCGCACTTCTGGTCTCACTTGTCCGAAGCGATCGACTCGGCCCTCGCGCTGTTCGTGCGTCGTCGGATTCCACGACATGTCGTAGTGGACTACTGCGTCGAACCAACTCTGGAGATTCACGCCCTCGCTCAGGCAGTCAGTCGCTACGAGCACGTGCTGCTCGTTCTCGGCGAGCTCCTCGATCCGAGCCTCGCGCTCCTCGGGCGTCAGCTTGCCTGTCACGGCTTCCACTGCGACCTTCTTGGGCAGGCGGGTCCGCAGTTCCTCGGCTACGTACTGTGCAGTGGGAATGTAGTAGCAGAAGACGATCGGGTTGAAGCCGTCCTTCAGTAAGCCCTTAACGATCTTCGCGAGCCCGAGTAGCTTCTGGTCCTTGTCGCCCTTCAGA
>JACUUN010000191.1 GCA_014859265.1 Coriobacteriia bacterium
TCAGGATCCGATCAATTGGCAGGCGCGTCGGTCAGATCGCTAACCCGGGCGTCCACAGACGGCGCGCCTCGTGCGGTAGGGCAGGAAGCGTTCGCTGCGCCTCGCAGCTGACGCCCACAAACGTTCGCCTGAATCTCAGCATCGCGTTTGCATGAGCGTATCTTTAGGGATACACTATCGGCATGTGCGAGATTCGGGAGACAGACGCGTACTAGAAGTGGTTCGAGTCGCTACGCGACCTCAACGCACAGTTTCGCGTCGCTGCTCGTATCCGGCGGGTCTCCCTCGGAAACCTCGGTGACGTCAAGTCGGTCGGAGAGGGCGTGCTCGAGTTTAGGATCACCTACGGTCCGGGCTACCGCGTCTACTTCATCCGGCACGGCGACACCGTGATCGTCCTGCTGGCGGGCGGCGACAAGTCGACCCAGAGGCGGGATATCGAACGCGCGAAGGAACTCGCACGTGGGTTGTGAGGAGGACTGTGATGGCCAAGACGAAAACGCATCCCTGGGATGTCACCCGTTACCTCGACTCAGACGAGGCCATGGCGGCGTATCTCGATGCCGCGCTCGAAGAGGACGACCCGGCGCTTCTGGCCGCCGCCCTCGGCGACATCGCGCGCGCGAAGGGTATGACGCAGATCGCGCGAGAGACGGGACTCGGACGCGAGAGCCTCTACAAGGCCTTGTCGCCTGAGGGCAATCCGGAGTTCGGCACAGTGCAGAAGGTAGTGCGTTCGCTAGGACTGAAGCTGCACGTGTCGGCGTAGGGGCACACGATGGCATGGGGTCGGATCAAGTCGGAGCACACAGGCGCCAAGCGCGGCAAGGGCTATTGGGGCCGGAAAGCGATGGCCAAGCAGGCCAGCCGTCGCGCGCGTCGCCGCGAGGATCCCATGGGAACGAAACTCACCCTGCGGCTCGACGAGGACCTCATCCGCCGCGCGAAGCGGCATTCGGCACGGTCGGGGAAGTCGGTCTCGAGGCTCGTGGCGGACTACTTCGCCCTGATCGCAGACGCCATCGGCATTGTCTTCGCCTTCACCATCATGTAATCTGATTATCAGATTGGAGTTGATGTGCGATGTCTGAGACGCTCACCGTCACCGAAGTCGTTCGCCACTTCGCGGAGTACGTCAATCGTGTTGCGTATCGCCGCGAGTCCTTCGTGCTGCTCCGTGGCAGTAAGCCGGTGGCTGAGCTGAGGCCTCTCCCTACCGGCAAGCGGCTTGCGGAGCTACCCGGTCTGCTCGCGACGCTGCCCCGACTGGACGATGCCGCTGAGTTCGCGGCAGACCTAGAGGCCGCTCGTGACGAGCTAGCGCGTGGGGAGTTGGCTGACCCGTGGCGGTCCTGATCGACGCCAGCATCCTGATTGAAGCTGAGCGCGGTTGGCTCGACGTCGAGCCTCACGTGGCCCGTCGCGCTGACGAGGAGTCGTTCCTCTCGGTGATCACGGCCAGTGAGCTGCTGCATGGAGTCCATCGCGCGGCTCGACCGGACCAACGCGCACGCCGCTCCGCGTTCGTCGAAGGGGTTCTGGAACGCTTCCCGCTGCTGGAGGTCGATCTCCCGACGGCGCGTGCCCATGCCCAGGTCTGGGCCGATCTGTCAGCGGCAGGTACGCTCATCGGCCCCCACGATCTCTGGCTGGCGGCTGCATGCATAGCCCACGGACTTACCATGGTCACAGCGAATGTGAGGGAGTTCGAGCGTGTTCCGGGACTGCAGGTGGAGACCTGGAGCGACGTGTGATGCGTATTCGGCGCGAGGGGAACTGGGAATCGGAGGGGACAATGGCCGCTGTAAACGGGGCGCCCGAGGAGCCCATCGC
>JACUUN010000192.1 GCA_014859265.1 Coriobacteriia bacterium
TGCGGCGCTCCAACTCCGCGGTGTCGAGCTTCTCGTCCTTGAACCGGTCGTAAAGAGGCCCCCACTCAACGCCCTTCATCTCCTTGCGGTAGGTCGTGAACGTCTGTTGCACCCACCAGATGACGTTCTGGAAGTAGGTCCAGAGCTCGTTCGCATTCTGGGCGTGTTGGTGGTCCGACATGTACTGGTCGATCCTCCCGCCCGACTTCCACTTAAGTGCCCTCTCGAGCAGTTCCTGACGGATAGGAGAACCAGCGACGTACTTGCTGGCCAGCCCGTAGGCTGCACCATTGGTCTTGCTGAAGATCGACTTGGCGTGCGTCAGCCACGGTCCAGTGTAGACGGCGTTGCGAAGCTCCTGATCTGTCAGCTCAACTCCAGCTATGTTGACGGTACGAAACCAGTCGAGCTTCTCGCGGTCGTTGCCCTCACATGCGTAGACCATGAGCTCGTAGTCGAGGAACTGGTCCTTCTGAGGCTGCGTGAGGTTGTGGAAGGCCATCGGGTGGCCATCAATGATGATTGAGAAGTCACCGGCGACGTACTGGCAGAAGCTGATGGTGCGCTGCTGGCCATCGAGGACCTCGAAGGTACCGTCCTCATTGACTGCCCAGTACATGACGTTGAGCGGGAAGCCCCTGCGGATCGTCTCCAGCACAGCGTCTCGCTTCTCCGTATCGTAGACGAACTCGCGCTGGTACTTGGGACGGATGTTCAGCTTGCCGCCGTAACCGACAACACCGTCCTCGTCGTTGTCGAGGTAGCTGTCCGCCACATCGCGGACTGTGACAGGCTTGAGCTCAATCTTCACGATGCAGCTCCAATCCGCTTGATAACGATGCGCTCATACATGCGCCGGTGAGTCCCATCACCGTTGGGCAAATAGAACCGCATCCCGCCTGCCTCGTAGGTGCCTTTGGGAGCAAAGTCGGAGATCGGCCTTCCGAGCCACTTGCTGTTCCCGATGATCCTGAACTGATCGGGATTGTACTTGTCTAGGAACGTGATCGGGACACCCATCTCTCCATCGTAGTCCATGGGGATTTCCGCCACTTTGCCGACTTCGATTGCCGGGTAGTTTGTGTACGTGGGGTACTCCTCCGGCGTGTAGCGCTTGAAGAGGGTCATTGGCTCATGGCGCTTCGTGGTGTCGAGGTTCGTGAACCAATAGGCGCGGCCCATCGAGAAGAACTTGACGCCGTCAACGATCTTCTTGCGTGACTCGGTCTTGATCTCGTAGTCATCGGGAACCCGAAACCACTTCGTCCCCCCGTTGTGGTAGCCAAACCATAGATTGTCAGCCATGATCTGCTCGAAGATTTCTCGGTAGGTGACGAAGTTCTGGTCGCCAATGACCAAGAACTGCTTGCGGTGCTTCGCAAGAAGTGGAATGTACTCTCGTATGAGGCTCCACGGTGGGTTGGTCACCACAATGTCGGACTCATCCAGCAGCGCCACGCACTCCGCGCTGCGAAAGTCGCCGTCGCCGCTGAGTGGGGTCATCGCATTGGCGTCGTTGCGCAGCAGGTACTCGACGTCAGCTAGATCGATCGCGCCGTCTTCGTTCAGGTCAGGCACTTCGCTGATAACGACCTTGTAGGGCTCGCGCGGCGGCGGGGTGTTCCGCAGCCCGGCGGTCTCAAGCAGCGGCAGCTGCTGACCACTTATCGGTGAGCCTGCGTAGCAGGTCGTGATGAGCCGCTTCAGACCGAGGTGGTTGAAGTTCATGGCGAAATACTTGAAGAAGTTCGATTCGTACGGGTCATCGCAGTTGCAGAGCACGACCTTGCCCCTGAACTGGTCGCGGTAATGCCA
>JACUUN010000057.1 GCA_014859265.1 Coriobacteriia bacterium
ACGACAGCCACTTCTTGATGACCTGGTAGCCGCCGATGGTGTAGCGCCACACGTTCGACGGCACGCACCGCCAGTACGCCACGTCGTTCAGGTACACGTCGAAGCACCTCTCGCCGAGGAGTGAGATCGCCTGCTCCGCCGACATGCCGAGCGCCTTCGCGCCCTTCGCGATCGCTTCGCGCTCCTCCGGCGAGTACTCGCGCTCTTTGAGCTTGCCAGTCGACGGCATGCAGATCCCGCCCTTGCCCGCGATGCCCCAGCGAGCGGTGACGGCGAGGTCAACGGCCGGATTGAGGGGAGTGCTTGCGGTGTTTGCGAGTGAGCCAAGACCCTGCGCTGCTGGCGAGATGCTGTGCAGCGATTGATCTGGATCAAGCAGAGAAGCCACAGCGCGGCCTGTGGCCGCCGAAGTCTCCAGAACCTTGGTCATCGAGGGAAGCGGAATCCTCGGCCACTCTTGCTTCAGCGCTCCGATGTTCTCCGTCGCGTAGTCCTCGGAATGCAGAACAGCCACGGTGTGGAAGAAGAGGTCCTCAGGCATCGCACCAAGAGCGCGGACAAAGGCAGAGGCTCCTTCCGAGAGGTTCGGCCGCCAACCGTCTGACGCAGCGGCCAGGAGGCTCTCTTGTCCTGCTTGACGAATCATCAGCGGGAACATCCCTGCGTGAGACTCAACGATGTGATAGTCGGAGAGGCTTGACGATACCTGCGGGCGATAGAAGACGCCCTTTCGGTTCCTCTGTGCCGCGCTGAACCAGAGATTGCCATGGGCGAGGTTGGCGACATAGTCAGCACGAGGGCGGTTCAACAGACCGGCACGCGAATCCCAGTAGATCCAGCGGTAGTCGAAAGGTCGGTAGTAGTAGCGAAGCAGCGGCTCATCCGGTCTACCGCGACTCTGTAGCTGCCGACGGACTGCGGCTGCGTCGAAGAGGGTTGACGACGTCGTGGCCGCCGTAGAAAGCGCCATAATCTCGTTGTCAGACAGCCCAGGATCGTAGTAGGCATCCACGCGCGCAGCCAGGGCCTCCCGATCAACATCAACCACGAACTCGTCCCTGCTGGTCTGCACGCCACCTCGTTGGAACGGGAAGAGATCGGTCACCGCGGGCCAGCGCAGATAGCTCGCGGCGACCTCCCGAGGCCGGAACGAGTACCGGGTCTCAGGCGTAGGCTGGACGCACAGATACGTCGCCCGTTCGCCCCCAGCATCGCATTCCAGCTGGCTGCGCTTCCCCTCACCCCAGAGAGCTCGATAGTGAACCCGTTCAGCCTCGCGATGCTCTCTCCTCCTCACGAAGAGTGCTATGCTCGTGCCGACCCTGATGCCCTCACGGTTGCCTTCCGTCGAGAAGATGCTCGGGTCGGGCTTCCCTTCTGGCGTGAGCTTCCCTGTCTCACGGCTGTCCCCGTTCAGATTGTCGATCCACACTGAGTCGAACTGACTGAGCAGCCTTCGGCGCATCACAACGAATGAGCCTTCAGCAAGGTACGAGAAGTTGCTGATGAGGCAGACGACACCGGTACCGCTGCGCTCAGCGATGCTCCGCTCAGCCAGACGAATGAAGCGGACGTACAGGTCGTCCAGGTTGAACTTGCGGACGCCCCAATTGGACACAAGCCCCGCCTTGTATGGTTCGACGAGCCCCTCCTCCTCGGCCGGACTCGTGCCTGCGAAGGAGTTGTACGGCGGATTCCCCAGCACCACGAGGATCGGCGCCTTCTGCTTGACGCGGGTGGCGGCGTCGCGTTCCTCCTCGAACTCGAAGAGCAGCTGCGCGGGGTGGGCCTTCGGATGCCTCTTGCCGGCGACGGTCTCCTCGGCATCGGTCTTCCAGCCCGTGAGGGCGTTCGTGAGGTAGATCGCGGCGCGCTCGTGCTCGCCCTGGTGCTCGGACAGCGGGACGCCGAGCTCCGAGAGCAGCAGCCCGAGCTGCAGATGCGCGACCACGAACGGCGCCGGCATGATCTCGAAGCCGACGACGCGCTCCATCGCGGCGCGCTTCACGTCCTGCCGCGTGAGCGCGTCTGCGCCCTTGGCGTGCAGCGTCTCGTCGATCTTGCGGAGCACCTCGACCAGGTACGCGCCGGTGCCGCAGCACGGGTCGAGCACGTAGACGCTCTCGTCGGCCAGCCCGTCGACGACACCGAGCTCCTCGCGAAGCGCCCAGTCCACGCGCGCGACCATGTACTTCACGACCTCGTCGGGCGTGTACCACACGCCGAGTTCCTTGCGCAGCTGCGGGTCGAATGCCTCAAGGAACGGCTCGTAGAAGTACTGCACCGCGTGTTCCTCCTGGAAGCGCGCGAAGAACTCGTCGCGCTCCACGCGGTTCAGCACGTCCTCGGCCCAGTCCAGCACCTCCGCCAGTCCGAGCGGCCCGAGCTTGGCCGGATTGGTGAACTGGTAGAAGAGCTCGGAGACCATAGGGACGTGCAGTGTCGCGCTGGCCGTCTCCCACTCGAAGCGGCCCTGCGCGCCGGCTTCCGTGGTCGCTTGCTCGCGGGTCCACAGCACCCACGACGCGAACATGCCGTAGAAGAGCGTCTGCACGAGTGTGGAGCGGAAGAAGTGGTCGCCCTTGTCGCCCTCGAACTTCAGGCCGAGCGCCTCTTCGAGCTGCTCGCGCAGCTGATCGAGCGCGGGTAGGTCCCGCTTCTGCTCGAGGCGCAGGCGCGCGGTGCGCGCGTAACTCGCGAGGAACCACGCCACGTGCTTGGGGTCGGCGATCGGCGCGTTGTGCAGCATGACGCGCTTGAGGAACTCGGTAAGGCCCTCAGCGGCCTCCTCGGCGTACTTGCGAGGCTGCGCGACCCTGCCCCAGAACCCATTCTCGGTCTGGGCGAGCGAGCACGACTCCATCGTGCGTGGCTTGCCGCCCGGTCCCTGCCCGACCAGCACGAAGTCGCGGAGGCTGGTCACCAGCACGAATCCGTAGTGCTCGACGTAGCGGGCGACCTGCTCGGAGGCGGCCACGGCGGAGACGTCCTCGGAGGTGCTCTTGACCTCGATGGCGCCACGCGCGGGCGGCTGACCCTCGAGCGGGACGGCGTCGTGCGCGTGCTTGAACTGGCTCGCGACGAACAGGCCGCCGTCCGGGTTGCCCGCCCCGCGGTTGCGGAGCTGCATGAACGCGCGGACCTTGGGCTTGAGCTTGCCGCCGACGCCGTTCAGCAGCTGCTCGAGCGCGCCGTAGTACGAGACCTCCTGCACGCCCGCGCCGGACGCGCGGATGTCGCGCAGGGCGGTGAAGTAGGTCTCGACGGGGTCGGACACGCCGCCTCCTGAAGGAAACGCTGCTGCCAGGATCAGCATAGCAGCCGCAAGCGACACGCCGGACGGACGACCGGGTCGATCGTCGGGGAGGAGCCGCGGACTGGGAGCCCGGCGGGGCATGCCTTGGGCCCGGCGCCGGCCTCCTCGGCCGTGTCCTGGGTGCTGCCGCTACAGGTGGAAGTCCCCCGCGGCCTCGGGCTGGTAGAGGACCTTCTCGATCGAGATGCGCCGCTTCCCGGACGGGACGGGCCACTCGACCGTATCCCCCTCCGCGTAGCCGAGGATCGCCGTCCCGATGGGCGCGAGGACCGAGATGGCTCCCGAATCGACGTCGGCGTCGTCGGGGAAGACGAGCGAGTACGTGAACTCCTCGTCGCTGTCCAGATCGCGCAGGAACACCGTCGAGTTCATCGTCACCACGTTCGGAGGTATCTCCTGTGAGGGCACCACGGTGGCCCGCTCCAACTCCATCCGCAGGCCCTGCAGGTGGCTCGTTCCCGGATCGGCGAAGGCCTCCGCGACGCCCAGGAGCTCGCTGAGCCGGTCCTTGTCGTACTGCGTGATGAAGATCCCCCTGGCAGCCATGACCCCTCCGGTGCTCGATGCCGGCTGTCGGACAACGACCAGCCTATCAGACCCCTCGCGCGAGGACGGGGGCGGACAGCCGCACCCTACGGCCTTCTCTCCCAGCGCCGCATGATCGTCTGCTCGCGTTCCGGGCCGACGGCGATGATCGACACCGGAACCTCGGCGAGGTCCTCCAGGAACTCGATGTAGGCCTTGGCGTTCTTCGGCAGCTCCTCGAAGGTCCGGCAGCCGGTGATGTCCTCCTGCCACCCCGGCAGCTCCTCGTAGATCGGCCGGGCCTTGTGGAAGATCGTCTGGTGGCAGGGCAGCTCGTTGTAGCGGTGCCCCTCGTGCCGGTACGCAACGCAGACCTTGACCGTTTCCAGCTTGGAGAGCACGTCGAGCTTGGTGACCACCAGGTCCGTGATGCCGTTGACCTGCACGGCATAGCGCACGATGACTGCGTCGAACCAGCCGCAGCGCCGCTTGCGGCCCGTCGTCGTGCCGAACTCGCCACCGACGCTCTGGAGGTGCTCCCCCGCGCCGCCCGGGCAGTCCTCCAGCTCCGTGGGGAACGGACCCGAGCCCACACGCGTGATGTAGGCCTTGGCCACCCCGAGGACCCTGTCGATGCTCTTGGGACCGACACCCACTCCCGTGCACGCGCCGCCGGCCGTGGGGTTGGACGAGGTCACGAACGGATACGTCCCGTGGTCGATGTCCAGCAGCGTGCCCTGGGCCCCCTCGAAGAGCACCCACTGGTCGGCCCGAAGAGCCGTGTTCACGAGCTGGGCGGTGTCGGCGATGTGCGGCTCGATGCGCTCGGAGTAGCCGAGGTACTCCTCGGCGATGCTCTCGACGGTGTATCCGGGCAGGCCGTAGACCTTCTCGAGGATCGCGTTCTTCTCCGCCAGCGCCGCCTCGAGCTTGCGGCGGAAGATGCGCTCGTCCTGCAGGTCCTGCACGCGCAGGCCCATGCGCGAGGCCTTGTCCTGGTACGCGGGGCCTATCCCGCGGCGCGTCGTACCGATCTCGAGCTTGCCGAGCCGGCGCTCGCTCGCCCCGTCGAGGTCGCGGTGGTACGGCATGATCAGGTGCGCGTTGCAGGAGATGCGCAGCCGGTGCGTGGCCAGACCGTCGGCCTGCAGCCGGTCCATCTCCTCGATGAGCACCTTGGGGTCGATCACGCAGCCGTTGCCGATCACGGGCGTGATGTGCGGGTACATCACGCCGCTCGGGATGAGGTGCAGCGCGTAGGTCTTGCCGGAGTGCACGATGGTGTGCCCGGCGTTGTTGCCGCCCTGGAAGCGCACGACGACGTCCATGTCGTACGCGATGAGGTCGGTGATCTTGCCCTTGCCCTCGTCGCCCCACTGGGCGCCGACGAGTACGATGCCTGCCAAGCCCGCTCCCCTTGTTTCGCGTCCGCCGCGCAGTCGCGTATCCGTCGGCGCCGGACGAGGCCCCGGGCGGGGCCGACTGCGCAAGTATGCCCGAGGACGGCTCGCGCCGCCAGTTCCCCGCCGCCGCGGGCGCGGTTTCCGTGAAGCCGACCGACGTGCGACAATCCAGGCCGGGGGAGGGGGAGGAGTCGTCGGAGGGAGCGCTGATGCCGATCAGCGTCAGGCGCGTCAAGGCCGGGGACCGTGCGTGGGTCCGCGACTTCGGGACGGAGCGGTGGGGCTCGGACCTCGTGGCCTACTCGTACGCCTGCTACGTGCCCTCCGAGCTCGACGGACTCGTGGCCGAGCTCGACGGCGAGCCTTCAGGGCTGCTGACCTTCGTCCGGGAGGACTCCACGCTGCACATCGTCAGCCTGGACGCCCGCGTCCGCTCGGTGGGCGTGGGAACGGCCCTGCTGGATGCCGCCGCCCGGCTCGCCACCGACGAGGGGCGGCGCTTCCTGCGCGTCACGACCACGAACGACGACCTGGACTCGCTGCGCTTCTACCAGCGTCGCGGCTTCCGGCTCGTGGACCTGATGTGCGGCGGAGCGGACGCCGCACGACTGCTCAAGCCCCAGATACCCCGCGTCGGCGAACATGGCATCCCCCGGCGCGACGAGGTCGTCCTGGAGCGGGAGGTCTGGCCGGCGGAGGTGGCGTGAGGGCGCCTGCAATTCCACCGCGATACGGTGCCCGGAGACTCGAGCCGCGTGGTACGACGCGTATCGGCAGACCTTCGTCGAGCGTGACCTCCAACTATCACGGATCGAGAACCTCCCGGACTTCAGCAGGTTCGCCGCGCTGGCCCTGCTCCGGACGGGCGGCCTGCTCAATGTGAGCGATCTCGGTGCAGACGCGGCCCTGGGATACTCGACGTCCAGGCGGTACCTCAACATCCTCGAGGTGGCGTACCAGGTCTTCGAGCTCCACCCGTTCTACGCCGACCTCGGCAAGCGCCTCGTCAAGCGGCCGAAGCTCTACGCGAATGACGTGGGGATGGCTGCGCACGTCGCGAACGTCGATTCTTGGGAGGCGGCCGACGCGTCCATCCGCGCCGGAGCCTTGTTCGAGACGTGGGTCGTCAACGAGCTCCGGGCGCTCGACGAACTGGCTGCCCGCCGCTCGAGCGTCCACTTCTGGCGGACCTCGGCGGGAGCAGAGGCCGACGTGGTGGTCGAGCGCGGTACGGCGGCGGTGGCGATCGAGATCAAGGCGTCAGCCACGCTGCGCTGGAAGGAGACCCTCGGTATCCGGGCTCTCCGTGACGGCTTGGGTGAGCGATTCACGCTGGGGGTGATCGCCTACCTCGGCGACGAGGTGCGCGTGCTCGACGACCGCCTGGTGCTCGCACCGGTCGCGTCGCTGCTGGGAGTGACCCGGTAGCGTGTCTTGACCGAGGCTCGATGACATACGTTCAGAGAGAATCGCCAGCGGGCTCAGCTATCACACGGCTCCGAGGTTCGAAGGACTCGCAGACCTCGCCGATCACCTGACCCCTCGAAGACGGACGATGATCGCCGCAAACAGCAATGGCACGTGAAGGACAGCGGTAACAGCAACAATAGTCACGCCGACCCGCTCGGAAGCCGAAGTCCAACCTAGCATGCTCATCTGAATGTAGAGAACTCCTACCCCTCCTGCCGCGGAGGTGATGGCGGCTCGCTTCAGCCGTTCGCGCGGCCCCTTCTCTTCCCATGCTACCCTGACGGCATGCGCTCCAGAGAGCAGGACCATTGCCGCAACTCCAGCGAACAGTGAGTATGTCACCGCCATGGTGGTCCGTATCGTCGGTTGATCTCAGGTTCTATGACGGACGCCCGCAGCTAGCTCCAGCTTGGAGCCCTTTCTCTTACGTCCAGAGTCAAGACCTCACCCTCGTAAGAAGGGCCGCTACGACTGTCCCCGCCAAGAAAGCGAGCAGGGGTCCCATCATGAGAAGCAGGCCAACCGCGGCGTCTACGCTCCGATACAGATAGCCAAGGACAACCATCGCCAGTGCGTTGACTGCGACCCAAGCATACAAGACTAGCTCCCCTGGTCCTCCTCGACCAGTCAATCGCAGCCCTACGCCTACCACGCCCGCTAGCACAAGACCCACAGCCATCACTGCATAAGCGAACCAGAAGGTGTACTGTGGCATGTCCTAGCCCAATCCGAGATTCCGGCGAGCCCTCTCGAAGCGAGAGGGCATCATCTGATTCATGCTCCACAGAGTAGCGCCTGCCAATGCCACACCACCGGCCATAAGCGTGAGTCCCAACCCCGTCATTATCAGCCCGGGAACGACTCCAGCCCCTGTTGCCACTGTGGCGATTCCAGAGGCGGTCAACTTGGCTCCCAGTCCGATGAGCAGGCCCGATGCGGCCAGCGCGTCTGCCCAGGCAATCCCAAGCGCAGCCTGACCAAGAGGATCGAGTTCGTCCCATGGGTCGACAGATTCCCCACACAAGCCACTCGGATCCACCCAGTTCACCGGATCGCCCAGGCAGTACAGGTACGCATTCATGCTCAAAGGCGACTCGAGCTCTCCCGGCCACACATCCCGCGTCAGGAACCTACACGTCTCAGCATCATAATACCGGTTCCAGAGGTAGTAGAGGCCGGTCGTCTCGTCGAAGCGATAGCCGGCGTAGCGGTACGGGTTCTTCACTCCCTCGTCTGCGGTGAGAGGTGAGCCGCAGGGGTCGTAGGTGTAGGTGTTGACGATGTCGCCTGCCGCACCCGTGATCGCGACGACGTCGCCTCGGTGGTTCGCGTGGTAGTAGTAGGTGGAGCCGTCGCGCGTCATGGAGTGGAGCTGGCCGAGGTCGTCGTGGGCGAAAGTCGCGATCGTCTCCCCTGCCTCATCCGTCTCGGCGATCACGTTCGGGCTCGCGCCGTCGTAGTGGAAGAAGACCGTCTGCGTGCCTTCCGAGACGGACGTGCGGCGATTGAGGAAGTCGTACGCGTAGGTAGCGAGCGTGGTCTCTGTGGAGGCGTCGATGACGGCGGTGAGGCGGTTCGCGCCGTCGTAGACGAAGCGGCGGGCCGGATCGGCCGTAAGGTTGCCGCGGGCGTCGTAGTCGTAGCCGGATGAGGAGATGCGGTTCGCGTCGTCGTAGGTGAAGGACTTGACCGTGCGGCCACAGCGGATCCCGGAGAGCAGATGACCGTCATCGTTGTGTACCATCGACCACCGATGTGCTCAGTCGCGCTGTTCCCCGCTCCAGCTGAGCACGATGCGAAACAGGTTCACTCACGATGGCTGTGCAGCACGACCGCCGCGAGCAGCGCGAAGTAGAGGATTGCAGCTGCGGCCATCACGAGGAAGGTACGCCCCGGCATGAGGCGGAGTGTGGCCATCAGGGCGAAGACCACGAGAACTGCAGCCACCACGATGGCCGCAGCCGCGACGGCCTCCTCCTCACTGTACCTGAGCTTGTGAAGTAGTCGTGAACGCGAGAGGAAGGCCCACTCGGGCGGCGTACCGGTCCACATGTACTCCTCCCATCGCGCGGCGACCAACGCGGACACCCATGCCGCAATGAGTGCGAATGCCACAACGAACGCGATTGCAGGTGGCTTCTCCACTGGACTCGCGCCATCGCGCATGTCGAAGACAAGAACGCCCGTCGTCGCAGTCAGAAGAAGCATGAAGAACGTCGCCTGGACGCGATGCCTCCAGTGACGAACGAGTCGGAAGACGGCATCCTGATCCCGGCTCCGCTGAGCTCGCCTCATCACGCGCGGCCCATCAACGGTAAGAAGCCAGTAGAACACCGCCAAGAAGGGCGTACACAGCACGAATATGACCAGCCAACAGACGTCCATCAGATTGCCTACCCAGCATGTCTCGAGGAGACCTTCTTAACCACGGCGAAGCCAACTATGAGTCGGAAGCACACGTAGGATACAGGGATGGAGACGACGACCCCGAGTGCCGTGCCAACGACTTGGATCGTCGCTGGCTGGACGCCTGACACGCCAAGGGCAGCCCCTGCAACAAACGCAATCAGCCACGCGAGAATTCCTCCGATGATTGTCGTGGCCAGATAGAACAGCAACCAGGCCACAAAGTACTCTGATTCGCGAAATGGCTTGTCCACACACCCTCCATTCAAGACCGATCACGCCACGGCGGTGACCCGACGACTAGTCCTGTCAAGTCCACCTCGGAGCAGCCCGTAGACGGGCGCAACTTCAATGAAAGACGTCTTTGCATTCAGTCTACCAGCTCGGTCGCGCGTAGAACCCATCCCTGCTCAGGCCATCCGCGATGAACATAGCGGTATGAGTGAGAAGAACCCTTGTGCTGCCAAAGCCTGGGTCAAGTCCGGAGGCCGCCATCGCGACGTCACCAAAAGTGTTCGTTCCGTCAACCACGCCGCAAGCGGCCTTGGTCGTCGAGATTACGTCTAGGATTGAGTTCGCAATTTGCACCTTGGCGTACGCGGAACAGCCGCCCAGGACTGCTCCGCCGCCGGCCCCATAAGGGCCAGCTGCGGAGCCTGCAGCGGCACCCGAGGCCGCCCCGCTTGCGCCTGCGGCTGCTGCCAGAGCATCTCCAGTTGCCCCCGCGCACATCAGTGCCCAGTCAATCTCGTCCGGCTTCGAAGGCAGGATGCTCCAGCGGGAACTACGCAGGTAGTTCCCTACAGCTTCCACGGCGTTCCTTGCAGCTTCCATGACGGCACTGGCTTTGTTCTTGATCCAGCTCCAGCTACCCCCGGTCGCATCAACGCGGTTCACCGGGTTGTTACCGCAGTAGCTGTAGGGGTTGAGGGTGCCGGGCTCGATGACTCGACCACTGTCCGGATCCTTTGAGATGAACCGGCACGTCCCCGGGTCGTAGTAGCGGTTCCACAGGTAGTAGAGCCCGGTCGCCTCGTCGCAGCGGTACCCGGCGTAGCGGTACGGGTTGGCGACGGCCTCGGTCGCGTCCAGCACCTCGCCCCACGGGTCGTAGCGGTAGGTGTTGACGATCTGGCCGCTCGCGTCGGTGAGCGCCACGACATCTCCGTGGGCGTTGACGTGGTAGTAGTAGGTCTGTCCGCCGCGGGTCATCGAGTGGAGCTGGCCGCGGTCGTCGTACGCGTAGGTCGCGATGACCTCGCCGGCGCCGTCGGTCTCGGCGATGGCGTTGGGGCTCGCGCCGTCGTAGTGGAAGTAGGTCGCCGTCCCGCTGGCGTCGGTGGCCGAGATGCGGCGGTTGAGGTAGTCGTAGGCGTAGGCGGCGATGGTGGCCTCGCTCGAGGCGTCGATGACGGCGGTGAGGCGGTTCGCGCCGTCGTAGGTGAAGCGCCGGGTGGGATCGGTGGTCATGCTGCCGCGGGCGTCGTAGTCGTAGCCGGGTGAGGAGATGCGGTTCGCCTCGTCGTAGGTGAAGGACTTGAGCGTCTGAGCGTCGCGGAGCACGGAGAGCAGGTT
>JACUUN010000058.1 GCA_014859265.1 Coriobacteriia bacterium
GAGCACGGAGATGAACATCCATCCGTACACCCCACTGAAGAAGTGCGCCATCCTGTCTGCGTGCCCCGGATGCGCCGAGGTCGGCCAGAAGATCACGAGCATTTCTACGGCGAGCAGGAAGAGGTCGATGATGATAACCGTGGCGAGCAGGGTGGAGAGGCTCCGGAACATGCTCTTCTTGAAGCGCATAACGTTGAAGCGCTGCATGATGTAGGCGCTGATCATGAGCAGGGCGATGCCCGAGGCCGTGGCCGAGGTAAGGAAGATCGGCACCATCACCGCCGAGTTCCACAGTTCGCGCGACTTGTTCAGAGCCAGCACGAACGCCGTCGTCGTATGGAGGTAGACCGCAAAGGGTAGCGCGATGAGCGTCATGCGCATCGCAAGCTTCTCGCCGCCCTTGCCCGTGATGAGGATCCACAGGTCAACGAAGCAGATGATCATGTAGATATTCGCCGCACTACCGGTGTAGACGAAGGGCGAGGACGGGTTGGGCGTGAGCAGCATCCAACCGGCGCGCCAGAAGCGCTCCATGTCGGTGAGGATGCCGAGGAGCGCCATCATCACGAGCACGCCGGCCTGGAGCACCGCCAGGCGTGAGAGAGGTCGGAACTGCTCGGCTCCGAAGAGGTGCACGCTCGCGTAGACGACGAGCCCGCCCGCCGAGAGCCCGACGTAGTACATGTAGTTCGTGAACCAAAGGCCCCAAGGGTAGGTGTCACGCATGGCCATCAGACCGCCGCCGCCGGTGAGGAATGCACCCCACGCCATGAGTCCGAGGAAGATGGCGGTCAGCAGCAACGAGATGAACGCCCAGTAGCGCGGGCTCGCGTTGAAGAGCGCGCCTATGTTCCAGTCGATGCCGATGAAGCGCTTCATGCCGGGCGCCGGGGCCGCGAGCTGTGTGCTGGGTGCGCTCATGCCCTCACCCCACATACCAGATCATGGGCTCGTTGCCGAGCTCCTCTTTGAGCCGCCACACGCGCCGGGTTCGCAATATCTTCGACACCGCGCTCTCCGGGTCGTTCAGGTCGCCGAAGACGCGCGCGCCTACCGGACATGCATCGGTGCACGCCGTCGTACCGCCGTTGCGCGTGCGCTGGATGCAGAAGTGGCACTTCTCGACGGTGCCCGCCTTCTCGTCGAGGGGGACGTCCGGGTTGACCTCGTTCTCGGGCACGTGCGGGTGGACCCAGTTGAAGTGCCGCGCCCCGTACGGGCAGGTCACGATGCAGTTGCGGCACGCGATGCACTTGTCGTAGTCGATGACGACGATGCCGTCCGGCTCTTTCCAGGTCGCAATCACCGGACAACCGTACACGCACGTCGGCTTCGCGCACTGCATGCACTGCACGGGCAGATACCACTTGTCCGGCTTGCCGCCATCCCCGTAGTCAAGCGTCGCGTGCTCGATGTCGATTGAACCTAGCTCCATCTCGAGCACCTGGATGTAGGTGAAGCCGGACTCTCGGCCGATGTTGTTCTCCTTGACGCACGCGTAGACGCACCTGCGGCAGCCGATGCACGCCTTCACGTCGATGACCATCGCCCACTTCTGGTCGCCGGCGGGATCAGCATACTTCACCGGCTTGCCAGGATAGTTGACCGTGCCGTTGTGCTCAGCGATGCGGTCAACCGCGTCGCCGGTGCGGGTCTCGGTCGCCGACTCGGCCGCCGAGGCGGACTTGGGCAGCGCCGAGACGAGCGCGGGCACCACGCCAGCGGCGAGCAGCCCCGCCGTCGCGCCGATGCCCTCGAGGAACCGCCGGCGCGAGAGCGTGAGGCCCTCGGGCGCGGTGTCGGCTGCGGTGCAGGGCGGTGCGGCGTGGGGTGTCTCTTCCGGCGCGATGTCGGGCGCCGTGTCGCGCCGGTCTGTGTGCTCACTCATCTTGCTGACCTTCCCCGTACCATGAAGCTGATCAGGCCGGCCGACACGACCGCACCGAGCGCCGTCGCGACCGCGAGCCAGAAGGGGGTGTAGACGGGGGGCGCCACCGGCGGCCCGGCGAGCGGGGTGAAGGGCTGCCGGTCGGAGACGACTCGGGTCTGGAAGCCGGTGCCCGTGAACGGCAGCAGCGGATCGCCGTAGATCCATGCGGGTGAGTGCGGGTCGTGGCAGCCCGACGAGGTGCATGTCGGCTGGTTACGGCCGTGCACACCGGCCTCCCACTCGCGGTACTTGCTGGAGTGGCACGTGAAGCACACGCCCGAGACGTCGCCGCCCACGTCCGCGAAGCTGCCGTCAACGAGCTTGAGCTTGCCGGGGTCGCGCGCCGGGTCGTCATGGCAGACGATGCACGCCTGGACGCCCTCGCCGAGCACGTCGTGCCCGACGAGCTCGATCTGGTGGCCTTCGAAGTCGTTGGGGAGCGCACCGGCACCCTCACCGACGGGATGACAGATCGTGCACGGGTAGAAGAGCAGCTCGCCGCTCGCCGCCTGACCGATGCCGAAGGCCGGCGATGCCATGGCGATGAGAAGACCGAGCGCCGCGACGAGCACACACACGGACACGGACATCGATCGCGGCCCGGCGGGCCACAGTGACGTCCGTGATCCTGAGTGACTCTGCAAACGCGTCGCGCCTATGGCACTCACACACCTTGGCAGAAGGGGCGGGGCGGTGCGGTCGTTACGACAGTAACAAGCACTGTGACCACGACGATTCGCGCTGTGTTGCCGTAGTGTTAGGGTTATGTTAGCGGTATACCCCACCCTATGATCTATTCTCATCGGTATGCGGGATTACGGGCCGAAGGGGACCATCCGGTGAAACGCGTCCTGGTCGTAGACGACGAGGAGTCGATTCTCAAAGTCGTGTCGTACGCGCTGTCGCAGGCGGGCTACGAGGTGCACACCGCGAGCGATGCCGCGGGCGCCGAGATGCTGTTCGACGAGATCGACCCGGACCTCGTCGTCCTCGATCTCATGCTGCCCGGCAAGTCCGGACTCGACGTCGCGCGTGACCTGCGCACGCACTCCGACACCCCGATCATCATGCTCTCGGCACGCGGGGACGAGGTCGACCGCGTGCTGGGCCTGGAGTTCGGCGCCGATGACTACGTGACCAAGCCGTTCTCGCCGCGCGAGCTGGTAAGCCGCGTCAAGGCGATCCTGCGCAGGACCGAGGGCTCGCACGAGAAGGCGTCCATCCGCGTTGCCGACCTCGAAATCGACACGCGCTCCCGGCAGGTGAAGCTCTCGGGCCAGCCCATCCATCTCACCAGTTCCGAGTACGGCATCCTCCTCTACCTCGCGAGGCATCCGGGCACGGCCTACTCGCGCCAGGCCATCCTCTCGGCGCTCTGGGACGAGTCTCCCGTGGGCGACGAGCGTGCTATCGACGTGCACATACATAACATCCGCGAGAAGCTCGAGGCCGACCCTAAGAACCCCACCTATATCCTCACCGTGCGCGGATACGGATACCGGCTGAGGGAGCCGTAAGGGGATGCCGCAGCGCAAAGCGTCGATCCGCTTCTGGCAGACCGGGCTCTTCATTGTTGTCATCGTCGTCGCGATGCTCATCCTGTCCGGCTCGCTCTCTGCGGGGCTGCAGGCAACCCTCACCGGGATGGGCAAGGCCAATGAGGTGCGCAACGCCTCGGCCCTCGTCCGCCGACTCGAACCCGACTTCCCCGTCACAGCCGAGAGTCGCGAGCGTATGCGCCAGGTACTCATCGAGTACCGCAGCATCTATGGTGCCGGCATCTGGGTGTACGACCGCACCGGCACGCTCGTCGAGTCCTCCTACGACACCGCCCCGTCCGACACCGCACTCGCCGAGGCGCGCGACACAGCGCTCGCCGATATCTCGCCTTACGCCACCATGGACCTGCGCCCGAACGGGTGGGTGATCGCCGCCCGCACCATCCTCGACCCGACCGGCGCACGGGAAGGCGTGGTTGTGACCGCGAGCCCCGTCGACGACTCGCTTCGCATCCTCGACGCGGTCCGCGACCGCCTCTGGGTGACCTTCTGGATCTCGCTCGTCGTGGCCGGTCTGCTCGGCTTCGCCTTCTCCGACCTTATCCGCCGCCGCATCCGCAGGATGCTTGACGTCGCAGCGGCTATCGCGGAGGGCGACTTCGAGCAGCGCGTGCCCACCGGGCTCGTCCCCGACGAGGTCCAGGATCTCGCGCTCGCCTACAACCGCATGGCGGTCAAGCTCGGGGAGGCGTTCGGTGCAATCGAGGAGAGTCGGCGCCAGATCGCCGCAGTCGTCGACTCGATGGCCGAGGGTGTCGTCGCCTTCGATTCGGCCGGTGTGGTACGCGTCATCAATCCCGAGGCGACGCACCTGCTCGGCCTGCCCAACCGGGAGGTACTCGGCTCACCTGCCGAGGAGGTGACGGTCGAGGCCGAGGTGCTCGAGGTGGTGCGCGCTGGACTTGTCGGCCAGAGCACGGCGCGCATCGTTCACCTTGACCAGCTCACGGTGCTGCTGAACTGCACGACGCTGTTCGATGCCGAGGGCGAGGTCGACGGCGCCGTGCTGCTACTCACCGACGTGACCGAGCAGCGCCGCATCGAGGCCGCTCAGCGCCGGTTCGTTGCCGACGCGAGCCACGAGATGCGCACGCCGATCGCGGCGCTCAAGGGAATACTCGAACTGCTGGCCGACGGCGCGAAGGACGACCCGGAAGTACGCGACGACTTCATCGTCACGATGCAGGTCGAGGCCGACCGGCTCGGCCGTCTGGTGATCGACCTGCTCACGCTCGCGCAGCTCGACGCGGGAAGCCTGCGGCTTTCGCAGGCACCTGAGTGGGTCACCGATCTGGTCGGCGACGTCGCGCGCGTGATGCATACCCTGGCCGAGCAGGCCGATGTCGTGCTCGCCGTGGAACCGCCCGCTGACGACGTCCAGGTGATCGCCGACCGCGACCGGGTAGTGCAGGTGCTGTTAAGCTTCACCGACAACGCGCTCAAGCACTCGGGCGCGGGAACGACCGTGCACCTGCGAGCGCGGCGCACGGAGGGCGGCGTGGTCTTCGAGGTCGCCGACGAGGGCCCCGGCATCGAAACCGAGCAGCTCTCGCGGGTCTTCGAGCGCTTCTACCGTGCTAACGCCGCACGTCCCGGCACGGGCGGCACCGGACTCGGCCTTGCCATCGCCAAGGAGATCGTGGAGGCGCACGGCTCGAGCATCGAGGTCCACTCGGTGCCCGGCGAAGGCACCACGTTCGGGTTCGAGCTCCCCGTGGCGTGACGCGCCCCGGAAGGCTACTGGGGACGTTCACGAAACCCTAACAAGACCGCAATCGCCTCCGAACCTGCCCGTGGCCGAAGGCGGAGATACTCTCCATAGGTTTCGAAAACCACTTGGCTCGAATCACTTGGAGGTAGAGGACGATGTCCATCATCCTAGCGGGGGCACTCATTCTCGTCGGACTCATCGGCGCGGCTGTCGCCATCATCGCGGTGCCTGCGATCTTCGGTGCGATGGCGTATGACCTCATCTCATCGCGCGAAATCTCCACGGCCGAGGTCGAAGACACCCGGCTGCGCATCGCGGTCGAGCGCAACGTGGCCCGTGGCTTCGTGATCGCAGGCGGTGCGTTCTGGTCGATCGCCAGCTTCGCAGGCCTGTACGTGTTCCGGGAGAGCGGTCTGCAGTACGCGCTGATGGCCGCGTTCATCCCGCTTGTTGCTTGTGCGGCGACGCTCATCATCGGCTGGTACTACGAACGCGTGGCGGCAGCGCTGCTGGTGCTCGCGTCGATGGGTGTGGTGGCCTGGGGCGTTATCTACCAGTTCGAGCTCGGCGTCTGGGCGATCATGGCCGTCTTCCTCATGGGCCCGATGCTGACCGCGGCGACGCTGTTCTGGCTGGCCCGCAGGGATCAGGACGCACTCGAACTCGCGCTGTCGCTCCATCCTGAGGTGCCGCAGGTGGCCTTCGCGAAGAGCGCCGTCAGGTAAGGGAAGCAGCACACTACTGAAACGATTCGAGGGCCGGCGCAAGCCGGCCCTCGACGTATGGGAGGAGACACTCCCTAGCGCCCGCGCTCCTTGTAGAACCGCTTGACCTCGCGGTGGAACGCCCGGTCGGCCTTCGCCTTGTCGGCTCGCGCCCGAACGTCCTGTTTGGCAGCAAGCCGCTCTAGCTCCTCCTTGAGCCGCAGGTAGCTCTCGAGCCGACGCTCCACCAGCTCTCCCGCGTCCAGTGCCGCGCGCACGGCGCAACCGGGCTCCCGGGTGTGAGTGCAATCGGCGAAACGGCACCCCTCGGCCAGCTCCTCGATGTCGGGGAAGGCGGATGCGATGCCCTCCTCGGCATCCCAGAGCGCGAGCGCGCGCATGCCCGGCGAGTCGATGAGGATGCCCCCCTCGGGCAGAAAGAACATCTCGCGGGCGACCGTGGTGTGGCGACCCTTGCCGTCGCTCTCGCGCACTTCGGCGGTCTCCTGCACGTCGGCACCGACGAGGCGGTTGAGAAGCGTTGACTTACCAACTCCCGATGCGCCGAAGAAGGCCACCGTAGTGCCGGGCGCGATGCTGTCGTGAAGCTCTGGAACCCCCTGCCCGGTCACCGCACTCGTGAGGTGGATGTCCACGCCGAGCGCGACCGCAGCCGCCTCATCGCGAAGTGCCTCGGCGTCGCGGCAGAGATCGGCCTTCGTGAGCACGACGGCGGGCACCGCGCCGCTCTCCCACGCGAGCACAAGCTCCCGCTCGAGCCGGGAGAGGTTCGGACCATTAGGCGCAAGTGCCTGAACGACGAAGACGGTATCGATGTTGGCCGCCATCACCTGGCCGATGGCCTGCTCACCGGGATCCTTGCGCGTGAATGCGGAGGTGCGGGGCAGAATCGCCTCGGCGATGGTGACGTCGTGCCCCTCGGGCCGGGCGAGCGCGACCCAGTCTCCGACCGCGATCGGGCCGTCGGAGGTCTCACGCAGGTGGGCGGCGGGCTCGGCGCGCACGGGACCGTCCTCGGTGAGCACCAGTGGAAGCCCGCGGTCGACGCGACTCACCCGTCCGGGCACGAAACCTTTCTCCGCAAGGGGCGCGAAGAGCGCCTGAAAGCGCTCGGTGAAGCCGAGGGTCGCGAGGTCACGCGGCGGCTCGCCGTAGCCCGCGCCCCCGATATCACCGGTGTGTGGGGTATCGTTCGGCACATCGCTTAGGATACCCCGCCTGTGACGAAAACGCGGTGTGGAGCGGTTTGTCTCCCCTACGCCCGCCTCACGAGGACGACCGCCGTGTCCGCGAACAGGTTCGGCCACACGTGCACCCGCCAGATCTGCCCCGCCCACTCGCGCGTCACAAGCGACACCTCGCTCTCGATGGCACCGCCGTTGGCCGCTACGAAATCCCGGAAGTCGGTGATGGTCGTGTGGTGGATGTTGGGGGTGTCGTACCAGCTGAACGGTATTGAGCGCGAGACCGGCATCCGCCCGCGGAGCGCGAGGTAGCCGCGGACCCGCCAGTGCCCGAAGTTCGGGAACGTGACGATACCGCGCTCCCCTACCCGCAGCATCTCGCGCAGGACGAACGCCGGCCGGCGCACGACCTGCAGCGTCTGTGAGAGCACCACGAAGTCGAACGAGCCGTCCGCGTAGCCAGACAACCCCTCGTCGAGGTCGGTCTGCACCACCGAGAGCCCGCGCGAGAGAGCGCTTGCGATGTCTTCGGGGCTGAGATCGACCCCGCGCACTGTGCAACCCTTCTCGTCTCGCAGGTGCGCCATGAGCGAACCGTCGCTACAGCCGAGGTCCAGCACGCGGCTACCCCCGGGCACCATCTCGGTGAGGAGCCGCAGATCGCCCCGGAGCAAATCGGAGACGGTCATCGCGCGTCACCTCCCGCCGTCGGAGCCGACGGCCCAGCCGTTGCGCACTCCCGCTCCTCGGCAACGATGCGCGCGAGGAACGGCTCGAGGTACTGGCGCTGCTGCTCGGGCTCGAGCAGGAACGCGTCGTGCCCGTAAGGGCTCTCGATCTCGGCGAACGATACCTCGGCGTCAGTGGCCTTGAGCGCGTCGACGAGCTCGCGGGCCTGGTAGGTCGGAAAGAGCCAGTCGCTCGAGAACGAGAGGACCAGGAAGCGCGAGCGGACGTCGGCGAGCGCCCCCGCGAGTGTGGCGTGCCCCGCCGAGAGGTCGAAGTAGTCCATCGCCTTGGTCATGTAGAGGTAGGTGTTGGCGTCGAAGCGCTCGACGAACTTGCGCCCCTGGTACGCGAGGTAGCTCTCCACCTCGAACTCGGTCACGAACTCGAAGGCGTGCTCCTCCCTCTCGCATAAGCGCCGGCCGAACTTCTCCCGCATTGAATCATCCGAGAGGTACGTGATGTGCCCGATCATGCGTGCGACAGCCAGGCCGTGGCTCGGCTGCCCCTGCTCGTAGTAGTCACCGCCGAGGAAGGCCGGGTCGCCGAGGATTGCCGTGCGCCCCACCTCGTTGAACGCGATCGACTGCGCGGCAAGGCGCCACGTGGTGGCGATCGCGGCCACAGAAGCGACCCGCTCCGGATAGCGGCGCACCCATGCGAGCGCCTGCATGCCACCCATCGAGCCGCCTGTCACGCACGCGAGCCTGCTGATGCCGAGGTGATCGATGAGCGCGGCCTGCGCGTCCACCATGTCCTCGATGGTCACGAGTGGGAAGCGCAGGCCGTAAGGCATGTTGGTCGCCGGATCGGCCGAGCCCGGGCCGGTCGTACCCGAGCACCCGCCGGGCACATTGCTGCAGATGACGAAGTACTTCTCGGTGTCGATCGCCTTGCCCGGGCCCACGACCGGTTCCCACCAGCCCTGCACCGTCTCGCCGAAGCGGTCCGGTCCGGTGGCGACGTGGGCGTCACCGGAGAGCGCGTGGCAGATCAGGATCGCGTTTGCGCCCTGCGGGTCGAGTTCGCCGAACGTCTCGTAGGCGATCTGGACGTGCTCGAGCCGGCGGCCCGACACAAGGTCGAGACCGCCGGCGAGCTCGAGCACCTGCAAGCCGGAGGCGAGCGGTGAGCCCGCCAGCGCGTCTGGCGCGCGTTCCTCCTCGGCAGCCATGCGCGCTACACCCGCTCCAGCGCCTGGTCGAGGTCGGCGATGATGTCGTCGATGTCCTCGATGCCCACGGAGAGCCGCACGAAGTCCTCGGAGATACCGGCATGCTCGAGCTCCTCGGCGCCGAGCTGGCTGTGCGTCGTGGTCGCGGGGTGGATGATGAGCGACTTGGCATCGCCCACGTTGGCGAGGTGGCTGAAGAGCTCCACACCGTCTATGAGCGTGCGACCCGCGTCCTTGCCACCCGTCACGCCGAAGACCACCACACCGCCGTAGCCGTGCTCCAGATAGCGATCCGCATTGGCCTTCGTGGGATGGTCCTCGAAACCTGGATAGATGACCCACTCGACCTTCGGGTGTTCGGCCAGATAGCGCGCGACGGTAAGCGCGTTGTCCGAGTGTCGCTGCACTCTGAGTGACAGGGTCTCGACCCCGAGGAGGAACTGCTGCGCGTTGAACGGCGAGAGTGCCGCGCCGAGATCGCGCTGCAGCTGGACGCGTGCCTTGATGGCGAAGGCCACGTTGCCGAGCCCGGGGAAGTCGCCGAAGACCTCCCAGAACCTCAGCCCGTGGTAGCTCGGGTCCGGTTCCGTGAACCAGGGGTGGCGTCCGCCGCCCCAGTCGAAGTTCCCGCCGTCGACGAGGACGCCGCCGATGCTCGTGCCGTGTCCGCCGAGCCACTTCGTGAGGGAGTGGATGACGACCGCGGCGCCGTGCTCGATCGGGCGGCACAGGTAGGGCGTGGTGAAGGTGTTGTCGGCGAAGAGCGGGATGTTGAGCGCCCGGCCAGCGTCGGCCAGGCCGGCGAGGTCTGGCACGTCCAGGCGCGGGTTGCCGATGGTCTCGACGAACCACGCCTTGGTAGTGGCGTCTGAGGCCGCCGCGAACCCATCGGTGTCGGTGGTCTCGACGAATCGCACGTCGATACCGAGCTTGCGGAAGGTGTGGAGGAAGATGTTCCACGTCCCGCCGTACAGCGACGTGGAACTCACGATGGAATCCCCAGCGCCCGCGACGTTGAGCAGGGATATCACCTCGGCCGAGTGGCCAGACGCCGTGCCCAGCGCGGCCGTGCCACCCTCGAGCGCCGCGATGCGCTGCTCGAGAACGTCGTTGGTCGGGTTCATGATGCGCGAGTAGATGTTGCCGAACTCGCGCAGGCCGAAGAGGTCGGCCGCATGGTCGGTGTCGCGGAAGTTGTATGCGACGGTCTGGTAGATCGGCACCGCGCGGGAGCCGGTGGTAGGATCGGGTTTCGCGCCGCCGTGGATGGCAACGGTGTCGAATCGGGGTGCGACATGCTCGCTCATGGTTCTCTCGCTTTCCGTGTCGTGACTGCTGAGGACAGATGTACCCGGCCTACGCGACGGCCGGGTGGCCGAGGCGCCCGGAACCCTCGCATGCGCGAGAAGACCCGGGCTGGGTCATCATCATGTCCATCATCATCACGAACGCGGCAAAACGAACCATGATCGCTGCTGTCGCACCTCCTCTCGCTGAACCGGGGCGGCCTGCGTCGCCGATGCACGCTGCGGCCACCTGTCAGATGGTGCGAACCATAGTGGACTGCGCAGGACGCCCCGTCAAGGGCGGCACCCGCACCGAAACGGTGCGCTTCCTGCGCGCTGCGGCGCTGCTATAC
>JACUUN010000193.1 GCA_014859265.1 Coriobacteriia bacterium
TGTACGTCCTCGTATCGGTTGACGCCAAGTACGTCGGCGATGATTCTGGCACCTTCTGGACGGACATGATTTCGAAGTTCATCGGATCGGGCGGCAACACGTTCGACAAGGCATCTGTCGTACTCGACAAGCCGATCGACGACACGGGCGAGACGTTCCCGGGTGCAAGCGTGTCGGGCAACCTGGCCTTCGAGGTCGCGAGCGACCAGTTGGAGGGCGGAGCGATCATCATGGAAGAGCTGAGCTTCGACGACACCCGTGTGTTCTTCGCCATCGAGTAGGCATTAGCCAAGCGTTACCGAAACCGAAGTTGAGAGGCCCACTCCCATTACGGGACGTGGGCCTCTTCGGATTCTCGCAGCCCCACCCAAGGTAGAAGTCGAAGGGCAGTTCCCTCACGCGCGGTTTCGGGGAACTCACAGACGAAGCGACGGAATGGATGATCCCTCGATCACTCGTTCTGCTGGCGGGTATTTCTACGTAACTACTGCACTTAGTGTGTCAAGGAAGACAGTGGCGTCGAGGAAGTAGTTGGGGAAGGCACGTTTCAAGGCGTCTATCGACTCGACTGATACGAGCACTGCCTCATCTTCCGGACCAGTAAGCCCTTGCTCGACCTCCAGGTACTGTGCCGTCGCGAGCGACTCTTTCGCGGAAGGCGTGGACCGTGACCTGGCCTTCGCTCGGGCTCAGCTTCACCAGGAAGTACTTCATCCCTCTGACTTCTGGAACCGCGAGCAGCCGCATCGTCTGGTGGTATGCCCGCAGCTTAGCCTCGACGTCTAGCGCGGTTGCGCTCTTCCTCAACTCACGAAGCAGGGTACGTTCGGAGGACGCCGTGTTCGGCACGGAGCGAGCGTCTTCTTGGAGCGCCATGACCTACCCTGCGCGCCGCGACGGATACGCTCTCCAACGTGCTCGGATTGTGAAACGACGCGTCGTTCCTCTAGCCCTGCCGCTAGCTGTAGGATAGCCGTGTCGAGAAGGGAGTCATGATGCTGCGGCGATGCGCTCTTTCAGTCTTGATTCTGGCTGCAATCGGGCTCGTCAGCAGTCCTGCTTGCGAACTCGCCAGCGCCGAGGAGGCGTACATTGATGAGAGTCTGGGCGAGGTAATCCCACACTACACATCGGAGTCCGGGCTCACACTGGATGCACAGCGTCTGGAGGAGGAGAAGCGTCAGGCAGACATGGCCTACGACGTCTATCTCCGGCAGCTCTCACTGTATGAGGACCAGCTCCTCCAGGCGCAACGCGACGCAGGACTCCAGGAGCAGATAGGTGCACTGGAGGCGATCATCGATGCGAAGGACGAGCAGATCGTGGACCTGGAGAGCAGGCTGTCGTCCATCTTCGAACGTGCCAACCGAGGTCTCGACGAGAAGACTGCGCTTGAGGGCGAGCTGGCAACCCTGCGGGAGGAGATGGCTGGGCAGAACGACGAGCTTCGCTTGCTGGAGGGTCGGCAGCTCTATCTCGCCGCCGCGTTAGGCCTGTCCCTCGTTCTCGGCTTCGCGGCTGGGTTCATGCTACGTGGAAGTCGCAGTGAGTCGGCCCCGCCGACAGCGGCTGCCCCTTGGCAAGAAGGGGATTCTGTTCTTGACGAGCGCGGCGGCGCGACCGGGTGACGAGGCATTCCGCGCGCCCGTTGCTGCACCCGTTGCTGCACCAGGCCAACCCAGCGATGGAGAGGGCCGCTCCCGATTCGTCGGAAACGACCCTCTACCTGAGAGAATCCTGGTCGGGCTGACAGGATTTGAACCTGCGACCCCTTGACCCCCAGTCAAGTG
>JACUUN010000194.1 GCA_014859265.1 Coriobacteriia bacterium
TACTCGTGCGTCAGTCGATTACGGAAGTCAATAATCCGCCGCGAGCCCGTGACTGCTGCGAAGACCTCCGGAGCCTTTCGGGAGAGGGCCAGAACAGCCTCGCCTATGATTGTGAACTCGCGTTCGACCGACGACCTCACGAGGCGACTCTCGAGGTAGTCATCGAGTTCCATCCCGGCAATCGCCGAGTCGATCGCGTTGCACGACTCCACGATGTCCGCGAGGTATGCGTGTGCGTCACGCTGCATAGAGAGACTGCTTCGTCCGGTTGACGTCCTCACGGATGTAGCGGTTCTTTAGGGCGCCTACCATCACCAAGTCGACCTCGGTGCCGAGGATCGCGCGTAGTTCGTCCAGGAGGCCGAAGTACGCGTCGGGCTTTTCGTAGGGCGACATCGAGCCGAAGTCCACAAGGAAGTCGACGTCACTTCGCCCCGGCTCGAAGTCGTCACGAAGCACCGAGCCGAAGACGTCGAGGCGCACTACACCGAACCGCTCGCAAGCGGCCTTGATCGCGTCGATCTTGTCTTCGAGCACAGCGACCATCGCGGCACCTCCGACCCACATGGTACTCGCTCGGCTCCAGGTCGCGCCATCGCAGCGGGGAATCCCCTGCCGAGCACACGGCGCGGAGTGGCAACCGAGCCCGCCCGAGCCCGAAGCACCGCTTGAAGGACTCCCGAGCCTGTGAGCACGCGCTGTTTCTTCTCGCTGTGCCCCCCATCGGGCGAGACGCGCGACACGAGTGACAGCACCCGCGCGATCGGCGGGCAGATCAACGATGACCAACATGGGCGGCACGGTCCGACTGTACAGTGGCCTGCCGGTAGGTCAGCAGCACGACCTTGAGAGCCCTCATGGTGCACGCCCTCAGTCGGGCTATCTACCCGAAGGAGTGTCGCGGGTGGGCGCACCGCACGCAGGACGACGTTATGCCTATCAGACCGCGTCCGCCACTGCTGAGGGCATCTGGCTCCATACGCGATTCTCAAGCTCGCGGCCGCCCGCCTTCTTGCGGACACCACCCCACTGCTTGAAGAAGAATGGGACACCCGCGTCCACGCACCGATCGCGTATCTCGACAACCCAGTCCGGCTTCATGGGTCGAGCCCCCGGCCCGGATTCACCGCCGGCGATGACCCAGGCGATTCCGTCCAGTCGCAGGTCTGGAAGTGGCCCGAGGAGGGGCTCGAGCGACAGGAACCTGACCGTCGAAGGGACCTCGCGGAGCTGCTCCACGCGAGTCAGCCGCTGGTTGTCTTCCACCGTCACGCCCATCCACACGTTCTGTGGCCACGAAACCAGCGGATACACAGCCGCAAGACGGTCTGCACGCTTAGTCAGCAGCTGGTATGTGTGATGGGGTGTGCTCTCCATCACTTGGAAGACGCGGCGGATGAACTCGACCGGGACCTCCTCGTGAAACAGGTCTCCCATCGAGTTGACGAACACCATTCGGGGCTTCGCCCACTTGCTGGGCAGGTCAAGCATGCGCTCATGTGTGCGCACAGCGAAGCCGTCACGATAGTTGGGCTGCCCCATCGCTTGAAGGCGCTTCGCCATACGCTCCGCGTAGCAGTTCAAGCAACCAGGTGACACTTTGGAGCAGCCCGTGACCGGGTTCCAGGTCACCTCTGTCCACTCTATCGAGGTGATGCTCATTGTTTGCTCAAATCCCTCAGCAGGTGGTTGGCGATTCTGAGAGCGGCCGACTGTGCCCGTTCGCTCGGATTCGAGACGCAGAGCACAAGAGCGAACAGCGGCGCGCCCTTGCTGTTCCTCA
>JACUUN010000195.1 GCA_014859265.1 Coriobacteriia bacterium
AGATGGACGGTCCCGTCACCGAATCGATCCGCGATCGCGGCGATCGCCCGGAATTGCTCGGCGGTCGCCTCGCCGAGAAGTATCTTCACGCGAACCGCGAAGAGGTCCGGTTGCCTCAGCTTGATGAATCCGCCGCCCTTGAGCGTCGCCTCGTCTATGGCCATCTCGACCTCCTTTCCCGCCTTGCCGGGCTTCGCGACCTCCGTCACACCGGTACGCCCTCGTCTATATCCAGTACTCGGGAACCACGGCTGCCTCCCCGAGACGCCGCAACACCGACCCGACACCCTCCTCGATGTCGGGTCGCAAGGGCAGCTCCAGATCGGCGCCGATCTTGGCCGCCTGCTCGACGCCCACGCTCACCGCGAGCAGTTGGTACGGTTCGTTCAACAGGCGTAGCCGCTCGAGTTCGTCGGGATCCACTCCCTCGAAGGCGGTCACGAACACCACCCCCGCGTCGGTCATCACCCGAGCGAGCTCGCCTAGACGCCGTAGATGATCCTCGCGCTCCAGTACCCCGCCCACACCAGGGTCGAGCTCTTGCAGGCCGTCCGACAGGCCGAGGTAGTAAGCGTGCGCCCCGAGCGAGAACAGGTGCCTCTCGAGAGCACGCGCCAACTCGCGGGCGGCACCTCGCTCCGGCCCCACGAACACGACCGACTTCCCGGTGTGTCCGTATCGTCTCGAGCGCTCCCCTGTGGTCACGTCACCGCGATCCCACGCGCGCTCGCGCTCGCGCACCCTATCGGCGAGCAGAGAGCCCTTGGCGGCGAGAGACGCCACCACCGTGCCGAAACCGGCGATGTCGAAGTCGTCCACAATCACGAACCGCGACGTCGCCTCGATCTCGCCCGCGAGGTCGAACGCCACCGGCCGGGACGACTCGAGCACGCATTCGCCGACGTCGTGTCGCTCCAGCTGTTCGACCCCCTCCCGAGAGGCCAGCTCGGAGGCGTCAACGACCGACTCGACCCCCGCGAGCTCCACGGGTGCCTGTGCGGCACCGATCTTGAGCAAGTACCGCTTGCCACGCACCATCGGGGCGCGGCCGAGCCACAACACGTTGGCGCGGAACCGGGATGCGACCTCCGGCGCGGGTTGCCCGGCTCGCGTCGCCAGCTCCCCTCGGCGCACGTAGACCTGCTCTGCCAGCGTGAAGCCCACCGCGCGGCCTGGCTCGGCCGCCTCGGGAGGCTCTGTGGCGAACGCCTCGATCGCCCGCACCCTCGAGCGCTTTCCCGAGGGCAGGAACACCACCTCGTCCCCGGCTCTCAACAGACCTGTCTCTATCGTCCCCGCGACGATCCGCCGGTCGTCTCCGTGCGCCGTGAACTTGTAGATGTCCTGGACCGGCATGCGGAACGGTCTCGCCGAGCCGTCCTCGGCGGTCGTGAACGACTCGAGCTGCTCGAGCACGCTCGGACCGTCGTACCACGGTGTCTCCGGCGAGCGCGCAGAGACGTTGACGCCCTCTCGCGCTGCCACCGGGATGAACCGCTCCGGCGTGGTGCCGAGCCTGCCGAGGAACGCCGCGTACTCATCGGCGAGCTCGTCGAACACGACGCGGTCGTAGTCAACGAGATCCATCTTGTTCACTACGACCGCGACCTGACGGATGCCGAGCATCGATAAGATGTGGCCGTGGCGCCGTGAGTTCTCCTGGACACCCTCGTGCACGTCGATCAGCAGCAGGGCCGCATCCGCCCGCGCCGCGCCCGTCACCATGTTCTTGACGAACTCGACGTGGCCCGGAGCGTCGTGGATGACGTAGTCGCGCAAAGA
>JACUUN010000196.1 GCA_014859265.1 Coriobacteriia bacterium
CGGGTCGATGATCTCGTAGGTCGAGCGCTCCTTGAGCACGCCGTCCTGGTGGATGCCGCTCGAGTGCGCGAACGCGTTGGCGCCCACGATCGACTTGTTGGGCTGCACGAGGATGCCGGTGATGTTGCTCACCAGGCGCGAAGTGCGCGTGATCTCGTGCGTGTTGATGGTGGTGTCCGCGCCGAAGTACTCGCGGCGCGAGCGCAGCGCCATCACGACCTCCTCCATCGCGGTGTTGCCGGCCCGCTCGCCGATGCCGTTCACGGTGCACTCGACCTGGCGCGCCCCCGCCTTCACGCCGGCGAGCGCGTTGGCGGTGGCCATGCCGAGGTCGTTGTGGCAGTGCACCGACACGGTGACGTCTTCGATACCCTTGACGTGCTCGAAGAGCCCGCCGATGAGCGCGCCGAACTCCTCGGGATAGGTGTAGCCGGTGGTGTCGGGGATGTTGACGACCGTCGCGCCTGCACCGATGACCGCCTGAACCATCTCGTACAGGAACGCCGGCTCGGCGCGTCCGGCGTCCTCGGCGTAGAACTCGACGTCACCGACGAACGAGCGCGCGAGCTTGACCGCGGCGACCGCCCGCTCGAGCGCGGTCTCACGGCTGATGCGCAGCTTGTCGCGCAGGTGCGACTCGGACACCCCGATGCCGGTGTGGATGCGCGGGCGCGCCGCGGTTGTGAGGGCGTCGGCGGCCGTCTCGATATCGGCGGGCACGGCGCGCGAGAGCGCGCAGACGACGCACGCGTCGCCGATCTCGGCCCCGATGCGACGCACGCTCTCGAAGTCGCCGGGACTCGAGATCGGGAATCCGGCTTCGATGACGTCGACGCCAAGTCGCACGAGCTGGCGGGCGATCTCGAGCTTCTCCTCGGCGTTCATGCTCGCGCCCGGCGACTGCTCGCCGTCACGCAGCGTGGTGTCGAAGATGTAGACCTTGTCGAGAACGGGGCTCTCCGCGGGGGCGGGACTCTCTGGCGCGTTCACGGTGCTCTCCTTGCTCGCACGGGGTGACAGACGGCGGGTGCCGGCCGGCGTGCGCCTGCCGATCAGGCGGCAGCCGGCTGCATAAGTCGCCCTAGGGTGCCGAGAGCGAGGATGTGAACGCGTGTGTTCATGCAGGGAGTATAGCGCAGGACGCGGGCGGCGAGTGCCGACGTCACTCTTCGCGGGCGGTCATCGCGTGACTGACGTACGGGACGACTACCTCGAGGTGTTCCCCGGAGATCTCGAAGAGGCCGATAGTGTACCCGTCGGGATCCAGGAACTCGACCGTGTACTCGTCTCGCCGCACGTCGACGATGGTACCGCGAGCACCCTCCACGATTCCGCACGGGAGGTCCGCCGTGACTTCGACGACATCCAGATCGGCAGGCTTGCGCTTCATGCCCTCACCTTCTTGAGATAGCACGAGACCAGGCGTGGCCTCCCGGACGACCCGTCGACACTCCAAGCGGAGATGAACCTTACTGGTCCGAGGCGCCCGGCCACCATCCACTCTACCATCCAGCGCTCCGTCCCATCCCGGAACATCCCATGGCGTAGCGCTGTGTGCTTAGAGATTCCTTCGCGCAGCATGCATTCGAGCCGCGCCATGTCCTCGAGGCCGATTCCAAGCGCCGAGCGGAAGACCCGCGCCTTGTCCCGACCTTTCTCGTGCAACGGATCGAGGCAGTAGCGCAGCTTGTCTTCGGGAATGAGTGCTTCTGTGTGGCCCGGCAACCTGCTCATACGCCCAGGCTACCGAGGGATGCTGACCAATCTCCTACCGACTCTTG
>JACUUN010000197.1 GCA_014859265.1 Coriobacteriia bacterium
CGACCGGAGTCCCCGACTGGCCGGGGCGTGCCCCAAGCAGCGCCGATTCGCGCGCCGCCCCGGAGCCTTCTTCCCGGCGACCGCGACCGCCCTTTGTAGTGACGACTTTAGTCCTGGACATTGGCGAATCTGGTCCGGGAACAGAGCTTAACAATCGAGTTATCGATGGTGTGCGGGCAGCACCGAGTAGCAGACGTTCGACCAAGTGAACGACTGCGGATTCGAGCACCGAATGGTAGACGACATCGCGACTAGGCTGCTGGTGGCAGGAAGCGCTTCAGTACGGCTTCGATGTCGCCGGAGGCTAGGACCTCCTGACAGGCACCGCGCAACCAGTCTTCGGCATGCTCGTCTCGGTGTTGCCGGATCGCATCGGCACAGTTCCGCGCCTTGCTGTCGGTGGTCGCTATCAGTCGCCATTGCAGATAGGCCAATGACAGCAGTACGACCGCGCAGAACTTGTCGATGGCTTCGTAGGATTGGACACGGAAGTCGCCGAGCCCAAGCCGTTCTTTGAGATACCAATTGTCGGTTTCGCAGTTCCAGCGCTTGGCGTAGCCCTGTAGCGCCTGCTGAGGCGACAGGGTGAGATCCGTACTGGCGAAGTACACCGGGTAGCGATCCCGGTAGTGCCTCCTCGATACCAACACACAGACGTCGAAGGGAACCTTGTGCAGGCGTCCGGTCATGGAGCGCACCAGATAGGTTCTCTTCGAGCCGTCTGCAACGGAGATGTCCACGGGGACATACCGCCGGTGCCGTTGGGCCAATCCGCGCTGATCGACACGTTGACCGCTCAGTCTCCGATTGGGCTTGAGGCGACAAACGGCATGCCAACCCTGACGCCGGATGTACCTCAGTAGATCCGCCGAGGCATACCAGGAATCGAACTGCACGCGCACGGCTACCTCGGCAGGGATCAACACACGGCAGGCTTCCAGGATCTGTCGGGCCAAACGAGGCTTGCTCACGAAATGCAGGCGCTGTTTGGGTGAACGCTCCCGGTTTAGCCTGCGCACGGTCCGCTCGCCGAGATAGGGCTGGACGGCAAAGGTGAAAGCCCGGTCGCCAGCAACGATATTGCAGACGAGGTATTCCATACCGTTCTGGATGCGATCTCGCTTCCTGCTCTTGTGCGAATGATCGTAGTGCCAGTCGACGGCTTCCAGGCAGCGCGTGCCTGGGTCCTTGACCGCCAAGGAATCGTCCAGGTTGATGAGCAGAAGGTCTTGACCTTCTTGTTTCAGTCGCTCGAGAGTGACCTGCATCATCAAGGACATGAGCGGCTGGCGAATAGCCTGTGCTGTCCAGGGAGCAATGCGAAGCGTATCGGCTATGTTGGATGGATCGACGCAATCCACGAACTGGCGACGGAGCTCTGCCAACGTCTTGGGCGCGTCGGTGACCAGCAGAGCATCCGCCACGCGGATCACGTGACGAAGTTGTGGGGCACTCAAGTCTAGCTTCAGCGAGCGAACCAGCGTGCATAGCTGCTCATTTTCGTGTAGAATACGGGTGAGCATGGGGCCAACTCCTCTTGGAACAGGGTAGGGTGGCGACATCCTACTTGAGGAGTGTCCCATGCTCAAGTCTATTCAGTTGCCGGAGTCTGACGTCAGCTTTACGACCAGTTATCGCCAGAGTCCAGGTTGAACGTGAGGCGTGAGTAGTATAGCACAAATGTTCTGGAGTGTCAAGGGGGACCCCCCACCGTCCCCCCAACGTGGGGGGATAGGTTGGTTGGCGCCGTGGTGCCAATCTCTGCCAGAGCCGAAT
>JACUUN010000198.1 GCA_014859265.1 Coriobacteriia bacterium
TTTCCGAGCCTGCCGGCTTCCGTGTACAGGTAGCTGCGGGAGTAGTCCGCCGCCGAGCCCAGCAGTGACAGGTTCTCGGCGGTCTTGCGGGCCGTGTCGGCATCGTAGGTGTAGCTCGCGCCGCTGGAAGAGCCCGAGAGGTCGCTGACCGTGGCCCCGCCTTCGAGCGGGCGCGCTTCCTCGATGGTTGCCGGCCGCGTCGTACTCGTATGCCACGACGAGCCGTCCGCCTGCGTGACCTTGGCAAGCCGTCCGCCGGGCCCGTACTCCGAGACCGCCGAGGAACCCTCGAGCTGCCCCGGCGCTGTGGAGCGCACCAACCGCCCCTCGGCGTCGGAGACTCGCCTGACGGACTAGGCAGCAGGCCTCGTCGGAGAGCTCGCTCACCTCGGCGAAGCCGCTTGCCGTGCAGTTGGGTCCCCGCTCGAAGGCCACGTTGCCGAAAGGGTCGTGCATGTAGGTCGTCGCGCCGAGGGTCGAGCGCACTGCCTCGAGCACGCGGCCCAGGCCGTCGATGGTGCTGCCTATCGTGAACGCGGACTCCTCGCCGCGCAGGAAGTGGTCCTCGCCGAGGGGGCAAAGGAGAGAACCACAGCGTAGAGGAAGCCGACGAAGACGACTGGGTAAATCAGTATGTAGAGCGTCTCGGATGCTAGCCGAAATGCCAGGTGAGCGAGCGCTGTATTGAGGACGACGAGTACCAGTAGTGCCAACAGAGAACGCAACCACCCCTTCGAGTACAGCATCATGGCCTCATGGTCAGGTCGTGCCGAAGGTCGGATACGGAAGATCTCTCGATAGCATTGACGGTCTAACGAGCCAGCAACCTGAAATGGGAACCAGTAGAGAGCAACTACACCGATATAGAGCGCGACGAGACCTAGCGGTAACAGGACAACGAGTAGCCAATGCGGAAGGATGGCAGCAGCTGCGAAGATGATAGCGGGTGGTAGTACGATTCGGAAAATCAACCCGGCCAGCACAAGATTGCCTAGCAGCCAGTAGTGGTGAACCCGTCTCCGATGATTCTTGGTCGACCATTCCCTGCAAATGAGATAGCCGACAACCGGAAGGAGCAGCAACTCCACGATGGCAAGAGCGAGTAGGGGGTTCATTGCATCTACCCCACCCAGTATCGTGACTTACGAAGAAGCGGAAAGATTGGGTTCTGTTGATACATGCCAAGGTAAGCGATACGGAAGTTGTACCGGAAGCGTGAGTCCCTTGGATTTGAGTACCTATACGAGGCCCAAAGGTAGCCGCGTTCGCTCGACCAGATCGCAATCTTGTTCACACCGGACATCTTGGCATTACCCTTGAGTCGGTTGTGGACGTTCGTATAGAACCACTTCCTCATTCCGGTGAGCCCCCTCTTGATGGCTCCTCCCGCAATCCTTTCGGTCCAGCCAGCCAACCCGGCCGCTGTCGTAATGTACTTGACGATGCGGGCTATTCCAAACCCCGATACAACGAACGCTACCCACTGCGGATTACTGAATGTGTATATCCAGAGGTCCCTGAGCCCCGTCGGATCCACCTTCCCTACCGGATCCCCGCCGCAGTACTGGTAGGCACTCTCCTCGCCGTCGTCTTTCGCCGGGTCCTTGCTCAGGAACTGGTAGGTCGCCGGGTCGTAGTAGCGGGCCGAGAGGTAGTACAGCCCCGTGCCGCCATCGTAGCAGTAGCCCGCGTAGCGAAGCGGCTGCACCCTCGCGAAGCGGTTCTGCGCCGTCGTGCCGGTCG
>JACUUN010000199.1 GCA_014859265.1 Coriobacteriia bacterium
TGCGGATTCCGCCGAAGTCGCACACCGATTCCGCTCCAAGCCGAACACCGTTCCGGTCGAAGCCGAACAGGTCGGAGCGAAGCGACGCGGTCGTGCTGTCAAGAGTGACGAAGTGTTCGGCTTCAGGTCAACTTCCGGGGACGTTTCGGAGCTTCCTTTCGCATCGATCCTCCTTTCAGCTCGATCCTGACCGCTCTGTGCACGAGCCGATCGAGCAGCGCGTCGGCAACCGACGGATCGGCGATCAGGCGGTGCCACTCGGACACCGGCAACTGGCTCGTGACGATCGTCGAGGACCTGCCGGCCCGGTCGTCGATGACGTCCATGAGGTCGTTGGCCGCCTGGGGCTCCAGCGCAGCCAGGCCCCAGTCGTCGAGGATCAGCAGCTCGACCTTCGCGATCTTCTCCAGCATCTTCAGGTAGCTGCCGTCGGCTCGCGCGACCTTGAGTTCGAAGATGAGCGGGCCGACCCGCTTGTAGAGGGCGGTGTGCCCGCGGCGGCAGGCCCGGTCGGCGAGCGCGCAGGCGAGGTAGGTCTTGCCCAGGCCAGTCGCTCCGGTGACGATCACGTTGCCGGCGGCCCGAAGAAACGAGAGCTCGCCGAGGTCGGCCACCACCGAACGGTCCAGTCCTCGGACGGCGGCGAAGTCGATCTCCTCGATGGATGCGTCGATCTTTAAGTGCGCGTTCTTCAGGCGCCTCGCAAGACGTCCTTCCTCCCGAGCGCTCCACTGCTTCTCGACGACGAGCCCGAAGCGCTCGGCGAAGGAGAGCGCCGGGTCGCCGGTGCGGGCCAGCTCGGTAGAGAACGCGTCTGCCATGGGGCCGAGACGCAGGTCGTAGAGGCGCTCGATCGTGAGTGCGGCGTTCATGGTCTTCTCCTTCAACTAGGCGTAGTAGTCCGGGCCGCGCACGTTGCCGTGGCCGGACACGGGTGGCAGGTCGCGTGGTGCATCGAGCGGGACGGCGTCCAGGCCGCTCTCCAGGATCGAGCGGACCGAGCGGTAGCGATCGGCGCCCGAGGCCAGCGCACGGGCGCAGGCGGCCTCGAGGCGATCCTCGCCGTACTTGCTTCCTAGTCGGATTAGCCCAAGGCAGCTGCGGAAGCCGAGCTCGGGATGCGGGAAGCTGTCCATGACCCTGGCGGCGAACGCGGCAGCGGCCGGGCCGGTCTGCGCGAGCCACGCCTCGATGCGCTCGGGCGTCCACTCGGCGTGCGCGCGATGCCGCTTTGGCATGTGGGCCGGGTCGGTGGTGGTGCGGCCCCTGGCGTGGCTGCGGGCGTGCAGCGCCACGCGCTCGCCCTTGTGGTAGACCTCCAGGGTCCGCTCGTCAAAGACGACCTCGACGCTTCTGCCGACGAGCGTGTAGGGCACTGAGTAGCGGTGGCGGGCCACCTCGACGTGGTAGTCGATGTGGACCTTGGCACACCGCCGGGTGCGGTAGTGGTAGGGATGGACGGGCAGCGGGCGCAGGAGCGGCAGCTCGCGCTCGAGGAACACGCTGCGCCTGGAACCCGCGAGCTTCTGGAACGGAGCTGTGTTGAGCGCCTCGAGCCGGATCGCCAGCGCCTCGTTGAGCTCGGAGATCGAGAAGAAGGTGCGGTTGCGCAGCGGGGCGAGCACGCGCCGGTAGACGCCCAAGACACCGTTCTCCACCTTGGCCTTGTCGCGCGGGCGGCGCACTCTGGCCGGCAGGATCGCCGTGCCGTAGTGGGCGGCGAGCGCGGCGTACTCGTCGT
>JACUUN010000059.1 GCA_014859265.1 Coriobacteriia bacterium
CAAAGCGCGCAATCCGGTCGGGCTCAACCTGCCCGAACACCATCGGCCCCGCGGTGCCGCCGAACGCCACCAGCAGCGCGGCGGCTCCGGCAAGCGCGGCAGCGAGGTAGGCGGCACCCCGGTCTTGCCCCGGCAGAAACTCGCCGAAGAGCGCGGCAAGCGCGCCTGCTACGACGAGGACCTCGGGGAGGAAGTGCCAGTAACCCGAGAGCATCTACACCGCTCCCATCGACGCGAGGAGCGCGGTCACCGCCGGGTCGACGTAGCGCAGGATGCTCGACCAGTACACGCCCATGACCACGGTGATCACCACGAGCGGGATCAGGATGCCGATCTCAAGCCGCGTGAGGTCGGTGATGCCCTCGACTGCGGAACTCGGCGTGCCGAGCACGACGCGCTGTACCATCCAGAGCATGTAGGCGGCTGCGAGTAGGATGCCGGCCGCGGCGACGATAGCGTAGCCGGGCGCCACGAGCTCTGAGCGCCACGCCCCGACGAGGCTCAGGAACTCGCCCACGAACCCGGCGAGGCCGGGCAGGCCGAGCGAAGCGAACGACGCGAACGCGAGCATGCCCCCAGCCACCGGCACCTGCTTGGAGAGCCCGGACACCTCGGCGATCGTGCGCGTATGCGTGCGCTCGTGGACCATGCCGACCAGCAGGAAGAGCATGCCGGTGATGACACCGTGCGCGAACATGAGAGCCACCGCGCCGTTGAGCCCCTCGGGCGTGCCGGCCGCGATGCCGAGCATGACGAAGCCCATGTGCGAGACCGATGAGTAGGCTACGAGCTTCTTCAGGTCGGTCTGGGCGAACGCCACGGCCGCGCCGTAGACGATGGAGACCACGCCGAGGAGCGCCACGAACCCCGCCCAGGAGGCGGCCGCGTCAGGGAGCATCGGCAGGCTCACGCGAACGAAACCGTACGTGCCCATCTTGAGCAGGATGCCGGCGAGCAGGACCGAGCCGGCCGTCGGCGCCTCGACGTGCGCGTCTGGAAGCCACGTGTGGAACGGGAAGACCGGCACCTTGACCGCGAAGCCGAGGAAGAACGCCGCAAAGACCCACCACTGGAAGCTCGTCGGCAGCCCGGTGGACGCAGCAAGCACGGTCATGTCGAAGGTGCCGCCGCCCGGGTGCAGGTAGAGCGCAAGGATACCGACGAGGACGAAGACCGAGCCGAAGAGCGTGTAGAGGAAGAACTTGATTGCCGCATACTCGCGCCTCGACCCGCCCCAGATCGCGATGAGAAAGTACATCGGCACGAGCACGATCTCCCAGAACACGTAGAAGAGCACGAAGTCGAGCGCGACGAAGACGCCGTTCATGCCCACCGCGAGCAACAGGATCATCGTGAAGTAGAACCCGGGGCGCTCGGAAACCTCCCACGAGACGAGGATGGAGATCGGTAGCAGCAGCGCCGAGAGGAAGAGCAGGGGTAGCGAGATGCCATCGATGCCGAGGAAGTACTGGATGCCCGCCTCAGGGATCCAGTTCGCGCGCTCGACAAACTGCAGGCCGCCCGCAACGTCGAACCGCAGCACGAGCCACGCGACCAGCGCGAGGTCAACCAGGGAGACGACGAGCGACACGAGACGCGGCAGATCGGCGCGTTCTTTAGGCAGGAGCGCGGTGATCGCCGCCCCGAGCAGCGGCAGGAACACGATGATCGTCAGGAGTGGCAACATCCCTTAGGCTCCTTTCACCACGATCCACAGCATGAGGAGCACGAGCGCTCCTAGGACATAGCGCAGGTAGGTCTGCACGCGCCCCGCCTGTATGCGACGCAGGGCGCCACCGGAGGCCCGCGCTGCGCGCGCGGTGCCGTTGACGAGCCCGTCGATAACACGCCCGTCGAAGGTCCACGCGACCTCGGCCGCCGTCTTCCAGAGCACTGCGGCGCTGTTCACGACGCCGTCGATCACGGTGCGGTCGAAACGCGAGAGCGACTCGGTGGCACGGATGTACGGGCGGATGATGACGTGATCGTACGTCACGTCGAAGTAGTACTTCTGTGCGAGCACGGTGTAGGCGTGGCCCGCGCGGTCCTTGAGTGCGCGCGTGTTGAGCACGAGGTGTCGCCGCCCGTACACCCACCAGCCGACGGCGAGACCCGAGATTGCAACAAGGGTCGAAACGATCGCCATCGCGGGATCGGGCCAGTAGCCGGCGTGGCCGAGGAACTCCGAGAAGCCGAGAGCCGTGAAGCCGACTACCGCAGTGATGGCCGCCAGCACGCCCATCGGTGCGAGCATCTCAGCGTGACCCTCGGCGAGGTGATCGGTCTGCACCGGACCGGTGAAGACCCGGAACCACAGGCGCGCCACGTAAAAGGCGGTGACGAACGCGGCTGCGAGCGCCACCAAGAAGGTGAAGTAGTGGCCGTTGTGCCACACCGCGTAGAGGATCTCGTCTTTGGACCAGAAGCCGGAGAAGGGGAAGATGCCCGCGAGTGCGAGCGCGCCGGCCCCGAACGTCACCGACGTCACCGGCAAGTGGCGGGCCAGCCCGCCCATCTCGCGCATGTCCTGCGTGTGCGCGGCGTGGATGATGACCCCGGCACCGAGGAAGAGCAGTGACTTGAAGAACGCGTGCGTCACGAGGTGGAACATGCCCGCGATGGCACCGCCGGCACCGATGGCGAGGAACATGTACCCGAGCTGGCTGATCGTCGAGTACGCCAGCACCTTCTTGATGTCGTGCTGCACCGCCGCAAGTAACCCGCCGAGCAGCGCGCTCGCCGCGCCCACCGCCATCGTGACCGTGAGCGCCACGCCACTCGCCTCGAAGATCGGCAGCGAACGGGCGATGAGGTAGACGCCGGCAGCGACCATCGTCGCGGCGTGAATGAGCGCCGACGCGGGTGTGGGAGCGGCCATCGCGTCGGGGAGCCACACGTGGAGAGGCGCCTGGGCCGACTTGCCTATCGCCCCGACGAGCAGCAGCAGCGCGACCGCGGTTGCCACGCCTGGCGCCCACGAGGCCGCGGAGCCAAGAACCGCGTCAAAGTCGAACGAGCCGACCGTCAAGTAGATGACCGCGAGCCCGATCGCAAACCCGACATCACCCACACGCGTCGTCAGGAACGCCTTCTGGGAGGCCTTCCTCGGCACCTCCTGCTCGTGCCAGAACCCGATGAGCAGGTAGGAGCAAAGCCCCATGACCTCCCAGGCCATGTAGAGCATGAGGAAGTTGTCGGCGAGCACGAGCGCGAGCATCGCCGCGGTGAAGAGCGTGAGCACGGCGAAGTACCAGCCCACCCGCTCGTCACGGTGCATGTAGCCGACCGAGTAGACCTGCACGCAGGCGCCGACGACCGTGACGACCAGCAGCATGACGGCAGCGACCGGGTCGAGCAACAGGCCCACGGAAAGGTCGACGCCGCCGACCTGGGCGATCGGCCACGACGCATGGTACGCCGCCTCGCCTTCATGCCCGCCCGGCCACACCGCGGCAAAGGCGGCAAACGAGAGCACGAGCGAGCCGCCGACACCGGCAAGCCCGAGCCACTGCAGGCGGTTGCGGGTCGCCCGCGAGAGCGGCGCCATCACGACGAACCCGATCGCCGGGAGCAGCGGTATGAGTGCGACGTAGGCCACCGCTACCCCTTCAGCGAGTCGATGGCGGACAGCTCGACAGAGCGGGTCTGACGGTAGATCGCGAGCACGAGCGCCAGGCCGAGACCGATCTCGGCGGCCGAGACCACCATCGTGAAGATGGCAAAGAACTGCCCGGTCATCTCGCCAGGCGTGACGAAGCGTGAGAGCGCGACCATGTTGAGGTTCACGGCCACAGCCATGAGCTCGAGGGACATCAGCACCATGACCGCACTCCTGCGAGCGACGGCCCCGTAGAGGCCGAGCGTGAAGAGCACTGCTGCGAGGCCCAGGAAGGCCGAGGGTCCGATCTCGGTCATCAGTCCTCCTCCCTTGACCACCACACGGCGCCCACAAGCGCCACGAGCAGGACAAGCGATGCCACCTCGAACGGCAGCGCCCACTTCGTGAAGAGCAGTTCGCCGAGCGCCGCCGTGTCGGGGACGCTCGCCGGCATCTCGGCGATCCGGTCGCCGTAGCGCGCGACCGCCACGTACATGACGGTGCCGAACACCGCCGAGAGCACCCCGCCGCCGATCGAGATCTCGACCGGACACACGGAGTCCTCTCGACACCTGAGCGTCAGCATGATGGCGAAGAGCATAAGGACCGAGATCGCACCGGCGTACACGAGAATCTGCACGACCGCGAGGAACTCGGCGGAGAGCAGCAGGTAGAGACCTCCCACCGCCACCATGACCTCGAGCAGCCAGAACGCGGCGTGGATGATGTTGCGCGTCGTGAGCATCCCGACCGCGCCACCGATAGAGGCGAACGCGAGGATCACGAAGACGACGCCGTTAACGGTCTCACTCATCGGCCGCCTCCTCTCCGGTCGCGTCTGGCGCGGGGGCCTCCGCAGGCTCGGCCGACTTCGGCTCGGTGCGTTTCGCGGCCTCGGCCGGATGCCCGCGCTTGACCGGCGCAGCGTCCACATCGGCGAGCAGGTCGTAGGTAAGCTCCGCGGGATCCATGCGCGCGAGTTCGTAGTCGTGGCTCATCTCGATCGCATCGAAGGGGCACGCCTCGACGCACAGGCCGCACATCATGCATGCGCCGACCTCGTAAGAGTAGTGCTCGATATGCTTGGTCTTGTCCTCGCGGGTCGTGACCTCGAGATCGAGAATGTGGTCGGGGCATGCGCGGACGCATGCCATGCAAGCGGTGCACTTGGGCGCGCCGTCCTCGTCGTACTTCGGCGCGACCGCCCAGCGTGCGCGCTCGGGCAGCGCGAGCTTCTCGTAGGGGTACTTCACTGTGATCGGCCCGCGCAGCATGTTGCGCATCGTGATACGCATGCCGGTGAGGATGCCCTTACCCCACATCAGCCGACACCCCCCGGTGCTGCGAGCTTCATGACGACGCCCACGAGCATGATCCACACGAGCGAGGCCGGGATCAGCCACTTCCACCCAAGGTTCATGAGGTGGTCGATGCGCACGCGTGGCAACGTGCCGCGAATCCACATGAAGACGAAGATGCCGGCATAGGTCTTGGCCACGAATACGATGGGCGCGATCGGCGCCAGGATCGACTCGGGCACGAACGGAAGCGTCCAGCCGCCGAAGAAAAGCGTAACGGCGAGCGCCGAGATGACGAACGAGTTGCTGAACTCCGAGAGGAAGATAAGCCCGAACTTCATCGAGGAGTACTCGGTCGCGAACCCCGCGACGAGTTCCGACTCGGCCTCGGACATGTCGAAGGGCGTCTGGTTGAGCTCGCAGAGCGCCGCGATCATGAAGATGACGAACGACGGCACCATCAGGAGCACGAACCAGCGCGGCACCACGCCCATCCACACGCCGGTCTGAAACGCCACGATCTCCCCGAGATCGAGCGAGCCCGCGATCATGACGACCGGCAACACCGAGAGCAGCAGCGGGACCTCGTAGGCGACCTGCTGCGCGGCCGCACGAAGTGCGCCGATGAGCGAGTACTTGTTCGCCGATGCCCAGCCGGCCATGATCACGCCGAGCGGCACGAGCGAGAGCACGGCGAAGGTGTAGAGCAGCCCGGTGTCGAGCCGCGTGATCCGCAGCGTCTCCGAGAACGGGATCGCTGCGTACGCCATGAGCGACGGGACGAACACTATCACCGGCCCGAGCACGTACATCCAGCGGTCGGCCCCGTTGGGTCTCACGTCCTCCTTGGAGAGCAGCTTCAGGACGTCGGCGGTCGTCTGGACGATACCCTTGGGGCCCACGTGGGTCGGGCCGAGGCGCAGGTGTAGGTGGCCGAGAACCTTGCGCAGCATGTAGATGAGCACCACGCCGTTGACCAGCATGAGACCCACCGCTGCTAACACCGGGAGTATGAGCGCCGACACAGCGCTCACCGGTCGATCTCCCCGATCAGGATATCCACGCTGCCGATGAGCATGATCGCGTCTGCGAGCAGGGTCCCCGGCAAGATCTCCTCGAGCACCTGCACCGCAAAGAGCGACGGCGCCCGGTAGTGAAAGCGGTACGGGGTATCCGAGCCGTCCGAGACCAGGTGTATGCCGAGCTCGCCGCGGGGTGACTCCACGCACGCGTACACCTCACCCGCCGGCGGGCGCACGACCTTGGGGATCTTCGCCATCACGTCGCCCTCGGGAAGCCCTTCGATACACTGGCGGATCATACGGGCGGCCTGACGCATCTCCTCCATGCGCACGAGGTAGCGATCCCACGCGTCGCCAACCGAGCCAATCGGCACGTCGAACTCGAGCTCTCCGTAGGCTGCGTAGGGCTTGTCGCGCCGCACGTCATAGGGCACGCCGCTGCAGCGCAGGTTCGCACCGGTCAGTCCGAAGGAGAGCCCCATCTCGCGATTGATGACGCCGACACCGCGGACGCGCTTCTGGAATATCTCGTTGCCGCCGAGCAGCGCGTGGTGCTCGTCGATGTAGGTGTCGATGGTGCGCAGGAAGGTGCGGAGCTTCTGCTCGGCATCGGGTGTGATGTCGGCGATCACGCCACCCGGGCGCACGTAATTGAACATCATGCGCTGCCCTGAGACGGATTCCAGCACGTCGAGCAGCGTCTCCCTCTCGCGCATCGCGTAGAGGAACTGCCCCATCGCACCGGTATCCAGGCCGAACGTCCCGTACCAGATCATGTGGCTCGCGATGCGGTTGACCTCGCCCATGAGGCTGCGCAGCCACCGGGCCTTCGGCGGTACCTCGACCTCGAGCAGCTGCTCGGTTGCAAGCGCAGCCGCGAGTTCCCCGTGGATGCCCGACAAATAGTCACCGCGATCCATGAGCGTGCCGAGCTGGTGGTAACGGCGGTGCTCACCGAGCTTCTCGATCCCACGGTGCAGATAGCCGGCCGAGACCTCGACATTGACGATCTCCTCGCCGTCGAGCTCGGCAACTAGCCGGAGCACACCATGTGTCGACGGGTGCTGGGGGCCGATGTTCACGACGAGATGCTCGGTGTCGCGGGGGCCGATCACCGGTCGCGCACCTCCTCGAGCGTGCGAATCGGCACCGAGCGTCGCAACAGTGGGGCCACGCCCTCGGTCGTGAGCAGGCGCGCGGGGTTCGGGTGACCGGCCAGCGTCAGGCCAAAGAGCTCAGCGGTCTCGCGCTCGGGCAGCAGCGCCGAGGCGAAGACGTTCCACACCGAGTGCAGAACGTCATCGTAAGGCAGAGCACATTTCACGTAGATCTCCTCGTCGCGCGCGAACGAGCGGAGTTGATAGGTGACTTCGATCTCATCGCCCGTGTCAGTGCCGAACAGGTCGACGAGCATGACGAAACCGAGATCACTCGCCTTGAGCGCCGAAAGAGACGCGGCGGCATCAGCATGGGGGACGCGCACCACGACGCCGAGGGTGGACGTGCCCACCTCGGCCTGCGTGACACCTGAAAGCACCGTTCTAACGACGGTCTCGTCGGGCAGCACGCCGCTCCTCCGTCTGTCGTTTTATCTTCTCCTGCAGCTGCATGAAGCCGTACTGCACCGACTCCGGACGCGGGGGGCATCCCGGGACGTACACATCGACCGGCACGACCTTGTCCACGCCGAGGACGACGTTCGGATACTGGCGGAAGGGACCGCCTGTGCTCGCGCACGCGCCCATAGCCACGACCCACTTCGGCTCGGGCATCTGGTCGTAGAGCAGTCTGACGGTCTCGGCCATCTTCTTGTTGACCGTGCCGGCCACGATCATGACGTCAGCCTGGCGCGGAGAGGCGCGGAAGAACACACCCATCCGGTCGAAGTCGAAGCGGGGCCCGCTCGTACTCATGAGCCCCTCGATCGCGCAGCACGCGATGCCGAAGCCGAGGTACCAGAGCGAGTTACGGCGCGCCCAGTCGAAGAGCTGCTCGCTGCGTATGAACGCAACGGAGTGCTCGCCGGTCAGTCGATCTAGCGCCACGTGAGCGCCCCTTCCTTCCAGGCGTAGAGCAGCCCGAGAAGGAGAATCCCCACGAAGACCGCCATCTCGATGAGGATGAAGGGGCCCATCCGGGCGAAGACGACGGCCCATGGGTAGAGGAAGACCGTCTCGATATCGAAGACAACGAAGAGGAGCGCGTAGACGTAGTAGCCGATGCGGAACTGCACCCACGGCGGCCCGATCGACTCGACCCCGCATTCGTAGATGCGGCCCTTCTCGAACGAGGGTCTCTGATGGCTCAAGAGGTTGGAGAGGGTGACCGTGACCGCAACGAACGCGATTCCCACGAGTACGAATGTGCCGAGTACGACGTAGTCGGATGCCATGCCCCGGGACGACCGTCCTCTCCACCTCGCACACCACACCGGGTGTGTCCCGATTAGGATACGACAACGCCCGTCAAGCGGCGACATACCACCCGATAGAGAAGCGGGAGACGAGCTCCTATCAGGTCACCGGCGCCGAGTCGGCCCTTAGTACGCCCCGCGCGCGAACAGCACGGTGGGCACCGTGCGCGCGAGCAGCGCGACGTCGAAGCCGACCGACCAGTTCTCGATGTAGTAGAGGTCGAGGCGCACCATCTCGTCAAAGGAGAGTGCCGAGCGGCCCGAGACCTGCCACAGCCCCGTCATCCCGGGAAGCACCTCCATGCGGCGCCAGTCGCGGTTCGTGTACTGCTCGGCCTCGTGGATGAGCGGCGGACGGGGCCCGACGAGCGACATCTCGCCGAGGAACACATTGATGAGCTGCGGGAATTCGTCGATTGAGAACTTGCGCATCCACTTGCCCACGCGCGTCACCCGCGGGTCGTTCTTCATCTTGAAGAGCGGGCCGTCGGCCTCGTTGTTCTCCACGAGCTGTGTCAGCCGCGCATCGGCGTCGTCGCACATCGAGCGGAACTTGTACATCCCGAACACAGCCCCGCCCCTCCCCACACGCGCCTGCCTGTAGAAGATCGGCCCGCGTGAGTCCACCTTGATCGCGAGCGCGAGCAGCAGCCAGATCGGCAATCCGAGGAGTACAATCGCACCGGCTACCGCCAGGTCGAACGCACGCTTGGTGGCCAGGTTGGCGCGCGAGAGCGAGACGCCCTTGACGGTGATGAGCGGAACCCCGCTGAGTTCCCTCACGAACACGCGCGAGGTGAGTACCTCGAAGAGCCCCGAGGAGATGTGAACGTCGAGTTCAAACCCCCGCAGCTCGTTCATCATCCGGGCGATAATCTCGTGGTCAAAGGCGGTCGAGACGATCACCACCGTGTCGATTCGCTGCCCGCGCACCACGTCCACAAGTTCGCGCGCGCTCCCGAGCACCGGCACGTGCTCGCTACAGTAATCGAGCGAGAGACGTTCTGCCTGAGACGACGCGAGACAGCCTGCCACCCGGATACCGTTGCCGCGGTCGGACTCTAGCACGTGAATCAGGCTCGAGGCCTCGGCGTTCGATCCGACTACGAGCGTGGGGCGCTGCAGATAGCCGCATCGGCGGAGCGCACGCAGCCCCACACGGACGGCTACGCGTCCCGCACACACAAACGTGACGGCAAGTCCCCAGGCGAGCAGCGTCCACCCGCGCGAGAGGCCGGGCATCTTGACCGCGTAGGTGAGCACGATGAGCCCGACCAGGCCGAAGGAGAGCCCGCGCACGACCCGCGAGAACTCGCCCGCACCCCAGAACAGACGGCTCGGATCGTAGAGGTGCGCCTGCCAGAGGAACACCAGCCAGAGCACGACCATGAACAGCGAGATTTCCGCATAGGCGGGCTGCTCGAAGGTCGCGCCCTCGAACGCGGCAACTGCATCAAGACGGTCGAATCGGATCCAGGTGGCCAGCAGTGTGGCTGCGAGCAGCATGACTGCGTCGGTGCTGACGAGGACGATCCGCATCCACAAGCGACGTTTCGCCCGTCCGTTGTCGAGAGCCTCGTGCGAGACCACGTGTGCGAGTTCCCCCCTGGAAGACGCCGCAGTGCTGACTTCCACAGAATCCTACACCAACAGGCTCATGGTGTGGCCGAGGGGCTCAGCGCCCCCATACTTCTAGCCGACATCAGTCCCCTGCAGGCCGTCTTCCATACCTGATGACGTCGAGAATGAACAGCGTGTTGCCCACAAGGTAGCGCTTCCACATGCGTCTTGGCTCGGAGAGCAGACGGTGTACCCACTCGATGCCGGCGCGTCGCATCCACTCGGGTGCACGTGACTTGCGCCCAGTGCTGAAGTCGAACGCCGCACCCACACACACGATCGGAA
>JACUUN010000200.1 GCA_014859265.1 Coriobacteriia bacterium
TCTCGTCGACTCGGACGCTCTCGATACAGAGGAGCACTTCAACCCTGGCAAGTCGGCTGTTCGCCGTCGGACGTTCGACCTTCACGGCTTGCTTGAAAGGCTCATCGCCTCGCAAGAGCGTTTGATCTCAGCCTGCGAACGCAGCGCCGTGAACGAGCTGCGTGCTGAGGTCTACAGAGAGTGCGTTGATGCCGCCTCTTTGTCGCCGGGTTGTTTTCGCTTGACTGTTCCGACGGGTGGTGGCAAGACGCTCTCGTCGCTGGCCTTCGCATTGACGCACGCGGTGCTACACGGACTCGACCGCGTCATCTACGCCATTCCATACACGAGCATAATCGACCAAACGGTCGACGCGTTCCGCTCGGTCCTAGGGAGCGACGAGGCGGTCCTCGCACATCACTCCGCCGCGTTCGAGCCGACCGACGAGGCGGACGCCGACGACGGTCCGGATTGGCGGCGGCTCGCAGCTGAGAACTGGGATTCTCCTGTGGTCGTGACCACGAACGTGCAGTTCTTCGAGAGCCTGTTGGCATCCAGGCCCGGGAGGTGCCGCAAGGTGCACCGGATCGCGAGATCCGTGGTCGTCCTCGATGAGGTCCAGACCCTTCCACCACGGCTCCTCGAACCGCTGCTCGACATCATCGCGCGGCTCGCTTCGGACTGGGGAACCACGTTCGTCTTGTGCTCGGCGACGCAGCCGGCTGTGGGCCGGCACGACAAGCCAGGCGTGTTCCTGCCGAACCTCAGGGACATCGTCGCGGATCCTCGCCGGCTGTTCCAGGTGGTGCGGCGAGTCGACTACGAGGTGCCGGAAGAACCGTGGTCGTGGGCCAGGCTGGCGGCCGAGGTACGAACGCACGAGCAATGTCTGGTGATCCTGAACACGCGCAAGGATGCATTGGCCGTACTCGACATACTTGCGGAGGGCTTGCCGGACGTGCTGCATATCTCGACGCTGCTGACCCCGGCCCATCGAAGGAGAGTTCTCGAGACGATCAGGGCGAGGCTCCGGGCAGGTGAGCCTTGCCGCGTCGTGTCCACCCAGGTCGTGGAGGCGGGAGTGGACATCGACTTCCCGGTCGTGATGCGCGCCGTCGGACCGCTCGATTCCGTCATCCAGGCAGCGGGGCGCTGCAACCGTGAGGGCCGTCTCGCCGCTGGGAGAGTCATCGTGTTCGAGCCCTCGGAGGGCACCCTGCCGCCGAAGGAATACCGCACCGGGGCCGAACTTGCTCGATTCGCTCTTCGGCAGGGGGTGGAGAAGCTCTATGACCCGGACACGAGCACAGAGTACTTCGCGGATCTATACGCGAACGTCGAACTCGACGCCCTGCACTTGCAGAGGAGGCGATCTCAGCTGCTATTCCGCGAGGTCGACGAGCACTTCCATCTCATCGCCGAGGACAGCGTACCAGTCATCATCCCTTCGGAGGTCACAGATCCTGTCATCAATGAACTGGATCATGACCGCTCTCTCTCGCCATCACTCTGGGCGCGGCTCCAGCAGCATTCTGTGGCGTTGCGGCTGCATGATCTGCATCGGGTGGACCGGGAGGGACTTGTTCGTCAAGCCGGAGTCAGAGCCGGCGTGTATGTTTGGCAAGGTCGGTACGACGACGTGCGAGGGCTGGGTGGGTTCGCCGATGACGCTGGCAGACTCGTCGTCTGAGGATTGGGGGTAGTCGCATGGCGTTACCTCCCGTACGGGTGAAGGTG
>JACUUN010000201.1 GCA_014859265.1 Coriobacteriia bacterium
CAAGGCCCGAGACGCGGAGCACCAAGCTCAGCTCCTGTCCCAAGGGTGGTCGGTCCTGACTCTGTGGGAGTGCGAACTCGCTGACTTGGCGGCGCTGTCGGCGAAACTCCAGGTCTTCATGCGCTGACGCCCCATCGGGCCGTTACCCCGACGGGGCGCTCCGATGCTCACCCGGAGGCATCGATCTCCTTCAGGCCCGAATGGCAGCGCAGCATGTATCGATCGAAGTGGGGAACCGTGAATGCCGCGTAGCCGTGTCCTGGCGTATAGAGAAGACCCTTCTCGATAAGCCGCGATCGGACCGGACCGGCCTGTTGCGATGTCCGGTTGATGTGCTTCGCGACCTCGGCTGCCCGGTGTGGGGCAGGGCCGAGTTCTGCCATCGCGTACAGATAGCGCAGCTCGAGGTCTGTCGCGCGATCTGCTCGCACCCGGAAGAAGCTCTCATCCAGCTTGGCCTCTACGAGTGGCCTGATCGACTCTACCGAAGAACTGGACACCGGCGATTCTCGGGCCTCGTCCCATGCGATCTTCCCGTACTCCTGCAGGAAGTACGGATAGCCTTGCGTGTACTCAACGATGAATCTGACCGCGCCATCCTCGAAATCAACGCCGAGCTTGCTCGCCGGCACCGTTATCGCTTCGTGCGCGTGCGCCTCCGCGAGTTCACCGATGCGCGGGAAGCGAAAGAGCCGCTCGCTGTAGGATTTCGCCTCGCCCGCGAGTCGCGGAATCTGTGGCAGTCCTGCGCCCACCAGGGTAACGGGAAGGGATCTCCGCGCACACTTGTGAAGTGCGGCGATAAGTGCCTCGAGTTCTCCGGAGTCAAGGTACTGGATCTCGTCCAACAGGAAGATGACCCCGGTCCCTCTCTCTCGCGCGGCCTCTCCCATCGCAACAAGAAGATCGGACAGGTCTTCAGCCAGCACGCCGCTGTCCGCAGACCCCGGCAACGCTTCGACGTTGAGTCCTGCCGTCAGGGTCCCGTCCGGGTTTGCCGTCAGGGTGAACGACTTGAGTATCGATGCCGCCCTCAGAGCGCGATCTTGCCACCGGGCTCCCGGTGCGATCTGAAGCAGCGCACGACGTGCTTGCATGGCCATCTTAGAGCGGAACGCAGAGTCCTTCTCGACCTCCCATTCGACGGTCGCCCAATCCCGCGCCTCCGCCTTCTCGCGAAAGACATCGAGCAAGACCGTCTTGCCGACACCCCGCAGTCCAGTGATGATCATCGACTGCTCTGCGTATCCGTTCTCAAGTCTCTCAAGCAGAACGTCGAATGACTCGATCTCACGATCGCGACCTACGAGAGCCGGTGGTTTGGTGCCAGCACCCGGAGCGTAAGGATTCTTGCGTGGGTCCATCGTGGCCTCCTAGACAGGTTAGACAGACTTTATCACCGCTTGTAAAAACATGTCTACATACCTCAAAGCCGTGCCTTATGAGTACGGAGAAGTAGTCATTATGAGATACTACAAGTAGTCAGACAACCTAGGAGTTGACGATGGCCCTGTCTTTGACCGCATCACGGGATAGCCTGGGGCAGGCGATCCTCGGCCTACTGTGGGCGCAATGGACCGAACTCGGGGTGGGTGGCACCAAAGGCACTGCCCGTTCGCTCGTCGATCCTGAGGCGCTTCTCTTGGCCACGACTGTCTTCGGTCGTTACGAAGCGCGTCTCTTCGATGA
>JACUUN010000202.1 GCA_014859265.1 Coriobacteriia bacterium
CCTCGTCGAAGCGGTAGCCGGCGTAGCGGTAGGGGTTCTCGACGGTCTCCTCGGCGTGCGTGATCTCACCGTAGGGGCCGTACGCGTAGGTGTTGACGACGTTGCCGGCAGCGTCGGTCAGCGCGACGACGTCGCCCCGGTGGTTGGCGTGGTAGTAGTAGGTGGCGCCGTCGCGCACCGTGGAGTGGAGCGCACCGCGGTCGTCGTAGGCGTAGGTGGCGAGGGTGGCGCCTGACGCGTCGGTCTCGGCGATGACGTTGGGGCTCGCGCCGTCGTAGTGGAAGAAGACGGTTTGCGTGCCTTCGGTCGCAGACGTGCGGCGGTTCAGGAAGTCGTAGGTGTAGGCGGCGATGGTGGTCTCGGCAGACGCGTCGGCGACGGACACGAGCCGGTCGGCGCCGTCGTAGGCGTAGGTGCGGCCGGGGCTCGCGGTCAGGTTGCCGCGCGCGTCGTAGGAGTAGCCGGGGCTTGAGATGCGGTTCGCGGCATCGTAGGTGAAGGACTTGAGCGCCTGGCCTGCGCGCGTGGCGGAAAGCAGGTTGCCCGCGGGGTCGTAGGCGTAGGTGGTGGTGGCTTCTGCGGAAGGCGAGTACCACTGCGTGAGGCGCCCGAGGGCATCGTACGCGTAGCGTTCGGCGTTCTCGGCAATCACGTTTCCGGCCGCGTCGCGCTCGTAGGTATGCGCGAGGACGCCGGAGGACATGGTGGTCGCGATCGAGGCGAGGCGGCCGGCGGGGTCGTAGGCGTAGGCGCGGGCCGAGCCGTCGGGGAGCGTGACGGACGTGCGGCGGCGGGCGGCGTCGTGGGCGTAGGCCGTCTCCATGCCAGGGTTATCGGACGCAAGCCCCATCCGGATGAGGTCGCCCCTCAGGTCGTACGTGTACGTGCGCGTCTCCTCGGCCGACAGGCGCACGCCGGTGACGCGCCCGGCCTCGTCGTGGGCGTAGGTGACGGTGTGGCCGGAAGCGAGCGCGGGGTTGTGGGCGTCGGTGGCGGACGTGAGGCGGCCGAGGACGTCGTAGTCAAACGCGGTCGCGCTCCCGGCCCCGTCGGTCACGTCAGAGAGCCAGCCCGTGGGCGTGTAGGCATACGCGTAGGACTCGCCTGTGGGGAGCGTGAGCGAGGCGAGCTCGTCTCGGGCGGTGTAGGTGCGGATGGCGTGCGTGCCGTCCGGATAGGTGGTCTTGGTCAGGTTGCCGCTCGGGTCGTGTTCGAAGGTCCACGTGTGGCCGAGCGGGTTCGTAAGAGCGGCCAGGCGGTCGGCGGCGTCGTAGGTGTAGGCGGTCGCGTTGCCGCGCGCGTCGGTGACCGAGGCGAGGTTGTAGTTGGCGTCGTAGGTGTAGGCGGTGCTTGCCCCGAGCGCGTCGGTGACACCGGTGAGCAGGTTCATCGGGTCGTAGCCGAAGGCGGTGGTGTTACCGCGGGCGTCGGTGGCGCTATCGCGGTTTCCGGAAGCGTCGTAGGTGAAGTGCGCGCTCGCGCCGAGCGGGTCGGTGACGGCAAGGAGGTTGCCGCCGGCGTCGTAGGCGAAGCCGGTCGACGTGCCGAGCGCGTCGGTGCTCTCGGTAAGGTTGCCTGCGGCGTCGTAGGCGAAGGCCGCCTCGTGTCCGAGCGGGTCGGTGACGAGGGTGAGGTTCCCGGCCGCGTCGTAGGCGAAGGAGGTGGTCGAGCCGGCGAGGGTGGT
>JACUUN010000203.1 GCA_014859265.1 Coriobacteriia bacterium
CGGCGCAAGACCCAGGAGCTCTTCACGCAGGACAGAGATGTCTCCGTCCTTGTCGCCACCGATGCTGCCGGCGAAGGCATCAACCTGCAGCGGGCCAACCTGCTGGTGAACTACGACCTGCCATGGAACCCGAACCGAATCGAGCAGCGCTTCGGGCGCATCCACCGTATCGGCCAGACCGAGGTCTGCCATATGTGGAACCTTGTGGCGGACAAGACCCGCGAGGGCGAGGTCTTCCTAAAGCTCTTCGACAAGCTCGAGCGGATGCGCGAGAGCCTTGGGGGGCAGGTCTACGACGTGCTCGGACAGGTCTTCACGGACAAGCCGCTAAGAGACCTCATCATCGAAGCGGTCCGCTACGGCGAGGAGCCCGAGGTTAGGGCGCGGCTTGACCAGGTGATCGACGCAAGCGTCGGCAACACGATGAACGAGCTCATCCACGAGCGTGCGCTCGCGAGCGACGTCCTGTCCGACGCCGAGGTGGAACGGATCCGCGAGGAGATGGAGCTCGCCGAGGCGCGCCGGTTGCAGCCGCACTTCATCCGGTCGTTCTTCCTCGAAGCGTTCGGCCGCCTGGGAGGCCGCATCGTGGAGCGCGAGCCGGGGCGCTACGAGATCAAGCACGTGCCGGCAGACATCCGCGCACGCGATCGCGTGATCGGTTCGGGCGTTCCGGTGCTGCAGCGATACGAGCGTGTCACGTTCGAGAAAGGGCGGGTGCACGTAGACGGTCACGCTCCAGCGCAGTTTCTCTGTCCGGGCCACCCGCTACTCGACGCTACCGTCGACCTGACTATGGAGCGGTACCGCACTCTGCTCAAGGAGGGCGCCGTACTCGTCGACGACCTCGACGAGGGCACCGAGCCCCGCCTGCTGCTGTTCCTCGAGAGCAGCATCCAGGACGGGCGCATCACGGCGGCGGGCACGCCGACGCTCGTCTCGCGCCGCCTCCAGTTCGTCGAGATCGCCTCTGACGGCGGCGCGACTGATGTCGGCTACGCACCCTACCTCGACTACCGTGCCACGACGGCCGAGGAGAGCCAGCGCATCGCTCCAGAACTCGACGCTGATTGGCTCGGCGACGGTGCCGAGCAGCTCGGCGTCAGTCACGCGGTGGAGCGGATCGTGCCCGAGCACTTCCGCGAGGTGCAGCGGCGCACCACGGATCGCGTCGAGCGCACGCGCCACGCCGTCGAGGAGCGGCTCACCCATGAGATCAACTACTGGGACCACCGCGCCGAGGAACTGAAGGCCCAGGAACTCGCAGGCAAGAAGCCCAAGCTGAATTCCGGCAAGGCGCGTCAGCGTGCCGACGAGTTGCAGTCCCGCCTGCGGCAGCGCCTGCTAGAGCTGGACCGGGAGATGCGACTGTCACCGTTGCAGCCTGTAGTTGTGGGCGGTGCGATCGTCATCCCCGTAGGGATGCTCGCACAGGAGCCCGAAGGAGACGGTGTCCCGCCGGTATCAGCGAACGCGGAACTTCGGCGGGCGGTCGAGCGCGTCGCCGTCGACGCGGTGCTCGCCGCCGAGCGTGCGCTCGGGCGAGAGCCGGAGGAGATGCCGCCGAACAACAAGGGCTACGACATCCGGTCACGAGACGGAGTGCGGGGGCGCCTGCAGTTCATCGAAGTGAAGGGCCGCGTGGAGGACGCCGACGTCGTCACGTTGACGAAGAACGA
>JACUUN010000060.1 GCA_014859265.1 Coriobacteriia bacterium
CCGCCACACGCTACATCGTCGTGGTGCCCGCGTTCGCGACGTTCCTCGGCTCGTTGGCTCTCATGCTGGCAGGCGTCGTGGAGACCGTTCGCGCGATCTCAGACGGGATCGGGGGGATGGCCACCAAGGAGCTCATCGTCGAGTTCATCGAGATCGCCGACGCGTTCCTGCTGGCCACGGTGCTCTACATCGTCGCGCTCGGGCTCTACGAGCTGTTCGTCGACGACGACGTCCCCCTGCCGCGATGGCTGGAGATCCACACGCTGGACGACCTCAAGGAGAAGCTCGTGGGCGTCGTCGCCGCCGTGCTCGCGGTGCTGTTCCTCGGGCTCGCGGTGAAGTCCAAGGACGCGCGGTCGCTCGCGCTGCAGGGGGTGGGGATCGGCTCGGTGATCGCGGCGCTGACCTACTTCCTGTCCCAGGTCGGGAAGCACGGCGAGCGCAAGGGCGGGGCGGCCGGAGCCGCGGTACGGTCGGGCGCCGACGAGGAGGCGGGCGGCGCGTGGGGTGCGGGACACGACTCGGGGGCTCGCTCCTCCTCCCGGGCGCGATCCGACAAGCGTTGCCGCCCAAGCCGCTCATGAGCGATGTCAGAGCCCGTTGCTACACTGAGCGCAGAGGCCTGAGGTGGACGGTCGCTGGGGAGCGTCATCGCCCCCGATGAACGCATCTCGGGCAACGCGTAGGTCGCGCGTTCGCTGCGGTGCTCGCGTGACCAGGGAGGCTAACGGGGGTCTTCGTGCAATCGGTCGGGGGTCCGACGCTACCTAGCGAAGCGGCCGCCAGTGTCTGGGCGAAGTCAGGACGCTCGGATGATGCCCGGCTGTCTCTGTGGCGTCATCTTGACGACACGGCGGCCGTGGCGGGTCGGCTGTGGGATAAGTGGCTGCCGATCGCAGTACGGAAGACCATCAGCACCGCACTCCCTGCCGCGACTACTGATGGCCGCCTTCTCGCGACATGGCTGGCCGGCGTCCACGATATCGGGAAGGCGACCCCGGCCTTCGCGGTACAGGTTCCAGCCCTCTCGGAGGGAATGCGGGCGCATGGACTCCAGATGGACGGTGACCCTGACCGGCGACGCATCCATCATTCGACGGCCGGCCAGGTCCTGTTGGAGGACTGGCTACGTGGTGTCCATGGCTGGGAGAGGCGCGAGTCGCAGCAGTTCTCGGTCGTGCTCGGCGGACATCACGGCATCCCTCCAACGCACGATGACCTGAGCAACGCCCGTCGCGGCTACCCTCGTCTCCTGGGGCTGAATGAGGATCAGCAGGCCTGGCAGCAAGTCCAACGAGAGCTGCTCGATCGGAGTGCGGGTCTCCATTCGGCAGGAGAGCGCCTCCAGCAATGGAGGAACTGCCGGCTCCCTCAGCCCGCACAGGCGCTGCTGACCGCCCTGGTGATCGTTGCTGACTGGATAGCGAGCAACGACGAGCTGTTCCCTCTCGACGATTTCGAACGCGATGTGCCGCAGCGCCTGAAGCGCGCCTGGGACGCCCTGGACCTGCCCAGCCCGTGGTCAGCGGTCGAGAACGTGTCATCGCCGGCCGACTTCTTCCTCACCCGATTCGCCCTTCCGGCAGAGGCGTCGATCCGGCCCGTCCAGCAAGCCGCCATCGAACTCGCCGCATCGCAGCGCGAACCAGGGCTACTCGTCATCGAAGCGCCAATGGGCGAGGGCAAGACCGAGGCGGCCCTGGCTGTCGCGGAGCTGTTCGCCGGCCGCTCTGGCGCGGGCGGTTGCTTCATCGCTCTGCCGACGAGAGCGACCAGCGATGCCATGTTTCCGAGAGTGCTGGAGTGGCTTCACCACGTTCCAGACAACGATCCGGACCGTGGGGCTCTCTCGGTCATGCTGGCACACGGGAAGGCGCGGCTGAATGAGCAGCTCGCCGGGCTTCTGCGGCGTGGAACCGTCGTGGGCATCGACATGGACGGCAGTGAAGGGGAGGGTCCGGACCTCGCCGCCCACCAGTGGTTGATGGGCCGCAAGAAGGCGATGCTCTCGTCCTTCGTCGTCGGCACCATCGACCAGCTGCTGTTCGGCGCGCTGAAGTCGAAGCACGTGGTTCTGCGCCACATGGGCCTGGCGGGCAAAGTGGTGATCATCGACGAGGCGCACGCCTACGACGTGTACATGAGCGTCTACCTCGAGCGCGCGCTTGAGTGGCTGGGTGCGTATGGCGTGCCCGTCATCGTGTTGTCGGCGACGCTCCCTGCCGCGCGCCGAAAGGCGATGGTGCAGGCATACGATCGATGCCGGTTCGGGAAGACCTCTCGACCCCGGAGGAGGTCGTGGAGGGATGGCGCGAGTAACCCGCCGGCGGACGACTGCTCTGCCTTGGAAGGTGACATCGGGTACCCGGTGCTGGTCGCGTCCTCAGGGACGGGCGAGCCGCTCGTCCGCGTCACGGAGACGTCAGGCAGAGAAACGAACGTGATCGTCGAGCCGCTGGCCGACGACGGGGATGCGCTTGTGACGACTCTGCGTCCAGTCATGGCCGATGGCGGCTGCGTCTTGATCATTCGGAACACCGTCCGCCGCGTGCAGGAGACGGCTCGCTTCCTCGAGGACATCTTCGGGCGGGACAGGATCAGGCGGGACAGGATCACCGTGGCGCATTCGCGGTTCCTGGCACTCGATCGCATAGCGATCGACGAATCATTGCGAGATCGCTTCGGACCGCCTGAGCGATTGAAGGAGACGGGAGCCACTCGCCCCGTGAGTCACGTCGTCGTTGCGAGTCAGGTCGCTGAGCAGTCGCTGGACATCGACTTCGATCTGCTGATCACTGATCTCGCGCCGGTGGATCTCGTTCTGCAGCGCATGGGCCGTCTGCATCGCCACCAGCGCGAACGTCCGGAACACCTCAGGCAAGCGCGGTGTCTACTGACTGGCGTCGACTGGGACGCACGACCCCCTAAGCCCGTCGGCGGATCGATCCGCGTCTATGGCGGACACCTGCTGCTGCGTTCGCTTGCCGTTCTGTCACCACGCCTCGAGACCGGAACGCCGGTCAATCTACCCGAGCACATCGCCCCGCTCGTACAGGCGGCGTATGGCGAAGAGGCGATCGGGCCCATCGACTGGCGGGAAGCGATGGACTCTGCGCGCGTCGAGTTCGAACGGCTGCAGGAAGAGAAGCGCGCGCGAGCCGACGACTTCCGGCTCAGTGGGCCCAGGGAAGCGGGTGAGCCGCTGATCGGGTGGTTGCACGCAAGCGCCCACGACCCCGAGGCTCATGAGCGTGAGGGACGAGCCCAGGTTCGCGATACCTCTTCCGAGAGCGTCGAAGTGATTGTGGTGATGCGGCGGACCGATGGGACGTTGGGTCCTTTGCCATGGCTTCCGGCCGACCCGTACGAGGTCATTCCGACGGATCAGATCCCGACGCTCCCGCAGGCCAAGCTGCTCATGTCATGCACCCTGGCTCTCCCAGCTGAACTCTGCAGCCTTGCCGCGATCGAGGAGCTGGAACAGCAGAACTGCTTCCCCGGCTGGCAGGAGAGCCCATGGCTGGAAGGCCAACTCGTGCTAGTCCTTGAAGAGGGCCTCACGGCAAGGCTGCTTGACTACGAGTTGCGCTACGACCGGTGGCTAGGACTGGAGGTGAGGCGGAATGCGTGACAGCCCGAGCTTCAACCTGATCGAGCAACCCTGGATCCGCGTGCATCGGCTCGACGGCCGCGTCGACGAGGTCTCGATCATGGGTCTCTTCGAGTCGGCACATGAATCCAGGGCGATCGTCGGCGAGGTGCCCACACAGACCTTCGCGATCCTTCGCGTGCTCCTTGCGATCCTGCATCGTGCCGTGGAGGGGCCCCGGGACACCAGCGAGTGGCACGGGTTATGGTGCGCACACGGCCTGCCGACGGGAGCGATCGCGGAGTACCTTGAGACGTTTCGGGAGCGCTTCGACCTCTTGCACCCGAGGACGCCGTTCTACCAGGTGGCGGACTTGAGGACCGCGAAGGACGAGGTCTTCGGTCTGGAGCGGCTGATCGCGGACGTCCCATCCGGCGAGCCATACTTCACCACCCGCCTGAAGAGCGGACTCGAGCGGCTCTCGTTCGCCGAGGCGGCGCGATGGCTCGTGAATTGCCAAGCGTTCGATCCCTCCGGCATCAAGTCCGGAGCGGTGGGGGATCCCAGAGTGCAGAAGGGCAAGGGCTACCCGATCGGGACAGGTTGGGCGGGCAGGCTGGGCGGGGTCTTCGCAGAAGGTGGGACACTCCGTGAAACGCTGCTACTGAATCTGATCGCCGACGAATCGGACTACGTGCGCTTCTGTGATGCTGACTTGCCGGCGTGGGAACGCCTGCCCGACACGGAGCTGGCAGACGAAACGGGCATGCGGCCCCTTGGGCCTCTGGATCTGTACACCTGGCAGAGCCGGCGCATCAGGCTCTCTACTGATTCCAGTGGTGTGAGCGGCGTCTTGATAGCCAACGGCGACAGAATCGAACGCCAGAATCGCCACAGCATTGAGCCGATGTGCGCGTGGCGGCGCAGCGAGGGACAGGAGAAGAGGCTCAAGGGAGGACCTGTCTACATGCCACTGACACACGATCCAGAGCGACTGGTCTGGCGCGGTCTCTCCGCGCTGCTCCCCAACGTCACGGGGCAGAAGATGCACATGGATAGCGCACACACCCTACCACCTGCTGTTCTCGAGTGGATCGGCAAGCTTAGAGTCGAAGGGTGCCTGCCTGACGACTACTCCGTTCGCATTCGCTTGATTGCCATGGCATACGTGAGCAAGGAGACCAAGACTTCGGAGATCGTGGACGATGCGCTCTCGCTGTCGGTCTCCCTCATGGAAGAGGCGAGCGTCGAGCTTGGAGCTGTTGCGGTAGGCGCGGTCGAGGATGCCGATCAGGGGGCTAGGGCCTTGGGCAACTTGGCGGCGAACCTCGCGGAAGCAGCGGGCGACAAGGGGACAGGGGCACGAAGTCATGCTCGGGAGGCTGCCTTCTCCGCACTCGACAGGCCGTTCCGAGAGTGGCTGTCAGCTCTCAGCCCCCACGGAGACCCAATCGATGCCCGAGGGGTGTGGCAGAAGGTCGCTCGGCGCATCGTGCTGGAGTTGGGACGAGGGCTCCTGGAGCAGTCCGGTCCTGCAAGCTGGATCGGCCGAGAGGTGAGAGGCCGGCACGTCAGTTCGGCCGCGGCCGACCTTTGGTTTCGGCGCGAGGTCGCGAGGGCTTTCGAGCTTGCCGCGCAGCCAGAGAAGGGCGGGGTTGCCGCATGACTGTGAATCAGGAACGGTGTCGTTCGGAGCGCCCCGGACGTAGGCACCCCCTCGGCGATGTAGGGCGCTTCGTGGACGAGCGCGTGTCGCAGCTGCAGAGGGACTACATCGGGCGACGTGGTCACGCCGTGGCGACGCTCGCACGCCTCCGCCGAGGTGTAGGCAAGCCGCCAGGAGCGACTGCGGGTCTTTGGGAGGCCACCCTGGAGGGGGTACCACTTCCCGCTCGGTATGGCGATGAGCCCACGAGCAACGAATGGGCAACGTACGCTGCGGTGACACTGTTTGCCATCCACCAGCAATCACAAGGCACGCCGATGCATGAACCTGGTCGAGGCCTGGGCAAGGCGGTGCGGATGCTCTGCACGAGGAACGCCGCAGCGGGCCGCAGCCAAGATGCGGTGCGGCGCCGATTCGAGGCGCTGGGCACGGCCACCGACTTCGCCGAGGTGGTGCATCATGCACGGGGGCTGATAGGCCAGCTTCGCACCTTCGGCATCCCGCTTGACTACGGCAGGCTTGCAGAGGATTTCGTGTGGCTTCAGCGACCCCAAGGGGCCGACCGAGTTCGGCTGGCCTGGGGTCGGGACTTCTACAGTGAGGATCACGAGTCAGGCGAGACGCCGGTTGACGACACCGGCAAGGAAGCGAGGGGGTCGGAATGAGTCGGACCATCGTGGACATCCACGTCTTGCAGACGGTACCACCGTCGAATCTGAACCGGGACGACACTGGAAGCCCGAAGACGGCCACCTACGGTGGCGTGCGTCGGGCGCGCGTTTCCAGCCAGGCGTGGAAGCGTGCCATCCGCACGGCGTTCGCGTCTGGGCTCGGTCAGAGCGAACTCGGCGTGCGCACCAAGCGCGTGGTTGAGGTCCTCGCGGAACGAATCAGGGATCGAGCGCCTGAGTTGGCGGACAGGGCCGAGGAGTTGGCTAAGGCGACCGTGAATGTGGCCGGGATCAAGACGACGGCCTCCAGCAAGGGAAATGCGGAGGAGTCGAGCTACCTCGTGTTCCTCAGTTCAAGGCAGTACGACAATCTCGCCGCCGCTGCTGTGATTGCGGCAGACCAGGTGGACGTGAATGCCGCGCTGAAGGCCCAGGATGTGAAGACGCTCGCCAACCGCGATCACTCGGTGGACGTTGCGCTGTTCGGGCGAATGGTAGCCGACATCTCAGACATCAACGTCGACGCGGCTGTACAGGTGGCGCACGCGATCAGCGTGCACGGTGTCGAGAACGAGTACGATTACTTCACCGCCGTCGATGATCGCAAACAGGAGAGTGACGAGACCGGTGCCGGGATGATCGGCACCGTCGAGTTCAACTCCGCCACGCTCTATCGCTACGGCACGCTCGATGTCGATGCGCTGATGACGAGTCTCGGCGACGCAACTGCGACCCGACGCGCTGCCGAGGCCTTCGTACGCGCCTTTGTCACCAGCATGCCGACGGGCAAGATGAACACGTTCGCGAACCGGACGCTTCCGGATGCAGTCGTGGTTCAGCTGCGAGACACGCAGTCAGTGAACTTCGTCGGTGCGTTCGAGGAGCCTGTCGTGGCCGACTCGACTTCGGGTCGCGTTCCCCTGGCATCCAAGAAGCTCGCTGGATACGCGACCCAAATCGAGGACAAGTACGCTCAACGCCCGCTGGCTTCGTGGGTTGTCCGGGTTGGCGATGCCACCGACGCACTCAGTGCGCTGGGCAGCGACGTGTCGCTGCCCGAGCTCATCGAGAACGTCGGCGATCAGATTAGCACTCGGATCGGCGAGATCCCTCGGCTAGGGGAGACGGCGTGACCTCTCTGGTGCTGCGGCTGACCGGTCCGTTGCAGGCATGGGGATCGAGCAGCAGGTTCGTGCGCCGCGGCACGGAGCGGGCCCCGACGAAGTCGGGAGTCATCGGCATGCTGGCGGCAGCACGCGGGATGCGCCGCACGGATGATCTGACCGAGTTCCTTGGCATGCGGTTCGGCGTACGCATCGACCAGCCAGGCACCGTGTTGCAGGACTTCCAGACTGCCCGCACCCTGGACGGAAGCAGAGTGATGCCGTTGTCGTATCGACACTACCTGGCCGATGCCGTGTTCGTTGCCGCCGTTGAGGGCGACGAGGGACTCATCTCCGGTCTGGACGACGCGCTGCGAGCTCCCGTGTTCCCCCTGTATCTCGGCCGTCGTTCGTGCCCGCCAGTCCTGCCGGTAAGCCTTGGACTGCGCGACAAGCCGGCGGTCGAAGCCTTGCGGAGCGAGGAGTGGATGGCGGCGGCTTGGTATCGCAGGAAGACGCGGCAGTCACCGGTCCGACTCGAGATCATTCGAGACGCGGAGTCGGGTGACGGGCACTCCGAGACGATGCGAGATGAACCGCTGAGCTTCGACCCCACCCGCCGGGAGTACGGCTGGCGCTCAGTAGTCAGGGAGTGGATCAGCGTAGAGAACCCTGACTTCGCTCCCGCGAACGGCCGGTTTGAGGAGGACCACGATCCGATGACAGTGCTGGGAGGGTAACCGTGTTCCTTACGCGCTTTCAGGTCAACCCGAGCCGTCGAGCCTCTCGCAAGCTGCTGTCTTCGCCTCACGCCATGCACGCCGCGGTTCTGAGTGCCTTCGCGTCCCCGAGTGCCGGCACCAGTGAGGGGCGGGTCTTATGGCGCCTGGATCAGCACAACCCGCACAGGGTACTCCTCTATGTGGTCAGTCCGCGTGAGCCGGACCTCACACACCTCGTGGAGCAGGTCGGATGGCCGACGACCGAGTCTTGGGAGACACGCCCCTACGACAAGTTCCTCGACTCGCTCGCGCGCGGTCAGCGGTGGGCGTTCCGACTCACGGCCAATCCCACTCGCAACGGCAAGCCGCCAGGTGCAGAGGAGTCAACGTCGACGCGGCGATTCGGGCACGTGACACCCGAGCAGCAGCGAGCTTGGTTGCTGACGCGGTGCGAGGCTGCCGGCTTCCGCATCACTGAGGGGGTCGCGGGGGAGCCGGATCTCGTGGTCCGAAGCTCCTCGACGTTCGCGTTTCCGCGAAACGGTCAGACCGTCACATTGCGGGTGGCGTCTTTCGATGGACGGCTCGAGGTTGACGATCCCGACGCGCTCCGCCGCATCCTGGCTCTTGGCCTTGGGCACGCGAAGGCCTACGGTTGTGGCTTGATGACGCTGGCGGCGCTCAAATGAACTCGATTCCTGGAAGTCCGCCCCCGCGCCTCCCTGAGCTTCTTCGCGCCCAGGACCGGCTGTCGTTCATCTACGTGGAGCGATGCGTTGTCCATCGCGACAGCAACGCGATCACCGCGACGGACGAACGCGGAACGGTGCACATCCCCGCCGCAACACTGGGGGCTCTTCTCCTCGGGCCCGGCACGAAGGTGACCCATCAGGCGATGATGTTGCTGGCAGAGAGCGCATCGACGGTCGTATGGGTGGGCGAGCAAGGCGTACGCTACTACGCTCATGGAAGGGCGTTGGCCAGTTCGACGGTCCTACTGGAGGCTCAAGCAGCGGCCGTGTCCAACCGGCGCAGACGACTTGCGGTCGCCAGAGCAATGTACGCTCTGAGGTTCCCCGAGGAGCGCGGGATCGATCGAGTGACGATGCAGCAGCTCCGTGGGCGCGAAGGTGCGCGAGTACGGAGGCTCTACCGGGAGCACGCTGATCGGACCGGGCTGGAATGGGACGGCCGAAGCTACGAGCGAGGCAACTTCGATTCCGCGGACCACGTCAACCAGGCGCTGTCGGCGGCTCAGGCCTGTCTGTACGGCGTGACCCATGCCGTCGTAGTCGCTTTGGGGTGTTCGCCAGGGTTGGGCTTCATCCACACGGGACATGCGCGGTCATTCGTGTACGACATCGCGGACCTATACAAGGCCGAGATGACGATCCCGGTAGCCTTCGACGTTGCGGCTTCCCAGCCCGAGGACGTTGCCGCGGAGACCCGCAGAGCCGTGCGCAACCAGCTATACGACCGGACCTTCTTGAGCCGGTGCGTGACGGACATCCACTGTCTGCTCCTGTGGGGCGTCAAGTCCAGCGCCGCCTCTGAGGAGCCCGTGGAACCCGGTGTGGTGAAGCTGTGGGATGGAACGTCCGGTGTCATCGAAGGCGGTATCAACCACGAGTACGGGATCGACTCCTGATGACAGTCATCGTTCTCACCGCTTGTCCGACTGGATTGCGCGGTCATCTCACCCGGTGGCTGCTGGAGATCTCCGCCGGAGTGTTCGTCGGGAGCGTAAACGCTCGGGTACGCGATCTACTCTGGGATCGCGTCGTCGAGCTGTCGTCGGGTGGCCGCGCACTCATGGTCTTCAGTGTCGATGGCGAGCAGCACCTGAGCTTCAAGGTTCATGACCACCAGTGGGAGCCGGCCGACTACGATGGCGTGACCCTCATTCGGCGGCCGGCTGATGGCGCTCCGGCTGCCTCGCCGACAGCCGGCTGGAGTAGGGCGGGTCGCATGAGACGCTTCGCGCGTCGGACTCGCGACGGTGGCGGCACCGCCGACCATCCCGAGCCGAACTGAGCGCGTTTGCCCCCTGGCGCGTAGTAGACTGCTGGTCAG
>JACUUN010000204.1 GCA_014859265.1 Coriobacteriia bacterium
GACGCCGCAGCGACAGCGGATCAGCTACGCGTGGGCGAAGGAATCGGCTCTGTAGTCGACCGCAGACCCAGGCGCCCTATGGCTGCTCGCGGTACGACAGCCACTTCTTGATGACCTGGTAGCCGCCTATGCTGTAGCGCCAGACGTTCGACGGCATGCAGCGCCAGTACGCGACGTCGTTCAGGTACACGTCGAAGCACGTCTCGCCGAGGAGCGAGACCGCCTGCTCCGCCGACATGCCAGATACTCTAGCGCTCGCGACTTAGTTTCGCTTGGGTCTTGACCTGCAGTTACCCATTCCGATTGCGCACAGATGCTTCATTTGCTCAATTGCGGGTGACTGACGTGATAGTATCTCGCACCCCTCCCGTGCCCTTCGAGCACGACTACGCCGTCGTCCCGCAACTCTCCCATCAAGCGCGTCACCTGCGAACGGTCGTATGCAGTGATGCGTCGGATCTCGGCGTTCGTAAGCCCGGGCTCGCTCCTGCGCGCGCGCTGCCTCAGAGCGCCCTCGACTTGCGCTCGTGCCGTCGCCCAATCGATGCGTCTATCTCTGTCGGGAATCCCCGCTCCGGCCAGCCGTTCATGGGTTTTCCTGCGCAGCCGCCAGTAGGTTCCTTTGCCGCTTCCGCCCCTCGCGATGTATCCGCGCTCAAGGGACAGCAGGCTCAGCCGTGCCCGGACTTCCTCCGGCCTTTCCTGGGTCAGCGCCGCAGCTTGCCGAGTCGTGATCTCCGCATTCCGAGTGAGGTGTTGGAGGATCAACATGTCCTCAACCTCGAGACGTCTACCCGCACCGTTCTCGGCATCGACGAACGCGCGGAACGCCGGCTCCATTCCGTGACCGAAGATCACTACTCGCACGGAGCCTGCGATGTCATGCCAGACCGGCGGCTCCTTTCCATCAGTGAGCATGGCCCTGTACATGCGCCGGACCCCGAGGTGTGTACGGTTAACGAGCCGCAGCCGCAGCAACGCCTCCATCAGGCATGCGTTTCTCGAGACAGACGCGTGCCTCAGGATGTTCTCCGGGTTCACACCACCAATGAACGCTCCGGGATTGGAGATCGCGAGCTTCTCGGGGTACTGCTCAATCGTTATGGGTGAAGCAACGGTGTAGTCCGCGTGACCGAAGGCGTTCAGCAGAGCCTCCCGCAGGGCGAGCTCAGGGAACTTCCGGTACTCGAAGTGCAGGAGTCCGTACTGCACCGTGTCGATAGGGTTGTCAGCCATGATCCGATCGACTATCCGCTCGATCGCGACGGGCAGCGCCTCGGCTCCGTCCGCACGATCGATGTACTCGGTATCGTCGCGCATCCGCAGGAAGGTCCACTTGTAGGCGGGAACATGCTTGGCAATGGCAGCCACGCTCCCCGCCAGTAGCACGGCGGCGAGCGTTGGACGGCCTTGATGAAGAACCCCGAGGCTGCCAAGCAGTTTCTCGTCCGACTGCGTAAGCAGGTCCCCGGGTGCCTCGCGAGATGCTATCGTCCTCAGGCGTTCGGCGGCTGCCGGAGAAACGATCTCCGTCGGAGTCGCGTCAATGACTTGAGCCGTTGTGTCCGCGGCACCTCTGGCTTCGAGGTGACCCAAGACGACGTCTCCGGTCATTGGAAGGCAGTGGTTGCCTATGCGCTTCCAGGACTGCCCATCAGA
>JACUUN010000205.1 GCA_014859265.1 Coriobacteriia bacterium
GGGACGATCACGTCCAGCCCTTCTGCGGCGAGACCTGACGCAGCCTCTCTGAGCGCGGTCTCCAGGCGGATCCATCGCACCTCGTCCGGGGCATCGACGGGCGTGAGCGCTCCGAGGACGGCAGCCACCGCGGGGAAGGCGAGCACCCAGTCGACGTACCTCGACTCCGAGCGCCCGATGTCCGCGAGGGAGCTCGAAAGACGGTAGAGTACCTTGCGTCCCTCGACGCGTTGATCGGCGAGCTTCGCTCCTGCCAGGCTCGACAGGTAATCCGCCACCGAGGACTGGGGGTAGGCGGAGGCCTGCGCGATCCGCCTACCGTGAGCCCAGTCGTGCTTCCAGAGGTACGTGAGGACCTCGGCGCGGGCTCCAAGGCCGACCAGCGCCCGCGCCCTGAAGCGAATCGCTGCGGGAGATGCGGCATCGGGCGCCATAGACATCCCCCGCAGCTCGATGACTCCGCGATCGAACCCGGCTCGGGCGAAGTCCTCGTCCCGTCCGGTCCACGACACGGCCTTCCGGCCGGCTTCCCCGAGGAAGAGCGGCTCGAGCGAGTATGAGCCCGCCCCCTCGTTCGCCACCGAAGCCCCGTACGCGACCTGCCTGAGCGTTGCCCTTCCCGATTCGGCCAGCTTCGTCAGCACCACCCGAGCCAAGCGCTGTTGCGGCTCCGGGAACCGCTTGCTCATGCGCTCGAAACGCGCGATGTCGACTAGCCCCGGGTTCACGACGAGCCAGTCGAGCATCTCGTCGAACAGGCGGGCATCGTGTCTCCCGGCGACGAGGGTGATCATCGCCAGCGCCTCCGGGTCGATGGCCGCAGCTTCCGAGCGGCGCACCCCCGCCACACCGATCGCCGTCCACTGCCGCCAGCACACGTCGAGCAATGCGGACAACAGTCGCTCCCTAAGCTGCTCGGTCTTCACGGGACAGCACCTCCGCCGACTGTTCGCATCCCATATGCCGCAGCAGTTGAACGAGCATCTCAGTGAATCCTGCTGACGGGTCGTGCGTGCGAGCCCAGCGTGCTCCCGCGAGAAGCTCGTCGCACGTCGGACCCAGAGATCGGAGATCCTCAGTGTGCCGCCCCACACCCATGTCCGCCGCGGCGTACACCTTCAGGTGGATGAGGTCGAGTCGCGACGCGTAGTGCACGGTGAGCAGGTTCCCATAGCGTCGCGTCACCATGCGTCCCTCGAATCCATCGGGCAGCCCGCATTCGAGGAGGTCGGCCGGCCCCGGGTTCAGCCAGTCGGCCGCAACGCCGAGCGCTCGGCTGACATCGCCGGCAGCCGAGGACAACAGATCGGGAAGCGGCCTCGAATGCAGGAGAGCGATCTCGGAAACGCCGTTCGGCTCTCCCGCAAGCGCAACCACATCGACATCTCGGGTCGGCCGAATGCAGAAGCCCAGGACGCTGAGCGCAGCACCTCCGACGACCACGATCTCGAAGGGGCTTGCGGAGCGAGCCGCGAGCGCACGGTCGAGCAGAACGAGCGACTGCTCGATCTCATCCCCGCTTCCGAAGTCCTTGTGCGCAGTTGACAGGTTCATGCGGTCATTATGACCGTCTCATACGTTCATGACAACCGGACGGCCGTGGGTCGTGCGCTTCGGCGCAACGAGATGTCGTGTCTCCTCCGGGCTGGCCGAGGACC
>JACUUN010000061.1 GCA_014859265.1 Coriobacteriia bacterium
TGAGATACGCTGCGGCGGTCCCTGCACTGCTCGCGGTCGCCCGCGGAGAGGGTATAGGCAACCGTGAGCACGGTCCGCGGGCGGAGGCCATTGAGGCGCTCGGCCTTGTCGGCTCACCCGAGGCTCTGCCCGGCCTGGAGGCGCTCGCCGGGCGCAGGCGGCTGATTGGCGGGCAGCGCTCGAAGGACCTCGCCGCCGTGGCCGCCGCCGCGATCACCGCGATTGAAGCGGCTCGTGGGGAGGTGGGACGATGAGCGCGGGTCAGCCCATGAGCCATGTGCCGTACCAGGCCGAGGGACAGCCACATCTGCGCGACCTGCTGACCACGCTTTCGGCAGCCCGGCGGAGTTCCCAGTTCTATCCGCCCGAACACCCTGCGGTCGAGCAGGCCGTCGGCGACCTGAAGTCGGTGGTCGACATCCTGCACAGCGGCGGGGCGAAGGTCGAACTTACGTTTTTCGAAGGCGACCTGGTGTTCGCGGACCGCGTCATGACGCAGGAGAGCATCCTGTTCGACCAGCTCATTCGGGACACGAGTGCGCTCGGCATAGAGAGCTTGCAGATCCTTCCCGATGTCGGTGTCGGTGAGCTCACCCGGGCGGTTCGTATCCTCGCATCCGATGCTTCGGACATTGTAGCGGGTGGCGGCATCGAGCGCGTGATACAGGCGGCCAGGCTCGAGGGCGTACAGTTCGGGCATGTGCGCCCGGCGCGGGCCGAGGTCGACGGGGTCGACGATGCCGAGCGCGACCGGCAGGCCTATGAGGGCGCGGTAGACCTCGTGCGAGACATGGATCAGTTCGTGAGGAGCGAGCGGCCGGCGAGCGGTTTACCCGTGCGTGCTGCCGTAGGGGCGCTCGTCGAGAGAGTGCGCATGAGGCGCTCGGCGATGCTGGAGCTCGCATCGCTTAGAGACTACGATCACTACACGTTCTACCACTCGGCGAACGTCGCCATCCTATCGCTTGCGCTCGGGTCGTTGATCAGCGACGAGCCGCGATTCCTCTCGGCACTGGGCGCCGGTGCGCTTATGCATGACATAGGGAAACTGGCCGTGGACCGCGAGATTCTCAACAAGCCCGGCACGCTGACGCCCGAGGAGTGGAAAAGCATGCGCGACCATCCTGTATCGGGCGCGCGCATGGCCGCGCAGATGCCCAGGCTCGACCGGTCCGCGGCGGTGATAATCCTCGAACACCACATGGGGCACGACGGGTCCGGATATCCGAGACGCCCACCCGGCCAGAGACAACACCTCGCATCCAGGATTGTGGCGGTCGCCGACGTCTATGATGCCATGACCTCCCGACGCGCCTACAGCGAGGCCCGAGCACAGAACGAAGCGATGGCGCTGGTCGCCGCGAGCGCCGGCAACAGTCTCGATCCGACGCTCGTGCGGCTGTTCGTCACGATGCTTGGCGTCTACCCGCCGCGTTCCGTGGTACGGTTGAGGGAGGGGAGCACCGCCGTGGTGGCGCGCCCCGGGGAGACCGACCCCATGCGTCCGGTGGTGCGGGTGATAGCTGCACCGTCCGGGGAGCTCGTGGAGCCGTACCTGCTCGACCTGGGCGGTCCCGGCGCTCCGGAAGTGGACCGGTGTCTGGATCCGGCCTCCCTCAACATAGAGGTCGACGACTATCTCTGATCCGAGCACGAGGAAGGATGTGTCGCCAGCCGTGGCCACGTACTCGTCCCGACGCCCGCGCACGCTCACCATCGTCATTCTGGTGGTGCTTATCTTCGGCTTGCCGTTCCTCGGATGGCTTGCCACGCTCTTCACGGACTACCTGTGGTTCGGCGATCTCGGCCAAGAACAGGTCTTCGTCACCATCTGGCTCAGCAGGTTGGCGACCGGTGCTGCGTTCGGAGTCGTCGCGTTCACGCTGCTCTTCGTGAACGCCCGGGTCGCGCGCTCTATGGCGCCCCGGACGGTGCTCACATCGGTTGCGGACAGCATCCCGGACCAGTTCGAGGAGATAGTGAGCCAGCTGCGTGGCAGCATCGGCCCCATCGTCGACCGCGTGGTGCTGTGGGCCTCGGCCGGTCTCGCGTTCTTCCTCGGCGCCGCGATGTCGGCGAACTGGGACATCATGCGCCTCGCCCTTGCGGCGATCCCCTTCGGTGTCAACGATCCGCAGTTCGGGCGCGACATCGGCTTCTTCGTGTTCACGCTGCCCGCGCTTCGTGCGATAGCCGACTGGACCATCATCGTGCTCGTGCTGACCGCGGTCTTTACGGCGGTCGTCCATCTCGTGGGCGGAGCTATCCAGCCGGGGGCGCGGCTCAAGGGCTTTGCACCGCACGTCAAGGCGCACCTTTCGGTGCTCCTCGGCCTCATCGTGGCGAGCAAGGCCTTCGACTACTACCTTTCGGTCTTCGAGCTCAACTTCTCCCCGCGCGGTCAGGTGACCGGTGCGTCGTTCACCGACGTAAATGCGCAGCTTCCCGCGTTGCGCCTCCTCATCGCCATCGCACTCGTATCCGCGGTCACGTTGCTCGTAAACATCCGCTTCAAAGGGTGGCGTCTGCCGACTATCGCACTGGGAGTATGGGTGGGAGCCTCGCTGCTCGCGGGAAGCCTCTATCCGAGCCTTGTACAGCAGTTCCGGGTGGCCCCGACCGAGGCCTCAGCCGAGGAACCCTACATCGCGCGCAACATCGAGGTGACCCGGCGGGCGTACAATCTCGCAGACGTGGAGACACGACCCTTCCCGGCCGCCGAGACGCTCACCGCCGAGGACGTGATTGCGAACCGGGCCACGTTCGATAACGTGCGGCTATGGGATCCCGCCGTCGCGGGTCAGACCTACCGCCAGCTCCAGATCATCCGCACGTACTACGACTTCAAGGACGTCGACATCGACAGGTATGAGATCGACGGTCGCATGCGCCAGGTCCTTGTTTCCGCGCGTGAGCTTGACACCTCGCAATTGGCCGAGCAGGCGCAGACCTGGCTCAACCAGCACCTGGTCTACACCCATGGGTACGGGCTGGTGGTCAGCCCGTCCAACGAGTCCGACGCGCGTGGACTGCCGAACTTCTGGGTCGGCGACATCCCGCCGGAGTCGATCGAGGACCTCGAGATAGAGCAGCCCGCTGTCTACTTCGGTGAGGCGACGACCGACTATGTCGTCGTGAACACCGGTATCGCCGAGTTCGACTTCCCCGTCGGGGAGGGACGTGCGGAGACGCTCTACGAAGGCGACGCTGGAGTTCCGGTTGGCGCCATCGGCCGACGGGCGGCGTTCGCACTGCGCTTCGGGGCGCCGCAGATCATCTTCAGCCAGTACATCGAATCGGACAGCCGGGTGCTCTTCGACCGAGACCTTGCGACCCGCATCGCCAAGCTCGCCCCCTGGCTCACCATCGACAGCGATCCGTACCCGGCGCTCGTTGACGGCCGCATCGTGTGGATCGTCGACGCGTACACCACGTCGACCCACTACCCGTACTCACAGTACTTCCGCGGCGTTAACTACGTGCGCAACTCGGTGAAGGTCACCGTCGACGCCTTCGATGGCACGACGACACTCTGGGGCTTCGACCCCGACGACCCTATCCTGCAGGCGTGGAGCAGCATCTTCCCGGATCTGATTACTGACGAGGCCGAAATCCCCGATAGCGTGCGGCGGCACTTCCGCTACCCCGAGGATCTCTTCAGTCTTCAGGCCGAGGTCTACAAGACCTACCACATGACCGACCCGCGCGACTTCTACAACAAGGAGGATGCCTGGGAGCTGCCCGGCGAGCGGGAGGGCGTGCCGATGCAGCCGTTCTACGTACTCATGCAGTTGCCGGGTGAGCCGGTCGAAGCGTTCCAGATGATTCAGCCGTTCGTGCCGCGTAATCGGGACAACATGATCGGCTGGATGTCGGTGAACTGCGATCCCGCCGACTACGGCAAGAGGGTCGTCTACGCGTTCCCGCAGGGACGCGTCATCCTCGGTCCCGAACAGGTGGGCGCACGCATCAACCAGGACGACATCATCGCCCCACAGCTCACGCTATGGAGTCAGCGCGGCAGCGACGTTATCTTCGGCAACATGCTTGTGGTTCCGCTGGAGGACTCGGTGGTCTACGTCCAGCCGCTGTACCTCCGGGCCGAGCAGACCGCCATTCCCGAGCTGGTGCGCGTGCTCGTCGTTTACGCCGACAAGGTCGAGATGGCTACGGACCTCGAGGCGGCCCTGTTGGCAGTCTTCGGTGAGCGTCCGGCTCCCGAGCCCGGCGAGCCTGGCGCACCCGGGCTTCCTGCCGATGCCGCGCGCGCCCAGGACCTGTACGTGCGGGCGCTGGAGGCCCAACGGGCGGGCGACTGGGCGGAGTACGGGCGCCTGATAGAAGAGCTTGGCTCGGTGCTGCAGGAGCTCGCAGGGCCTCCGGCCGAGGAGACGCCTGGGCCGTAGATGTATGCCGACACCCGGGTCTGGCCCCGTCGCTTTGGGCCTGGGTCGCTTTGGGCCCGGGTGGTGTGTCGATGGCATCTGTGTTAACATAAGATTTTGTGACAGTTCCGTAATGTCCCGCGAGGGCGTGTGGCCGTCAGATGATCGGCGCGGCCGCCCGGACCGACGCCCGTGGGCCCAGACAGCTGATCGCCGGGGTCGCAGTCGCCGAACAGGGTGACCGCAGACTCGCCGACAAGAGCACGACAAGGTCCGAGCCGAACAGCATACTCGTGCTTGTGAGGCATGAGGCGACGGCCATACGGCCCCCTGATGCCGGTGCGAGGCAGCTACCCTCTTCTTCTCTCCAACTTCCCCGGGCATTCTTGTGTGCCCAGGACGCCTCCGCGCCCGTCGCCTGCCCTGTTCCCGTACGTGGAGGTAGTCTTGAGTTCAAAACGTAAGCTCGTTCTTTCGATTCTAGCCGCCAGCGCAGTCATCGGAGCAATCGCACTGACCACCGCGGTGCTCTTTGCCGTTGGGGTCGTGCCCGTACCGTATGCCGAGGCCTCACCTGCCGCAGCCCCTTCGGACGTGCTCGGCGTCGGTCAGAGAGTCGCATCCCTCGAGGGTTTCGAGGCAACGGGGAAGGTTCCCGTCGCCGAGGCAGAGCTTCCCGAGACGCTCACCACGGCACCGGCACGCGCGCAGGCACCGGTACCCAAGCCCAAGCCTGTTGCGCGTCCCGCCGCGGCAGCGCCCAGCAGGGCTGTTGCAGCCGGCGGGTGGCAGAGCGCCAAGGTATCCTGGTATGGGCCCGGCTTCTACGGCCGCCGTACCGCGAGTGGCGCGGTGCTCACCCAGGGCATGATGAATGTCGCTCATAAGTCGCTGCCGTTCGGCACTCGTATCCAATTCGAGTACAAGGGTCGCACCGCTACCGCAGTGGTCAATGACCGCGGGCCGTACATTCACGGCCGCGTGTTCGACCTCGGGCCCGGAACGGCCCAGGCGCTGGGGTTCAGCGGAGTCGGTACGGTCAAGTACCGGGTCCTCGGCAGGTAGCGCACCGCTCGTCTTTGACGGCGCCGGTCTTCTTCGGGGGACCGGCGCCGCTGCTTTGGGGTACCTTTATACGTGTCGCGGCGGACACCCTGCCGCGCCGACCCGACGGAGGTGTCTTGATGCCCGATGAGCGCGGGACCGCGCAGGTCCCGGAGGAGCGCACCGTCATCAACGCGACCGCCGACCTGCTGCAGACTCTCGTCGATTGGCTGCGCCAGGAAGCTGAAGCGCTCGTACGTGAGAAGATCGCGCTTCCACTGCAGAAGGTAGGCCTGACCGTCGCCTCGGCGTGGGCTGCCGCTTCCTTGCTCGTGTTCGGCCTGTGCTTCATCGCCGTCGGCCTATTGCTGCTCCTTGCGCAGTGGCTGACGTGGCCCGGAGCGCTACTCGCAATCGGCGGCGTCCTCGTGTTGGGTTCCGTGATCTTCACCGTCGCGAAGATGAGGAGCATGCAGCGATGAGCCCGAATCAGCCCGGTAGCGCCGGACAGACTCTTACCGTCAACGATGTGCGGCATCACGCCGAGGAGGTACGCGACCTGGCGAAGGCTGGGGCACGCAAGCTGAGCCGTACCGAGCCCGCTCAGCTTGTCGCATACGCGGTAGTCGGGGTCCTCGTAGTCGCCTCGGTGGCGTACTACCTTGGCACGCGGAGGTGCCCGTCGGGCGATGCGGGGCAGTAGGGCCCTTTCCGTCGAGCAGGTGACGGTTGGCGCTGAGCGGGTCTCAGCCCTTGTGCGCATCGCGGAGGGACGCCCCTTGCGCACTCCCGCATATCCCGACCTCGTCCCGGCGGTCCGCACGATTCTTCCCGGGCTTGCACGCCATCGGTGCGACTCAGGTTCGGCCCATGGCATCTTCGCGGAGCTCGACGACACCGAGTTGCCCCACCTGCTCGAGCACGTCGCGCTCGAGCTCATGGCGCTTGCGGGCTCGCCCCGATCCCTGCGCGGCGATACCGCGTGGGACTTCGCCGCAGACGGGCACGGCGTGTTCCGGGTATCGCTCGAGTACGACGACGACCTCGTCGCGCTCGGTGCGCTGCGGGAAGGGGCCGCGATTGTGAACGCTCTGCTGGAGGGCGATGCCGACTCTGTGGACATCGCCTCGGCGACAGCACGCCTTTCCGCTGTACGGCAGGGCTGAGCGCATCGCATGCGGCCGCCTACGATCTTGCCCCGCCCCTTGCGCCCGTGACCCGTTCCAGCGTACAGTCGCACCACAATCTAACATGTCGGGCGGCGAGGGGGGCCGCAGCTCGGCTCTGACTCGCTCCTGTGTAGGAGCGGGGGGGGGCTTCATGAAGCGGGTCCGCGACCGTCTCGGCCGTCTGGTTTCGTGCATGCTTTCGTTCGTTCTGCTGGCCGGACCGGTTCTCGGCCAGGTCTCTCCCGCTCACGCGTCCGAGGTCCCTGTGGTGCCCCTCGAGGTCGGCAGTGCGACGTTCGAGCCCTCTGTCGAGTCCTCGCCCACCGTCGTCGAGGAGGATCTCTCCCGGCGCACCGAGACCTCGAAGCACTACCTGCTCTCCGACGGGACGTACGAGGCCGTCGTCTGGGAAGGTCCGGTGCACGTCGAAGACGGCCAGGGAGCCTGGCGCGACATCGACACCCGGCTCCTGCTCGACGTCGACGACACGCACGTGAGCGCGGCGACCGCCGTCGAGGTGCGCGTCGGTGCCCAGGAGCCCGGCCGCGCCCCCGTCACGCTGCGCGGCGAGGGCTGGCAGGCCACGCTCGACCTGCTCGGTGTGGCCGAGCGCTCGCGCGTGGTGCTCGGCGACCGTGTGCGCTACCTCGACGTGGCGCCGGACACCTCGCTCGAGTACCAGGTCTTGAGCGACGGGCTCAAAGAGACCCTCTACCTGCGCTCGGCGGCCGCGCCGGCAAACTTCACCTTCGAGCTTGCCGCCGAGGGACTGAGCCCCGTGCGGCTCGCCGGGGGGCAGTGGTCGCTTGCCGATGCGCAAGGCACTCGCGTGCTCGACATCGGCGGCCTTACGGTCTTCGACTCGTCAATCGCAGGTCCCGACGGCGCGCCGGCGTACTGCGCAGACGCGGTCATGGAGGTCGAACCGGTTGCGGGTGGCGCGCGCGTGACCTACCGCGTGGACCCGGACTGGCTCGCCGACCCGGCCCGCGTCTTTCCGGTCATGGTCGACCCGACACTCACGCTCGCCGCCGGGCGCGACACCTACATCGCCTCTGCCACGCCGACGACGAGCTACTCGGCCGCGCCAGAGCTGCGCGCGGGCTACCGCGACAGCGCCTCGGGGCACCAGCGCTCGCTGCTCTTCTTCGACGTCTCGTCGATCCCGGCAGGCTCGCACATCGGCTCGGCGAAGCTGAGCGTCTACCAGTTCAACCAGTACCCGGCGGGGACCGATGCCACCCCCACCTACTTCGGGCGCGCGACGAGCGACTGGTCCAACGCCACGACGTGGAACACCCGGCCGAGCCACGTCAACATCGGCACCCAGATGGTGCCCTACTGGTCGACGTGGGTGCACCAGTACGTCGAACCGGCCGTGCGCGGGTGGGTCGCCGGCACGGTCACCAACCGCGGCTTCACCATCTACCAGAAGGAAGACGGCACCCAGAACAGCGGCCACTACCGGCGCTTCTGCTCGCGCGAGCACGAGAACACCTCGCTACGCCCGAAGCTCGTGGTCTCCTACGAGACCCCGGTAGCCTCCGTGAGCGGCTACGTGCCGGTCACGCGGATCGGTGACGTGCTCAGCGCCACGATGACGGTGGCGACCGCACACCCGGACCAGGTGCGCGAGATGCGCATGCTCGTCAACTACACCGCGGGCGACGCGGCGCGCTACCGCGGCTACTTCGGCTGGTTCACCTATCACCCGGGTGGCGGATGGGAGGTCCGCGAGGTTGGCGACGGGACCTACCTCGCGCACACGATCACCGCGTTCGGGGGCTCGTTCGTCGACCCGGTGTTTTCGGACTGGGAGGTCTCGGTGAGCCCGGGGCAGGGCCGCTCCGTGACCTTCCGCTGGAAGGCCAAAGACAGCTACGAAGACGTCCAACGAAACGATCTGGACACCTACTTCGAGATGGGTGACGCGCAAGGCTGGACGTGGCGCTCGGGCTGGGTCAACCAGGACACGAACGTCGACATCGCGCCAGCGGCCGTGGCCTCCGTGAGCGCGACGGCCACCGCAGGCAGCTGGGCCAGGGAGGTCGACGAGGACGGCGACGGGCTTGCCGACCGCACCGAGGGACAGGGCCCGGATGCGGGGCGCGGGTCGGCCGCGCTCTCCTGGCCGCGTGCCGCAGGCGCGCTCGGGTATCGTGTCATGCTCTTCGACGGCGCGGCCTACCGCGAGGTCGGCCGCACGCTCGGAAACACCTCGACATCGTGGTCGTCTGCCGACGCGGGCATCTGTCCGTCTGATGATGCCATCGCGGAGATGGAGCAGGACACTACCGCAAACCCCTACCAGGGCGCCGCGAGCCCTTCGCCGGCAAGCGAGCAGACCTCGCTTGACACCGGCCTTGGCGGCAGCGGGCTCGTGCTGGCCGGCGGCGAGTACCTCTACGTGCACTCGTGGTCGACCGCACATCCTGGCCCGCGCACCTGGACCAGGGTCGGCACCGGGCACGGCGGCACGACGGCGGGTCAGACCTACGGCACGATCGGCACGGACAGCGGACGCAGCTTCCTTTCGGCCTTCCTGCTCGACGGCGTGATCTATGACGGGTATGCGACGTCAGTCACCACGCTCGAAGGCGCGTCGATCGAGGACACCGCGGGTACCGAGCCCCGCCGCACGCTCACGCTTTCGGTCCCGCCCATCCGCCGGCACACCGGCGCGCCGATCACCGCCGCCACCGGCGAGCTCATGGTCGCAAGCGACGGAGAGCACATCTACTCGGCGGGTTATGACCGCGCGGGCGCATCGGACACCTTCACGGTGCGCGTCTACGACGCCGAGGGCACGCATGTGGCAGACAAGTCGGTCTTGCTCGAAGGCCAGACGCCCTACGCCAACCTCGGGGGCATGCTCGTGGCAGGCGAGCACCTCTACCTCTACGAGTGGACCAACGACACCGCCGCTCGCGTCACGAAGGTCTCGATGCGCACGTGGACCGTCACCGGCCAGTGGGTCATGACCGACCAGGTGACGACGCGGGCCGTCAACGGCAGCTACGACGCGGCCTCAAACGTGTTCTGGCTCGGCGGCATCGACAGCGGGACCGTGCGCCGCTACGCCGGGACGGGGCTCGACCTGCGCGACCGGGCAGGGGCGCTCTATGCAAAGACGCCCGGGACCGAGAGCGATGCGCGCGACGACTGGGCCTGGCGCATCTGGCCGTACAACTCATCGACAGAGGCCGACCTTG
>JACUUN010000206.1 GCA_014859265.1 Coriobacteriia bacterium
CGATCGTGCTCGACTTGAGGGGGCTTGGAGGGATTGACACGATATAGGAGCATCTACTCGACGCGCTACACTCAAGCAAGCGGATGCGGCGCCGCTCATCCGCCAAGAGCGTTAGGTGGAGCGCAGAAAGGTGGTGGCGAGTTGAGCGGAGCGGACACGCGCGCCGCCAAGGAGTACCGCCACCTCAGTGCACTCCTCGAGCGCGAGGACTCGGACCTTCCGGATGAAGAGCGCCTGAACCTCGCTCGCCGTCTCACCGCACTTGCACCCAAACAGGCGGACAGCTGGTGGTCCGTCGCGACCCAGATTGACTGGATGCTGCGCGATGCAGCTGGTGAGGATCTTCGAGAAGACCCCCTCGTAGACGAACTCATCCTCGCGTGGGACCGTGTGACCGAACTCGATCCTACAGATGCGGCAGCCCCCTACAACAAGTCCCGCATTCTGCGCTCCGTCGGCCGTCTTCGAGAGGCATATGACGCGCTCATGCTGGCTGGCAAGACGGAGCAGGCACATCCGAATCGCGAGATCGAGTGGCCAGCTGTCTTCCACTATGAGGACGCAGCTGAACTAGCGCTCCAGCTCGGCGATAACGAGTTGGCGTTGTCCGCTGCTCAAGCGGCACTCGCTGCCGGAGCGTCTGATCCGTCAGCGGCCGCTCTTCTGAATCGCCTGCGCGATGAGGCAAGTCGGCGGCCCACCTAGCAAGCGGATCAAGCTGACGGCAGAAGCGTTACGCTACGAAGAGAGGCGGATCGGCCGCAGCTTATCCGCCAAGACGTTAGCCGTAGTTGCCAAACTCGAGAGAGGCCCGTGACCGACGGTACTGTGATGGACGCGGGGCCGCAGCGGTCGGCTTGCAGGTCTTGGTGGGCAAGACTCCTGCTGGCATCTTCATTCATTGTGGGTGGGCTCGACTTCGTCGCCACGGGCGTCATGGCTGTCACTGCCTATGCACGCATTGCTGCGGGCTACGATCCTGTTGAGCTGGTCCTCATCCTCCTGCCCTCGCCGCTCCTTGTCGCCGCCCTGGTTTCCTTCTTCGCTGGCCACCTCCTGGACAAGACGAGCAGGGGTATCTGGAGACTGGGGTTGCTCGGACTCCTCCTGGCGGCTGCGGCCGTGCCCTTTTGGTACGCATCCATCATCTTGGTTTCCGCCATATCAAACGGACTGTAGACTCCTGGAACACGGCTAACACGCGGATCATTAGTGTCACTCTGCCCCCGTGGGATTCCTGACGCCCGTCAGGTAGCCTCGGTTTCGGCGGGTTAGTGACTCACCGCGGATCTGTCGCCCGGTGAGGGCTGAACTGCAGCTGTTATGTCCCCCGCCGCCGGGATTCGAGGGGTCGCCGTCGTGACTTCATAGGAGCCTGGCCTCGCTTGCCCCAGCTAAGGCGTGTCCGCCGACGACCCCCACCAGATCAGGCACCCGACGGAGGGGGACGAAGATGATCGTAGTCGGCATCGACCCGCATACCAAGACCCACACCGCAGTCGCGCTCGACGCCGCGACCGGGCGAGCCCTGGCGGAGAAGACCGTGACCTGCGACGAACGCGGCCACGACGAGCTGCTCGCCTGGGTGCGGATTCCGCCGAAGTCGCACACCGATTCCGCTCCAAGCCGAACACCGTTCCG
>JACUUN010000062.1 GCA_014859265.1 Coriobacteriia bacterium
ACGACCTGCCGATTTCGGCCGACATCGTGCTGGATGAGACCCGCGAACTGAAGATCGTCGAGGAGCTCATCACGAACGAGCAGTATGGCTTCGCGTTCAACCAGGACAACCCGGGCCTGCGTGACGCGGTCAATGACGCGCTTGCCGAGCTCAGGGCCGACGGTACCTACGACGACATCTATCGCAAGTGGTTCGGCGAGACTCCGTAAGATTGCGGCCGACACAGCGGACGAAGATCTGACATCATGACGGGGCGGAGCCCACTAGGCTCCGCCCCGTGTATATGCCTGAACGCCCGACGCCCCGACGGAGGACGCTCCCAGGATGTCCAAGGACGGCTCTGCCCCACGTATGAGCCACCTGTTCGCGATGGTGGCGACCGTGCTCTTTGCTCTGGCGCTGCCTACATTTGCTTTTGCGGCGGCACCGCCCCAGGCCGAAGTCACCTTCATCCCGGTCACGGGTACTATCGATAAGGTCAGCATCGAGTTCGAGGTACCCGACGGCGAGTACGAGCCACCGATGGCGCTCGTGCTCGAGTTCCCGACCGAAATGCGTGCCGAGAGGCTGCGTGGCACCGACGTTCGCGTATCCGGCGAGGTGCGCTCCCCAGCGGTCACATCTGCCGAGGATGGGGTCACACTTGCGTTCACCGCATCCGCTCCACCCGCCGGCACGGCTCTCACGATCGACATCACGGGACTTACGACCCCTGACGTAAGCGATGAGTATCCAGTCATCGTGCGATACGGACCGCCTGATGCGTTGACAGAGGTAGGCAGCTTCGTCATCGAAGTGACGAGTCCGAACGTGTTCCAGAGGGTCTTCCGGGCGATGGAACGCATCCCGTTCCTGAGACTGTTCTTCTCACCGAGCATCATCTGGGGAGCATTGCCGCTGCTGTGGCGCGGTTTCCAGGTCGCAGTCCTAATCCTCGCTGTCTCGTACTCGGTCGGCATCCCGCTCGGCCTGTCGATTTCATTCATGAAGATGGCGCGCCTGCCCCTGCTCAGGTGGCCGGCGACCGTCTACATCGATCTAGTCCGTGGCACGCCGCTCCTCGTGCAGTTGCTCCTCGTGTACTTCGGCATCACATTCGTGCCGGCGTGGCGTATCGCGATGGACGCCCTGGGCCCGCTCGCCTCATGGCAGATCTACAATGTCGATGCGACTCAGTTCTATCGCGCGGTCCTCGTGCTCTCGCTGAACTCATCGGCATACATGGCCGAGATCTTCCGCGCGGGCATCCAATCGATCCACAAGGGACAGCTTGAGGCGGCGCGCTCACTCGGCATGACGTGGCCGAAGTCGATGGCATTCGTTATCATTCCCCAGACGGTCCGCCGCATACTCCCCACGATGATGAGCGAGTTCATCCTGCTCTTCAAAGACACGTCGATTCTGTTCGCTGTCGGCATCTTCGAACTCACGCTGCAGGCGAGGACGATCCAGGCAGCGAAGTTCAACATGTCGCCCTACATCGCGGCGGCGGGCTTCTACCTGTTACTGACCATTCCGCTCGGCAGGTTTGTGGCGAATCTGGAGCAGCGCCTATCTGTCGCCGAGACCGGCCGGGGAGGAAGAAAGCGGGGTAAGCCGCGCGGGCCCCTTGCCGACGAGCCCACGTCTGAAGGGACCATATCGACTAGCGAGGTGGGCCTCCGATGACACATGACCGCGAGAAGATGGTCGTCACCGAGGATCTCTACAAGAGCTTCGATGACCTCGAGGTGCTGAAAGGCATCGATCTCGAAGTCCCCAAGGGCGAGGTGGTCGTGATCCTCGGCCCATCGGGTTCGGGCAAGTCGACGCTTCTGCGGTGTGTCAACCGCCTCGAGGAGGCGACCGCCGGAAGAATCTTCATCGAAGGCGTCGAGGTCACGAGCCACAAGACCGACATCAACAAGGTGCGCGAACGTGTGGGCATGGTGTTCCAGTCGTTCAACCTCTTCCCACACCTGACCGCGATCGGCAATGTCATGCTCGCGCAGCGCAAGGTGCTCAACCGGTCGAAGCACGAGGCCGAGCGCGTCGCACGCGAGCAGCTCGAGCGCGTGGGTCTGAGTGACAAGGACGACGCCTACCCGATTCAGCTGTCCGGTGGCCAGCAGCAGCGCGTGGCGATAGCGCGCGCGCTAGCCATGGATCCCCACGTGATGCTCTTCGACGAGGTCACCTCGGCACTCGATCCCGAGCTCGTGCGTGAGGTCCTCGAGGTCATGAAGTCCCTGGCCAAGGCCGGGATGACGATGATGGTCGTCACCCACGAGATGGGCTTCGCGCGCGACGTGGCGGACCGTGTCATCTTCATGGACGAAGGTGTCATCGTCGAGCAGGGTACGCCGGAGGACGTATTCGACCGGCCACAGAGCGAGCGGACACAGGACTTCCTCGGCCACATACGCTAGTATTCACCGAATGCCCATGCGAGTGCGGCGCCCAGGAGCGCCAGGCATGGGTATCTTCTTTGTATGAGAACTGCACTCAAGGAGGTCCCGGATGAAGATGATCATCAAGGGCCGTCACATGGCGGTCACGGATGCGATACACGACTACGCCGAGGAGAAGATTGGGCGCGTCAGCAAGATATTCGACGGCGATCACGTCACCACGGAAGTCGAGCTCTTCGTCGAGAAGAACCCGTCAATCGAGAAGAGCCAGGTTGCCGAGGTCACCGTTTGGACCAAGGGCCCGGTAATCAGGGCGAAGGAGGCCGCACCGGACATGTACGCGGCCATCGACCTCGTTTCGGAGAAGCTCGAGCGACAGTTTCGCAAGTACAAGGGCAAGATGAAGAACCGCCACTCGTCCAGGGCCGCGGTGCCTCCTGTCGCTGCGCTTCCACTGATCGAGGAGGAGGAGACCGAGCCGGCCATCGTGAAGACCAAAGTTCTCGAGGTCAAGCCGATGACTCCCGAGGAGGCGATTCTGCAACTCGAGCTCCTCGGCCACGACTTCTTCGTCTTCACTTCGGCGGAGACCGAGGCAGTCAGTGTCCTGTACCGGCGCAACGACGGTGACTACGGACTGATTGAGCCCTCTCTCGGGTAGAGACTGCGTCTGCATTACGACGATTGACGGCGGCGGCCCCCCACGGTGCCGCCGCCGTGTATCTTTCACGCAGGAAAGGGACCTTGGGTTTTCCGAGTTGAATAGAACTATCTGGTTGACACCCTTGCTGAACGAGACATAAAGTAGGTGCGACGACCTGCACGTTGGTTGTGCTGGACAGAGACCCTCGGAGAGCAGCACTTAGTCGAAGCAAGGGGCACCTGGTGGACCAGCATCTGTCACAAGTTTCCATTGAGGACATCGAAGAGGCCCTCGGCCAGGTATCGGAGATCAAGGCTGCGCGTGTCGTTGCCTCACCCGAAGGCGTGATTCAGGAGATTCATGTCCTGGCCTTGCCGACGAAGCCGCCCAAGCAACTTGTGCGCGACATCGAATCCACGATCATGGCGCGCTTCGGCATACCCGTCGACCACAAGAAGATCTCGATTGCACAGCTCGGCTCGGATGCTGTCAAGGAGCCCATCGAGTCGGGTGAGCCGAGGGTGTGCCGTCCGCGGATCCACGCCATCAACGTGAACGTGAGCGGACTCGATGCAGCCGCGACAGTGACGCTCGAGATCGACGGGGGCATGCACATGGGAGAGGCGACCGCCCCCGCCAGCCAGACCGGTCGTGAGCGCATCGTCGCGCAGGCGACCCTGAACGCGGTTGACCAGTTCACCCGCGGAATCCACAGCTTCACGCTCGAGGATGTGGCCATCATCCGGCTTGGTCGTCAGGACGTAGCGGTCTCCTGCGTGACGCTGATTTCGCCGCTGGGAGAGCAGTCCCTTGCTGGCTCGGCACTTGTGCGTCAAAATGAAAAGGATTCGATTGTCCGGGCCACACTGGATGCGATTAACAGGCGAATGGCCTTCTTGAAAACCACATAATCACGGTTTGGACTGAAGCCGTGGCAGCCAACACGAACACTGTACGCACACGATTGAGCGGAGCGGACAGCGTTCTTCCATTGCTAGCGGGATGGGAGAAGACCTGCACTTCACAAAGGGGGTCTTCTCAACATGAAACGTATCATCGTTCTTCTGAGCTCGCTGTCAATGATTCTTATGATTGGCGGCGCCAACCTGAAGTTGAGGTAGTGCGTGGCCAGTGCTGCGGCAAGTCCAATTTGATCTTGACGGGAGGCATGTGTCGTGACTGAGCATGTCTCCCGTCGCTTTGTCTTTCTTGCAATTGCGACATTCGCGTGCGGCGTGAGCGTGCTTGTCTCCTCGGCACTAAGAATGCCGATTCAATGGGGTGCAGCCTTCTTCGTGCTAGCGTTCGCCACGCTGGTTGCGGAGAATGCCGCAGTGGCCTTGCCTCGCGGCGTAACGACATCTCTGTCGTTCTCTCTGTCAGTTGCCGCTAATGTCCTTCTGGGACCCACATCCGCCGGTCTGATTGCCCTGTGCTCAGGAATAAGCCTGGATGATCTGCGAAGTCGCGTGCCCCCGCTGGTGTTGCTGTTCAACATCGGTCAAGTGCTCATTGCACACGTCGCGGCGGGCTGGCTCTATCTTGCGTTGGGCGGGCGGACACTAGCGGGAGAGGGCCTGTCCTTCGTGCCACTCACTTACGTTGACCTTCCTCAGCTACTTCTGCCTCTGATGTTGCTCGCGGTGTCAGCGTTCGGCATGAATGCGCTCTTCGTGACAGTGGGCTTCGCAGCCAAGTATGGGGTGACTGCAGCAGACGTCTGGAGGCAGCATCTCTCCTGGGTCTTCCCGATTCAGATGTCTCTGTCCGTTGTTGGGGTCTTCATCGCACAGGTAATGTCCATCGAGATTGCCGGATTCGTCCTCTTCGTCTTTCCGCTTCTAGTGTCGCGCCAGGTATACCAACATTACATACGACTGAAGCAGGGCTATCTCGATACGGTCCGTTCCCTTGTTGGGGCGCTTGAGGCGAAGGACGTCTACACCCGCGGTCACTCGGAGCGGGTTGCCCAGTACGCCGCTGCAATCGCTGGCTCCATGGGACTCACGGAGGAGGCTATTGAGAGGATAAGACTCGCAGCCCAACTTCACGATCTTGGTAAAGTTGGTTTGTCTGACAGTGTGCTCTGCAAGGTGGGTGGACTAACCAGCGACGAGTATACGGAGGTGCGGCATCATCCGGAGATCGGTGCCAAAATCGTGGAGCGTGTCCCGGCACTGTCAGAACTGGCGCCAATCGTAAGGCATCACCATGAGCGCTACGACGGGACAGGCTACGTCGCCGGCCTTCAAGGCGAGGAAATCCCCCTCGAATCGAGGGTACTGGCAGTGGCGGATAGCTTCGATGCGATGACGTCTTCGAGGGCTTACCGTGCAGCGATGAGCTCCATCGAGGCCGTTGAGGAGATTCTTGCGTGTCAGGGAAGCCAGTTCGATCCCGAGATCGTCGTACATCTTCATTCAGTCATTGGCTCTGACATCCAGGGAGAAATCAGAGAATGACCGCGATGACGGCACCAAGGTCACCAAGAGTTCCGCGAGCTGGCGCACACGACATCGCGGTGCTAGTGGCAGCGGTTACCGTTCTGGTCATATCAGGCTGGGATGCGCTCGACTGGCCATCGGCTCTGCCCTACCTCTTTGCGCTCGTCATCCTAAGTCTTATGGATATTCGGCTCCCTCACGGAGACAGTGTCGATGTCGACTCCGCAGTAATCATCGCAAGTGTGTATCTGTTCGGTCCAGCCATAGCGGCGTGGCTGGTGTTCATCTCAAGAATACTGGCTCATGTGGCCCTGCATGGACTCTCGTTCAGCTGGAGCCTGGCAGCCTCGATCTCGAAGCGAATCGTGGGCATATCGGCTGGCTTTGCAATCCTCTGGCTGGTTCCGTCCCCGTCTTGGGAGCGCGCCCAGATCTTCATGGAAGTCCTTGCGCTCGGGCTGGCGTATGTCACGGCAGGACTGCTGTACGGCCAAGTCAGTCTGGCGGCAGAACGAAGGGATTCGATTCTTCGGATGGCAGCCAGCAACATCGCCCTGCAGGGGCCGGTTCTCGCGACAGGTGTGTCTGTCGGAATCCTCACAGTTCTCATCCATGATGGAATGGCAGTCTGGGGACTTCTCCTCGTTCTGTTTCTCGCGCTCACGACAAGGCAGTCGTTTGCGCTGCTTCTCGATGTGCGCCAAGGGTACCAGGCGACCGTAGAAGCGCTCATCGGAGCAATGGAGGCCCAGCAATCCCACGAGCTCGGCGTGGGAAGCGAAGTCGCTATCATGGCTCGTGCGGCCGGCGCTGAGTACGGCTGGTTTGGGAAGTCCGTCGAAAACATGGGCTATGCAGCACTTCTCCTTCACTTCGGGCTGAGCTTCACGTCTTGGGACGACGCCACCACTACCGCGAGGCCAACGCCTCTTGCTGAAGTGCAGTTCTTGCGTCCGGTGGCGCCAATCGTCGAGGCCGCGAAGAATCCGCCAACGAAAGTTTCGGTCACACGGCGCACCCTTATTGCGGCCTACATCGTTGCTCTATGTATCTCCCGGCTGAGCCCAGCGAGAACGGACGCGATGGTCGCTTCCCTTGCAGGTCAGTTGATGCCGAAGGAGCGATGGCGATCGGAGGCTGCCGTAGAGCGTGCCGCACGAAAGCTGGGCGTCTCGTGATGGCGCTGTTGGGAGTGCTGCTTTTCGCCATACTTCTGGCAGGGCCTATGGGGGGTCGCCTTTCACATCTAGCCAAGGCGCGCTTCAGGTACGAGCTGCTTCTGCCACTCGGTTTCTTGGTCCAAATCATACCGTCGGCTTTGTCAGCCTCTCTCATGCGTGGGGATTTGGGTAGAGTCACGCTCGTATCGTGGCTTGCAGGCAGCCTCGTGCTGGTAATGGCGTGCATTCTCAACTGGGAGTATGTCGGATTCAGGCTTGCTGCGTTGGGGGTCGCCCTCAACGCGCTCGTAATCATCCCGAACAAAGGCATGCCTGTTTCGGTTGCAGCCCTCAACCACATGGGCGTGACTGGAACGGAGCAACAAGTGGAGGCCCTGACCCCCTTGTACCATCTGGGCAACGCGGAGACCGTGCTCGAGGTTCTTGGCGATGTGCTGCCGGTCCCAGGGCCACCACTTATTCAGTCAGTTGTCAGTCTCGGGGACTTGGTTCTGATGGTCGGTATAGCCGTGGTTGTGCTCGACGGGGCTAAGGCTCTGGCGAGGCGCAGATAGGCCTGCCCCATATTCAGTCCTGACCCGTTCGTTCGCCACCTGGCTCTCCAGGTGTTATCATGCTGCCACCCTCAGGAGGCCCGGTCGATTGGGAGGCATGCATGACAACATCGACGAAGGGTCCTTATGAGGGCATTCCTGTTCTTGGGCCTGGGGTGGCTCGACGTAGAGTCCTCAGGATGCTTGAGAACCTGGTTCCATCGTGCGTGTTTGTGCTCGCTCCCGCCGGATACGGCAAGACCTATCTTGCTGCGCAGATTGCTGCACCGCATGAAGGACGGTCTTCAGCCTGGGTCGACTGCCAGAATCAGGCTCTCTCCGGCGATGCGCTGCTGAGTCGGGTGGCGCGGGTTCTCTCCAGTGCGGCCGACGAACGCGGAATCGACGCTCTGTCTGAAGGCAGTGAGCCCCTTGTTGACGGTGGCTTGATCGATGTGCCAGTACGAATCCGGCTGCTTCTGTCTTCTCTCTCTGCGACCGGGGTCCGCATTGTGCTGGACGCTCTTCGCCTTGATGATGCACTTGCTGCAGTCGCCATGTTGTCACACGAGGTCACCAGGATTCCCGGGTCGAGGCTTGTCGTGACCGCCCGAGAGATTCCCGAGGAAGCTTACGCATGCCTGGCAGGATTCCATTTCGTGGAGCCAGAGGAGCTGCGTTTTGATGCCGATGAGATTCGGGAAGCCATAACCCTCCTTGGGGGAAAGGATCCTGAAGCTGATGCCGTAAGTGCGATTCTGGAAGCATCATCGGGTCAGGCGGCTCTGGCTTGTGTGCTGGCCAAACACTTCGTCTCGAGGGGAGGCGTGGGTGTCTGGCACGTGCCTGCTTCTGCAGACCTCACGACTCTGTTAATGGGCCTGGCGGAGCATCAGCTCACACAGTCAGAGAAGGAACTCCTCTACCTGCTTGGAGTGCTTGGTTCAGCTTCGATTGCTGACATACGTGCTCTCGACCGAGGAACTGAGGCCGATGCTCTCAACAGAATCGCCGAGAAGATTCCACTGGTCCGAATAGTCGAGGGCCATCTTGGACTCGGTGCTGCTGCACACATGCATGCTGTTGCCCAGGAGGTCTTCACCTCTCGACGGTTCTCGTCCCATCTCCCGATTGACGAAGAGGACCTGTTCAGGCGCGCACTCTCAGTGCTTGAGCAGAGGGGCGACTTCGACAGGGTCTTGTCTCGTCTTGCAGGCAATCCCAATGGAGAGAAGGCTCTCGCCGACTGGTTGGAAAAGCACGGCAGTCAAGCCGCTGCTCAAGGGGCTCGTCTCGCAGTCAGGGAGGCGATTGCCTCTCTGCCCACCCCAGCGCTGCTCTGTCGTCCGAAGCTGCTCGTCGTGGGGGCACGGCTCGAAGCAGACCTGTCGCTGTCTGATCAGGCCTTGCTGAAGGCTTCGGCAGCCCGAGATATCGCCCGCAGTAGCGGGGATACGGAACTCGAAGTCGAGGCGACACTGGTCATGGCGCGTGCACTGATTGACCAATGCCACTTGGAGGAGGCCCTTGACTGTCTTGAAGCGGCGGCATCATTGCCCCAGAACGGCCCATTCTCAGATGGCCGCTCGGCAAGCCTGTCCTACCTGATGGCGCATGCTGGGCTCCAGCTTGATGCTGATCGCGTTGCAGCCGCCGACAAAGAGTTCGCGGGAATCGTAGCGGCTGGCAGGTTGAGCGCGGAGGCCGAGGCGACTGTGCTTGCACGACGAGCGGGCGTCTCCATGATGTTCGGAGATGCCAAGCGTAGCATGTCGGCCTATGCAGACCTGCTTGAGCTCCGGCCGATTCCAGTGGAGCTCAAAGCGACTGCCATGAGTAACAGAGCGACCCTGCTCATGGAGGTTGGCAAACTCGACCACGCGCTTGAGATTGCGCGCGAGGGATTGGAGTTCGCTGTCAAGTATGGCCTGGAATCCCATCAGAATGCATGTGCGTGTGCCCAGGCGGCCATTGAATACACACGCCATGCAACGTCATCGAGCCTTGATGTCATCGAACAGGCCCTTCGATGGTTCATTGAGTCGCACGATCGTGCTAGTGAGGACTTCACACGGATGTACCTTGCGGCGATGCACAGGGCAGCCAAGCATATGGCCGCGTCCATGGTACATGTAGACCAGACTCTAGAGCATTCGACTGCGAAAGGAATCGAGTACTTCAAGTCGCTGGCAGAGGTTGAGCTTGCGGCCAACTACCTGTCCCTAGGGGATCACGAAGCGGCAAGCCGGTTGGCGGCCCAAGTACGGGAGCGTTGCGCTCCGAAGCGTGCAATGTGTCATGTCATGAGGGCAGACATGGTTCTTGCAGAGCTCGCCCGCCGTGAAGAACGATTCGTGGAGGCTACCAGTCGCCTCGTCGACCACGAGGAGTACATCCTCTCCGAGAACCCGAACTGGTCGATTGCGATGTACATCAGGGCGTTCCCGCACTTGCTCGGCCTTTTCGCTGCGGCGCTCG
>JACUUN010000207.1 GCA_014859265.1 Coriobacteriia bacterium
CCCGCGATGCCGCCGTCATCATCGAGCTCAAGCAGTGGGAGCGCGTGGAGCCTGTCGACGACCAGGACGGCGTCATCCGCGTCCGCACCTTCATCGGCGGCGGCAACCGCGTCGTGCCGCATCCCTCCTACCAGGCCTGGTCGTACGCGCGCATGATCGCCGACTACAACGAGGCCGTGCGTGACCAGCAGATCGACCTCAAGCCCTGCGCGTACCTCCACAACTACCGCCCGCCGGCGCCGCCCGCCGAGGACCCCCTCACCGACCCCCGCTACGCCGACTACCTGGAGGCAGCCCCCGCGTTCCGCTCCGGCGACGTCCACGCCCTGCGCGCCTTCATCTGCCGCCACATCACTCATGCCGACAACGGCGAGACGCTCTTCCGCATCGAGTCCGGCCGCCTCAAGCCCTCGAAATCCCTCCAGGACGCCCTCACCGGCATGCTCGAGGGCAACGACGAGTTCGTAATGATCGACGACCAGAAGGTCGTCTTCGAGACCGCGCTGGCCCTCGCGCGCACGGCGCACCGCACCGGCGACAAGCACGTGCTGATCGTGCGCGGCGGCCCCGGCACCGGCAAGTCGGTCGTGGCGGTGAACCTGCTGGTGCGCCTCACCGCCGAGGACATGGTCGCCACCTACGTCTCCAAGAACAGCGCGCCGCGCAACGTCTACTCGCGCCTGCTGCGCGCCCGCGACCGCTCCAAGGCCTACATCGACGGCCTCTTCCGCGGCTCCGGCGGCTTCTACGAGCTCGCCGAGAACTCCTTCGACGCGCTGGTCGTCGACGAGGCGCACCGCTTGGCCGAGCGCTCCGGGCTGTTCGGGAACCTGGGCGAGAACCAGACCAAGGAGCTCGTCAGCGCCGCGCGATTCGCCGTGTTCTTCATCGACGAGAGCCAGCGCGTCACGCTGCGCGACGACGGCTCGGTCGCCGACATCCGCCTCGCCGCCGGGCGCGCCGGCGCGCGGGTCTGGGAGGCGGAGCTGACCTCGCAGTTCCGCTGCAACGGCTCGGACTCATACCTGAGCTGGCTCGACGACGTGCTCGGCATCAAGCCCGCCGAGGACAGTGCGTGGCCCGAGTTCGACTACGACTTCCGCGTCTTCGACGACCCCAACGAGCTCGCCGAGGCGATCGAGCGCGTCAACGAGCGCAACAACAAGTCGCGGCTCGTGGCCGGCTACTGCTGGGACTGGGACTCGAAGCGCCGAGGCGACCCCGGCCACCACGACATCGTGATGCCCGAGCGCGGCTTCGCGCGCAGCTGGAACCTCGACTCCACGCCGACGTGGGCGATCGACGCCGGCTCCGTCGAGCAGGTCGGCTGCGTGCACACCGCGCAGGGCCTCGAGTTCGACTACGTGGGCGTGATCGTCGGCGACGACATGCGCTTCGCGGACGGCCGCGTCGTGACGGACCGGACCAGGCGGGCGCGCACCGACCAGTCGCTCAAGGGCATCGGCAAGCTCGCTAAGACCGACCCCGAGCGCGCCGAGCGCCTCGCCGACGAGATCATCCGCAACACCTACCGCGTGCTGATGACCCGAGGGCTCAAGGGCTGCTTCGCCTTCTGCACCGACCGCGCGCTCGCCGAGTACCTCCGCTCGCGCATCCCCAGGACCGGCTACGCG
>JACUUN010000063.1 GCA_014859265.1 Coriobacteriia bacterium
AGCTCCGACATGCGGCCCATGCAGATCGACCTGCGTGGCCGCGAATGCGGGAACGTGCAGTGCCATCAACAGAGACACTGCGAGCACCATGAACATGATCGCTCGCGTCTTGGTTATCTTCGAGGTCTTCAAGGCTGTTCGCCTCCTCTCAATAGAACGCAGTAAGACATTACGAAAACGCGTCTACTGATTCAGCTACCACCCTCACTCTCTCTGTTCGCGGATGCTCAACCCCTGTGGAGCCGGTCAGAGAAGAGAGGGAACACAAAAGACCGGCTCGTCTGTGACGGGCCGGTCTCACCATTGGCTCCTCGCCGACGTCCTGGTGACCGCAACATGTCGACGAATCCGTGCCTCCCGCAAGATACCCGACGCGATGTCGGGCCCACGTGTGGTTTTGTCAAGCAGCATCCTACCCGGCTACCTGCATTCACTATACCCGCTCAGGCACATGACTACGGTATGAACCCGCATCATCCATCGGTATGAGTTATGGGCGATTCCGGTGCTTGTGAGGCGCCTCGGGCGGCCTACTTCGGGCGTCTCTTGATCGTCGGCCGACACGACTTCACGAGCGCGTTGGTGAGGACCTCATCCATCGTCGAGACCGGAATGATGCGCAGCTCCTCGCGGACGTGCTCGGGCATAAGCTCGAGGTCTCGCACGTTCTCCTTCGGGACGAGCACGGTCGAAAGCCCCGCCCGGTGCGCTGCGAGCAGCTTCTCCTTGAGCCCACCGATCGGTAACACGCGTCCACGCAGCGTGATCTCTCCGGTCATGGCGATATCTCGACGGACCGGGCAGCCCGTCAGCACCGATGCCAGAGCTGTCGCCATGGTGATACCCGCTGAAGGTCCGTCCTTCGGTATGGCAGCGGCAGGCACGTGAATGTGCATGTCGTACTTCTCCGCGAAATCCGGTTCCAGTTCAAGTTCGGTGGTGCGGGTACGGATGTAGGAGACCGCAGCCTGTGCCGACTCCTTCATCACGTCGCCGAGGTGCCCGGTGAGCGTAAGCCCGCCTTTCCCCGGCATCTTCGTAGCCTCGATGGTGATGACATCGCCGCCGACCTCGGTCCACACGAGGCCCGTCGCAGCGCCGACCTCATCACGCTCCTCGGCCAGACCGAAGGAGAACTTGGGCGGCCCGAGGTACTTGTGGAGCGTGCGCTCGGTGACGCGGGTCTTCGTCTTCTTGCCCTCGACCACCTTGCGTGCTACCTGGCGACAGACCATCGCGATGGTCCGCTCGAGGTTGCGCACCCCAGCCTCGCGTGTGTAGCGGCGCACCATCTCCTTGAGCGCGGCTTCCGTGAACTCGAGTTTGCCCTTGGTGAGTCCATGCTCCCTGAGCTGCTTCGGGATGAGGTATTGCTCGGCGATGTGGACCTTTTCGTCCTCGGTGTACCCGGGAAAGTGGATGACCTCCATGCGGTCGTGCAGCGCTGGCGGAATCGGGTCGAGAAGGTTCGCCGTCGTGATGAACATCACGTTGGACAGGTCAAAGGGCGCCTCAAGATAGTGGTCCTGGAACGCGAAGTTCTGCTCTGGGTCGAGCACCTCGAGCAGTGCCGAGGTCGGGTCGCCACGGAAGTCCATGCCGACCTTGTCGACCTCGTCCATCATGAACACTGGGTTGTTCTTCCCCGCCTGGCTGATCGACTGGATGATGCGGCCGGGCAGCGCGCCGACGTATGTGCGACGATGACCGCGGATCTCGGCCTCATCGCGTACCCCGCCGAGCGACATGCGGATGAACTCCCTGCCGAGCGAGCGAGCGATCGATCTCCCGATCGAGGTCTTGCCCACGCCGGGCGGCCCGACAAAACAGAGGATAGGCCCTCGCATGTGATCGGTCAGCTTGTGGACCGCCAGGTACTCGAGCACGCGTTCCTTGACCTTCTCAAGGCCGTAGTGGTCCTCGTCGAGGATCTGCTGCGCTTCGACGAGGTCCAGCTTCTCCTCGGACTCGGCGTTCCAGGGCAGGCCGATGAGCCAGTCCAGGTAGGTGCGTATGACGCTCGTCTCGGCGGCGGCCGGCGGCATCTTCTCGAGTCGTCCGAGTTCCTTGAGGGCTTTCTCCTCGACCGGCTCGGGCATACGCGCCTCGGCGATCTTCTCCTTGTACTCGTCGATCTCGGCCTGGACCTCGTCGAGATGTCCGAGTTCCTGCTGGATCGCTTTGAGCTGCTCGCGCAGGAAGTATTCCCGCTGCGTCTTGGTCATCTGATCCTTGACGCGGTTTTGGATCTTCGAGCCGAGTTCGAGCAGTTCGATCTCCTTGCGCAGGAAGGTGCTTGCACGCTCGAGTCGCGCGAACGGCTCGAGCGCCTCGAGGATCTCCTGCTTCTCGTCGACCTTGAGGTTGAGATGGAACGCGACGAAGTCGGCCAGACGCCCGGGTTCCTCGATTGAGGCGGCCGCCATCTGTACCTCCTGCGGAATCGGCTTGCCTAGTTCGGAGGCCCGCCCGAAGTCGTGGACGAGGGCACGCATGAGGGCCTCGGTCTCGATGTCGACCTCTTCAGATTCCTCGATAGGCTCGATGCGTACGAGATAGTACGGGTCGGTCTGCACGAACTCCACGATGCGCATGCGCTGTTGGCCTTCGACGAGTGCCTTCGCCGTGCCATCGGGAAGCTTGAGTTCCTGCATGATCGAAGCGATGCATCCGATCTCATAGACGTCGTCGGGACCAGGGTCTTGGGTTTCGGCCTCCCTCTGAGTGACGAGCGCTACGAGGTGCCCCTGCCGCATGGACTCTTCGAGTGCATTGATCGATCGATCGCGGCCCACGAACAGGGGTACGACCAGGTTCGGGAAGAGAATGAGGTCTCTGAGTGGAATCAGAGGGAGCACATCTGGTATGGCACGGACGTCGCTTTGCTGAGACATTGCGGCGTGGTTCCTTTCCTCGTCGTCGTGCGATAATCATTCTGCCCCAATCTTCTGCACGATACACGACACACCTACCTCCCCTTCGCAGGTAGGTGCCGAGACCGGACCGATGGAGCGTAGTTGAAACCCACCGATCACCGGGTGGGGTGGCCCACCGGCCGCCGGGCCCTCACCATCATCCTCGCCGCCTGCCTGCTTACCAGTATCGCCATGCCATCCGCCTGGGTGTCTGCGGCCTCCCCTTCTGTGCCGGAACCCCTCAGTACACAACCCAACGGCATCACGGTCGACACCGGACCGCTGTCGGTCGCATCCGATGCTTCATTCCGGATCGGTGTGAATGTCGCGGTCCCCGAGCCGATGTCGTATCTCGAGGTCCGCCTGCAGATCCGGCGTCCGAGCGGACGCCTTCTGTTCCAGCGCACCGAGATTCGGACCGAGGTCGAGACCGGCACAGTGGACGTCGAGTTCTCGCGAGAGCTCACCGACCTGGAGCTTCGGCCCGATGCCTACCCGTACGAGATCAGGGTTCGATCGCAGACCGACGAAGTCCGCGAAAAGACCGCTACTGGATACCTTCTGGTGCACGCCCCCGAACCGGCCGTCACACCGGTCGCCCTTGCGGTTCGGATCTCCTCGATCCCGCGCTTCGACGCACAGGGCCATTTCGTCAATGACCCCGCGCGCTCGACGATTGCACTCGAACAGGCCGAAACACTCGCACGGACCGTTCTCGAGGACCGGGCACTGCGCCTGACGCTTGCAATCGCACCCGTGACGCTCGACGAATGGGCTCGCATATCGCAGGGTTACCTTCTCTCCGAAGCTGAAGAGGGACTCGTCGACGTGCCAGCCGGGGAGCCCGGTCCCGTCAGGTATGCTTCGGCTCTCGCTGCACTGCGTGAAGCGGTCGCAACCGGCCGTCTCGAGCTGCTCGACGTACCGTACGCAGACCCCGACATCGCAGCGCTTGCCGCTAGTGACCGCCTCGGCGACCTCATCGCGCACTACTCTCACGGGCTGTCGACGTACCTCGCAACGCTGGAGACCTCCCCCTCGGCAGGTACGGCAGTAGCAGCTGACGTCCTTCCCGCACCCGCCTTCGGCGTGCTCGAGGAGCGGAAGATCCGGTTCGCTCTCCTGGCGCCGGAGACACCTGACGCCGACGTGGAGGACGTGTCTGGCGGTAGTTACTCCATCGAGGGCTCGTCGGTACGTGCACTAGTACTCGACCGCGAGATCTGCGACGCCCTCGAACAGGGCGCGACCTCCGCCGGAGCGCTGCTCGCGTTCCGGCGTGCCGTGTCCGAAGATGCGGCCATGCCTATCGTCACCCTGACAGACCTCGGCCCCGGTCCATCGAATTCGGTCGCATCCGTGATCGAACTCGCCGCGCTCCTCGAAAAAGCGGCATGGGCCGACCTGGTGACGGCGTCGGAAGCCGCCGAGAAGTCTACGATCGACACACTTGCGGCCCCCTCCACGCTCGAGGAGACGCCTACGGCTCCAGCCGGTTACTGGAGCGAGGTGGCCGAGGCACGACGCTACGCCGCAGCACTCGAGCATGCAGCCGGGGCCGGCGACCCGGACGCGCGGATGGCCACCGAAGCATCACTCATCGCTCAGAGCGCGCGGTGGGCGGGGCCGGATAGGCGGTGGAGCATGGCCGACCGCGGACGTGCGTTCGCCTCGTCCGCCGAGCGCCTCTCCCGCAGTTTCCTCGACCAGATCGCCGTGACTGCTAAGGACGTCACCCTTGCCAGCCCCCGCGGTGAGGTGCCGATCAGCATCGTCAATGGATCAGACAAGGACCTCGAAGTGGTTCTCAAAGTCCGCGCGAACGGCCTGCAGATCGCCGGTAGCGAGGAGGTCATCATCACGCTCAGGCCGCAGGAGAACTTCCACGCCGTCGGCGTCGACCTGCAGTCGGCTCTGGCCGGCGCCCTCGTGGTCGAATTGTGGGCGGGTGACGTCATGCTTGCGTCGGGCAGCAGCGTGGTGCGGGCCTCCTATCTCGACCGCCTTGCGATCGTCGGCGGCGTGACCGTCTTACTTCTCGCTCTGCTCCTCTATATCAGGAGGCGCGTCCGTACCGCCGATGCTGATAAGATGCCGGAAGAGGAAGAGCGAGCGCCCCGAGAGGACAGAGGGTCATGAAGAAGGTCGTCGTCATCGCGCTGATCGTGGCCGTCGCCGTCACGTTCGTCCACGACCTCGGCGCATACGTGAGTGCCCGGCAGGCGATTGTCGAGGCGTCTCGGGATGCGGCCGACGTGGCCGCGGGTCTCGCCACGACAGGACGCGACGCAGCCGCAAGAGCTGCGGCCGACACGGCCTCTGAGCGCGGTGTGACGGTGTACCTCTATGACCAGGACGGCACGCGCGTCGAGGTCTGGGCCAAGGTCGAGGTCGAGGACACCTGGATCTACGCGCCGGTGACGGCATTCGTCGAAGGCCGCCCCTCCGAACAGCTTCCCGTGCTCGATTACCGCGCCACCGCGCCAATCCGATAGAGAACCGGAGACCCACCCGCTTATGAAGACCATCGTGCTCGATACCAACGTGCTCCTTGCAGATCCGCAGGCACTGCTCGCATTCCCCGACGCCGAAGTGGTGATACCCGAGACTGTTCTCGGCGAACTGGACAAGCTCAAGACCTCGCGCGTCGATCCCGACCTGCGATTCAGGGGGCGCGAGGTTTCCCGAATACTCTTCGAGCTCTCCGAGCAGGGAAGCCTCATCGATGGAGTCGACCTGCCTGACGGCGGCCAGCTGCGGGTCGTCCCGCTCGATACTGACTTGGCCATGCCCGATGGTCTGGCCACCCGCAACGCGGACGACCGCATCCTCGCCGTCGCCTTTCAGATGTGCCAGTCGGGCGGGTGCGCAGACGGCCTGACCATGGTGACCAACGACCTCAACATGCTGCTCAAAGCCCAGACGTACGGGCTCGAGGTCGAGCGCTACGCTGACGGCCCAGACGGCGGTTTCGCCAAGCGCTACATCATCAGGCCATTCCAGCGTTACCGGGTGCCCCTCGGCATCCTCGCCACCTCACTTGCCGTGTTCGCCGCCATCATCGTCATCACGATCTGGGGGCCGGGTGCCCGTGAGGGAACGCCCTCGGCCGTGCCTGTCGAGTTCCGCGACCAGCTTCCGACCGCCCAGCAGCGAATCCTCGACTACCTGACGATCCTCGAGCGCGACGAGACGAGCCTGGACACGCGGCTCTCGCTCGCCAACCTCTACTATGAGCTGCGCCTCAGCACGGGGGACATCCGGTACTCGTCGCTTGCCATCAGGCACTATGAACGCTACCTCGAACTGCGCCCCGAAGCCGCGGATGTGCGTGCCGACCTTGCCGCTTCGTACTTCTACGGCGGTCAGACCGACCGAGCTATCCAGGAGGCGACGCGCATCCTCGAGCAGGAGCCCGCCCACGTGCAAGCGACCTTCAACCTCGGAGTCTTCTACTGGCGCGGCCGTCAAGACTTCCCGGCTGCAGCGACCCAGTTCAGCAAGGTGATCGAGCTCACCCGCGACGGTGATGAGCAGGCCCAGAGCATCAACCGTGAGGCCACGGCCGCACTCGAACAGGTCCGCCAGGAGGCGGCTGCCGCCGGCCAACCGCTTCCTGAGGGAGGGACCTTCTAGCATGCAGACCGTCGACATCGCCATCATCGGCGCCGGCCCTGCAGGCCTCACCGCTGCCCTCTACGCCGCGCGTGCCCGTGCAAGCACCGTCGTGTTCGAGCGCGGCATCCCCGGCGGGCAAGTCGTCACGACCGACTGGATCGAGAACTACCCGGGCTTCCCGAAGGGCCTGTCCGGGCAGGAGCTCGGAGACCTCATGCTCGCCCAGGCCGAGGAGTTCGGTGCCGAGATCAAGCCGTTCACCAACGTGACCTCGATCCGCCCCGAGAACCTCGACTTCATCGTGACGACCGAGGACGCAGACGAGTACCTCGCGCGTGCCGTCATCATCGCGACCGGCGCGGTGCCCAAGAAGCTCGGCGTGCCCGGTGAGGCCGAGTACACGGGCCGCGGCGTTTCGTGGTGCGCGACATGTGACGGAGCACTCTACAAGGACAAGACCGTTGCTGTCGTCGGCGGCGGAGACGCAGCGGTCGAGGAGGCGCTCTTCCTTACGAAATTCGCAAGCCGCGTACACATCATCCACCGCCGTGACGAGCTGCGCGCCACGAAGTGCATACAGGAGCGCTGTTTCGAGAACGAGAAGATCGAGATGCAGTGGAGCCGGGTCGTCTCGGCGATCGAAGGCGACGGCTCGAAGGTGACCGGTGCGGTCCTCCACTCGACCGCCGGTGCCGAGGACCTCCTGCTTCCCGTCGACGGAGTCTTCATCTTCGTGGGCGTCGATCCGGTCAACGAGGTCGGGCTCGACCTTGTCGAGCTGGACGATAAAGGGTACATCAAGATAGACCACGACGGTCGTACGTCGTGGCCGGGGCTTTACGCGGCTGGAGATATCACCGACTCTGACCTCAAGCAGGTCATCACCGCGGCCGCCAAGGGCGCCTCGGCGGCGTTCGAGGCACTGCGCTTCATCGATGAGAAGGTCTGCGCCATCTAGGCGCACCATGGAAGGAGACGAAGGATGAGCGATGCGTTGATCCAGGTCACTGATGCCGGATTCGAGAGCGACGTGGTGAAGTCTGAGAAGCCGGTCGTCCTCGATTTCTGGGCGCCGTGGTGCGGGCCATGTCGCATGATGGAGCCTGTCCTTAAGGAACTGGCCGACGAGTACGGGGACAAGATCGTGGTCGGCAAGCTCAACGTGGACGAGAACCCCGCGACCGCGCAGAAGCACGAGATCCTCTCAATCCCGACACTGTTGATCTTCAGCGGGGGCGAGGTAGCGAAGAAGCTCGTCGGCGCGATGCCCAAGAAGCGGCTGGTCGAAGAGCTCGCACCCTGGATCGGCTGATTCTCTCGCGTCCATCCGGGCCACCACCACGCAATCCAGGTGGCCTCTGTCGGGCATGCCGCGTGCCGCCACAGGAAGAGAGGTAGATCGCCATCTGTGACACCGGAGTCCATACCGGACAGCTCAAACTGATGATCGCCCAGGTCGACGACTCGCTTGCTCTGGCGCAGCAGTGGCTGGAGCAGATCCACCACCTCGCGGACCGCGCCGAGGAGGCTGACGGTAGCGCGCTCGTCGCGCAGGCGACCGTCCTGCTCGGCGAGGCCAGAGCGAAGCTGCAGTCCTCCACCGACATCATCGGCAACGGCCCGGGGAACCAGGCCAGCGTCGAGCGCGTCTAGTCCTGAATGACCCCCCGCTCCGAACACACGGGGCAACCCTGCATGCCGAGCGGCCGCTCCAGTCCGCTGCGGTCTAGCAGTCCGTCGTCGGCGAACACCTCGATGGTGGGTCCGTCGGCGGTGATGGTGCCAGCGCTCATGACGATGGTGCGCTCGCACAGCTCGAGCGCGAGATCGAGGTCGTGGGTGGCGATGATCTTCGTGTGGTCGAACGTCGCGAGCAAGTCGATGAGCCTACGGCGAGCGCGGGGGTCGAGGTTGGAGGACGGCTCATCCATTACGAGAGCGCTCGGGCACATCGCAAGAACGGTTGCGATGGCAGCCGCTCGCTTTTCCCCTGCCGAGAGACGGTACGGTTGACGCTCCTTGAGGTGAAGCGCCCCCACCCGGGACAGCGCATCGTCGACCCGTGCCAGGACCTCCTCGGCGGGTAGCCCGAGGTTCATCGGGCCGAAGCCTACATCCTCGGCCACGCTCGGCATGAAGAGCTGATCGTCGGGGTCCTGGAATACCATACCGACCGTCCGGCGGATGTCGCGCAAGGTCGACTTCGTGACAGGGACCTCACCCACGCGGACGCTTCCCTGCGTCGGCACAAGGAACCCCATGAGATGCATGAGTAGCGTCGACTTGCCCGCTCCGTTCGCGCCCACCAGCGCGATCGACTCACCGTGTCCGACGGAGAAGGACACCCCTTCGAGTGCCGCGGTGCCGTCAGGATACCGGTAGTGCACGCCGTCGACGTCGATGCTGTGGTGGCTCATACGATCACCCCCGTGACGAGACGGCCCAGAGCAAGCGGGACGTTCACCATCCGGAACACGATGAACGCCGCCGACCACCCGGCGACGAAAAGCGCGTCCCGCGCGGTAAAGCGCAGCGTTCCGAGAATCCGCACCTCACCGTCGAACGCCCGGGCGAGCATCGCCTGATGTATCCGCTGAGCCCGGGCGTAAGTCCTGAGGAGCAGGTGGCCGAGGATCTGCGCGTACACGCCGAGGCGCATACCGCGTCCGTCAAAGGAGCGCAGCGCGCGTGCCCGGGCCATGCGCATCGTCTCGCCTCCGAGCACAAAGATGTAACGGTAGAGCAGGAGAAGCTGAGTCACGAGCACGTCCGGCATCCCCATCCGCCGCAACGCCAAACACACCCCGGAGAAACTCGTCGTGGCGATGAGCACGAGGGCAGCGATGGTGGTGAGGAAGAACCGCACGAGTATCGACGCATACGAGATCCAGCCTCCCGAGATGCCCAGCCCGCCGATCCTGACGATGATCTCCCGGTCGAGGAGCGGATTGAAGATTCCGACGAAGATCGCGAATGGCGCGACCGCCAA
>JACUUN010000208.1 GCA_014859265.1 Coriobacteriia bacterium
GATTTCACACCTGACCCGGTCTGCGTCGCGGTGTAGGGTTGACATAGGAGCAACACCTGACAACGCCGCGTAAGGTATCCTCGGGTCCGAGCCACTGTGGGCGTTGCAGGTTACGCCCAAACCAGTTCGACTGAATCACCAGAGCGTCGTTGACTCATGACGTGGTATCGCATACGATACCGCTATGGGCAGTCGAATCGTCATCGACACGTGTGTCCTGTGCTCGGCGTTGCGGTCGTCTCGCGGGGCTTCGCATCGCCTGTTGATGCTCCTCGGGCAGGCGGACTTCGAGATCGCGCTTTCGGTTCCATTGGTCGTCGAGTACGAGGATGCGGCCAAGCGGATGAGTGCGGAGACGGGGTTGTCCGCGCGGGACGTCGACGACGTCATCGACTACATGTGTAGCGTGGCCCACCTCCAGGAAATCCACTTCTTATGGCGGCCGTTTCTCAAAGACCCGAGAGACGACCACGTGCTCGAAGTGGCCGTGGAGGCGGATTGTGACGTGATCGTGACGCACAACGTGAGGGACTTCGTCGGATCCGAGCGCTTCGGGCTCCACGTCCTCACGCCCGGGCAGTACTTGCGAGAGATTGGAGGGTCGTCATGAGCACCATCAGTCTGCGTCTTCCCGAGTCTCTGCACCGAAAGGTCCGTGAGCTGGCCAAAGCTGAGGACGTCTCGATCAACCAGCTCATCACCACCGCGCTGGCTGAGAAGATGTCGGCCCTCATGACCGTCGAGTATCTCGAGGAGCGTGCCGCCCGCGGCGAGCGTGCCAAGTTCGAGCATGCGATGGGCAAGGTGCGCGACGTTGAGCCTGACGAATGCGATACCTGATCAGCCTGAACAAGCGGATCAAGCTGACGGCCAGCAGGTAGAATCGACCTGAGGGGGGCTGCGCCGCAGCTTATCCGCCGAGACGTTCGGTCAGATCCTCGGCGTTCGTTCGCGGCTTGCATCGGGTAGGTTCTGCTTGTACTGTGGACTGTACAGGCAAGCGTACTAGGAGGCCGCCATGCAGCCGCTCAAGCTCGATGAGGATATTCGCCCGCTCTCGGAGTTCCGTGCCGGCGTCGCATCGTTCGTCAGGCAGGTCAACGAGACCGGTCGTCCACTCGTGCTCACCCAGCGCGGCCGCGGCGTCGCCGTCGTGCTCGATATCCGCGAGTTCGAGGCGATGCGCGAGAGGCTAGCGCTGCTAGAAGACATCGCACGCGCGGAAGCTCAGCTCGCCGCCGGTGAGGGCATCTCGCATGAGGAGGCGCGCTCCCGCATCCTGGATCGGATTGACGCGTGCAGGTGATCTGGACCGATCCGGCGCTTGAGCGCGTCGAGGAGATCGCGCTCTACATCGCCGCAGACGATCCCGACGCCGCTGTCCGCTGGACCGTCGAGCTCTTCGATGCCGTCGAGCGGCTCGCGAGGTTCCCTGAGAGCGGACGCGTAGTCCCGGAGCTCGGGGTGCGCGAGATCCGCGAGCTCATCTACGGGGCGTACCGGGTGTACTATCGCGTGGGCTCAGACGTGGAGGTGCTCTCGGTGCGGCACGGCAGTCAGCTGATTCGGGCGGATGAGGTTCGGGCGGACTGACCGAACCAGCGGATCGAGCGG
>JACUUN010000064.1 GCA_014859265.1 Coriobacteriia bacterium
TTGATCGCTCAGAGGACCCGGCTTCCACACGCCCCAGCGAGGTCCAGATCACCGTGGGGGGCGACGTCAATGTCGCGGTGGCGGTCGCATCGAAGGTTACGCCATCTGTGGTCAACGTCTCGGTACAGCAGCAGTTCAGGAACGTCTTCACGGGCGCCGTCGAGCTCCGGGAGGTCGGTAACGGGAGCGGCGTCATCGTCCGTGAGGACGGCTACATCCTCACGAACTACCACGTGATCGAAGGTGCCGACGGTGTGGTGGTCACCGTCGGCGTGCAGGATGTGGAGGCCGAGATTCGGGGCGAGGACCCCTTGACCGACCTCGCGCTTCTCAAGATCCCGGGTAACGACTATCCGGTCATCGAGTTCGGTTCTTCGGCCGGCCTGCAGGTGGGGCAGTTCGTGGTGGCAGTGGGTAGCCCCTTTGGTCTGGAGAAGACAGTGACCGCCGGCATCATATCGGCGCTCCAGCGCACCCCCGACGGCGAGGGTCTCGGCATCGCGCGCTACACGAACCTCATCCAGACCGACGCGGCAATCAATCCCGGGAACTCCGGCGGCGCCTTGGTTGACGCCGAGGGCAAGCTCATCGGCATCAACACGCTCATCCAGTCGCCCGCGAGTGCCGTCGGCACACCCCAGTCCGCAGGCATCGGGTTCGCGATTCCGGTAGACTTCGCGCGCACCGTGACCGACCAGCTCATAGAGACCGGGACTGCGATCCACCCGTACATGGGTGTCCAGTCCGTGACCATCGACGAGAACCTCTCGGTCCAGTTCGACCTGCCAGTGCGGGCGGGGGCACTCGTGCAATTCGTCGAGCCGGGATCTCCTGCTGACGTAGGCGGTCTGCGGCGCGGCGACATCATCGTCACGGCGGGTGGCCAGGACATCGCCCGGGCGGAAGACCTGGTCGCTGTCGTGCGCTCCGCTAACGTTGGCGACACGCTCGAGATCACGGTGATACGAGCGGATACCGAGCGCGACCTCAGCGTCACCCTCGGCTCGGACGTGGACCGCTGATGAGGATCACTCTCGTCGCCGTCGGGCGCCTGAAGGAGGCGCATTGGCGTGATGCGGCTGCTGAATACCTCAAGCGGTTGCGGCCCTACGCCTCGGTCGACGTGATCGAGGTACTCGACCGCGACGTCACTCGCGACGAGGCACGCGCGCTCGCCGAGGAGGGCACCGACGTGTTGCGAGCGCTCCCCGAGGGCGCGCACGTGATCGCGCTCGAGATCAGGGGGCGTCGGCTCTCCTCCGAGGAGCTGGCCGACGAGATAGCCGCCCACATGGTGGAGGGTCGCAGTCACGTGGCGTTCGTCGTCGGCGGGGCCGCCGGGCTCTCACACGAGGCCCTCGCGCGCGCAGACACCCGGCTCAGCCTCGGTCCGATGACCCTGCCGCACCAGCTCGCCCGCATCGTGTTACTCGAGCAGGTGTACCGCTCGTTCCGCATTCTGCGCAACGAGCCGTACCATCGCTGAGACATGCCTGGGTATATGATTTGCTAAGAGCGCAGGCACTGTGGTGCGCACCGAATGCTAGACACGCCGGATGGACCCACTATGGATCGTTGCCCAGGATCGGATCTCCGCTATATCACTGCGCACGAAGTCCCATGCGCGAAGTGTGGGGCGATGGTCGAGCTGTTCTCCGACGAGCAGCGCCGCCGCTGCCCCGTGTGCGGAGCCCGCGTGTCCCGTGCCAGTGCTCTCGCATGCGCGTCGTGGTGTGATGCCGCCAAGGAGTGTCTTGGAACGAAGCGTTATGAGGAGCTGCTCGCTTCAGGCGCCATCGAGGAACGGCCGAAGGACGACGAGTCCTCGTAGATGACGCTCTGAGACCCAGGTGCTACGCTTCCGCGACGCGACGCACGTTCACCGCGGTGACCTTGAGCCCGGGGATCTTCGAGAACGGATCCAGGTGCGCTCCGCTCGTGAGCGCATTGGCGGGGGAGTCGGCGAAGTGGAACGGCACGAACACCACGCCGGGTGCGATGTCGTCGACGATATGCGCGGCCGCGCGGATCGTGCCTCTTCGGCTGGAGACTTCGAGCAGGTCGCCCTGGCAGGCACCGAGACGCTCTGCGTCCTTCGGACCGATCTCGACGCGGTTTTGCGGGTTGAGGTCGGCGAGACCGGCCGATCGGCCGGTCATCGTCTCGCTGTGGAAGTTCCACAACTGTCGGCCGGTCGTCATGACGAAGGGGTACTCGCCGTCGGGCAGCTCGGGGGGCGGGATGTGCTCCACGACGGCGAACACGCCCTTCCCGCGCGGGAATCCTTCCGTGTGCAGCACGGGGGTGCCGGGGTGCGACTCGTCCGGGCACGGCCACTGGAGCCCGTCCTCGCGTTCGAGCCGCTCGTACGTGATGCCCGCGTACTGTGGCGTGACCGCCGCTATCTCCGTCATGACGTCGCTCGGTCCGGTGTACTTCCACCTCTGGCCGAGCGCCTCAGCCAACCTGCCGAGGATCTCGAGGTCGGTGAGCGCCTCACCAGGTGGCTCCACGACGCGTCGCACGCGCTGGACGCGGCGTTCCGTGTTCGTGAAGGTACCCTCCTTCTCCAGGTAGGAAGCGGCGGGTAGCACGACATCGGCGTAAGCGGTGGTCTCGGTGGGGAAGATGTCCTGGACCACGAGGAAGTCGAGCGCATCCATCGCGGCTCGCACGTGAGCTTGGTCCGGGTCGGAGATCACCGGGTTCTCGCCCATGATGTACATCGCCTTGACCTTACCGGTGGCTGCAGCGTCCATCATCTCGACGACGGTGAGCCCGGGCTCCTCGGAAAGGTACGCGCCGGTCTCCCAGTAGTCGCAGAAGCGGTCGAGCGCGCCGCGGTCGGTCACACTTTGGTAGCCGGGCAGGCAGTTCGGGAGGCACGCGAGGTCGCAGGCGCCCTGCACGTTGTTCTGGCCGCGCAGTGGGTTCACGCCCGTCCCCGGCCGTCCGACGTTGCCGGTGAGCATCGCGAGGTTCGCCATCGCGCGCACCTGGCCGGTGCCGGACGCGTGTTGCGTCACCCCCATGCTGTATACGATCGAGGCGCGTTCTGCCGACGCGTAAGCGATGGCCGCCTCCCGGATGGTGTCCACGGGCACACCTGTGGTCAGCGACGCCTCCTCGAGGTCGATTGATCGCAGGTGCGACGCTAGCTCCTCGAACCCCTCCGTACGCTCGGTGATGAATGCCTCGTCAGCGAGGCCCTCGTCCAGGATCACGCGCATCATGGCGTTGACGAGTGCGACGTTCGTTCCCGGTGCGACGCGCAACCACGTCTCCGCATGGTCCACGAGCCTTATCCGTCGAGGATCGACCACGATCACCCGCGCGCCGCGGCGGGCGGCCTGCTTGAGTTCGATGCCCACGATCGGGTGGGCCTCCGTGGTGTTGGAGCCGACGACGAGGATAACATCGGCAAGACCGATGTCGGCAATCGAGTTCGTCATCGCTCCGCTGCCGAATGAGGCGACCAGACCGGTCACCGTCGAGCTGTGTCAAAGGCGAGCGCAATGGTCGACGTTGTGGGTTCCGATCGCGGCGCGCAGAAGTTTTTGGAACAGGTAGTTCTCCTCGTTCGTGCACTTGGCGCTGGAGAGCCCGGCGACGGTGTCCGGGCCGTGCTCATCGCGGATACGCGCGAGGTTCGCGGCAACCACGGCGATCGCGTCGTGCCACGACGTCTCGACGAGCTCTCCGTCCTTGCGGACGAGGGGGGCTGTCAGCCGGTCCGGGTGGTGGGTGAAGCCCCAACCGTACCGGCCCTTTGCACAGAGGTTGCCGCGATTGACACCCCTCTCCAGGGGCGCGGCGGCACCCACGATGCGACCGTCCTTCACACGGTACTCGACGGTGCACCCTACGCCGCAGTAGCCGCAGGTGGTCTCGACGCGCTGGACCTCCCAAAGCCGCCCTTTGAAGCGGCTGAGCTTGTCCGTGAGCGCGCCGACCGGGCACGTGGAGACACACTGGCCGCAGAACTCGCACCCAGCGTCGGCCAGTGCGGACCCGTAAGGAGTGTTCGGCAGGAACTCGAAGCCGCGGTCGGTGAAGCCGTACACGTTGCAGCCCTGGACCTCCTGGCAGATGCGCACACAGCGGCCGCACGCGATGCACTTCGCGTAGTCGCGCTCGATCAGGGCGCCATCAGCGGCCTCCCACGTGCGGTGCCGTTCCCCGTCGAATGGGGACCACGTGATGCCGAGTTCGTAGGCGATGTTCTGGAGTGCGCACGCGCCGGCCGAATCGCACGTGAGGCAGCTCAACTCGTGGTCCGAGAGCAGCAGCTCCACCACCGAGCGCCTGAGTTCGGTGAGGTCCTCGCTGACGGTGGTGACGACCATGCCGTCGGTCGCGAGCGTAGAGCAGGACGGCGGGAAGCCGCGCATCCCCTCGATCTGGACAAGACACAGACGACACGCGCCGGACGGCTCGAGCCGTGGGTCGTGGCAGAGCGTGGGCACACGGATGTCGGCCTCGCGGCAGACGTCGAGGACCGTCTGGCCGCTGCGCCCCTCGACCCGACGCCTGTCGATCGTGAGTGTGATTCTGTCCGAGTCAGGTACTGATCGCACGTCGCTCCACTCCCGCCTAGTACCTTCCAGTCGTCGCGCTGCCGATCACACTTCGCCTCTGCGGCGAACACGGACCTCGCCCTCGCACAAGATGCAGTCGATACCCTCCTTGACGAACACGGCGATGTCCGACACCGAGACCATCCCGACCGGTTTGCCGTCCTTCACGACCGGCAGGCGCCTCATGGCGAGTTCGCGTTGCAGCCTCATCGCGACGAGCAGGTCCATGTCGGGCTCCAAAGGGACGAAGTCCTCGTGCATCACCTCGGAGACCCGGGTCGTGGCCGGGTCGAGCCCCGCGGCGACCACCGTGTGGGTGATCTGGCGGTCGCTCAATATGCCCGCAAGGACCTCTCCGTCTAGAACCAGCACCGAGCCGACCTTCTCGTCGCGCATCTTCCTCGCGGCTTCGTACACGCTCGCGTCCTTCTGTACCGACACGACCCTCGCGGTCATGATGTCGCTGACCTTCATAGAGCGGTCCCTTCTTTCTCACTGGTCGCCTGGCGTGTTCCGCGCCAGGCGACACCTCCTAGACGCGGCTGACGGCGTCGAACGGACAGCGTTCGGCGCACACACCGCACTTGATGCAGAACTCCTGGCTGATCGTGTGCACGCTTTTGACCTCGCCGAGGATAGCGTCGGCCGGACAGTGTTTCGCGCACACTCCACAACCCTTACACGCATCGGCGTCGATCACGTAGCGCGACAGCTCGATGCAGTGTCCGGCCCGACAGTGCCTGTCGCGGATGTGCTCCTCGTACTCGTCGCGGAAGTACCGGATCATCGTGAGCACAGGGTTCGGGGCTGTTTGGCCGAGCCCGCACAGCGATGCACGTTTCACGTCGTGCGCAAGGCGCTCGAGGATCTCGATGTCTCCCTCTTCGCCCTGACCGTCGGTGATGCGCGAGACGATCTCGAGCATGCGCTTCGTGCCGATGCGGCATGGCACACACTTCCCGCACGATTCGTCCTGGGTAAAGGAGAGGAAGTAGCGGGTGAGGTCGACCATGCACGTCCGATCGTCCACCACGACCATGCCGCCCGAGCCGATGATCGCCCCGATCTCGGCGAGCGACTCGTACTCGATCGGCGTGTCCATGAGGTCCGTCGGTACGCACCCTCCCGAGGGGCCCCCTATCTGCACTGCCTTGCAGTCGCGGTCTTGCGCGCAGCCACCGCCGATGCCGAACACCAGGTCGCGGATGGTCATGCCCATCGGTACCTCGACGAGACCGCTGTAGCGCACCTTGCCGGTGAGCGCGAAGACCTTGGTCCCCTTGCTCGTCCCGTTGCCGATGTTCGAGTAGACCTCCGCGCCGTTGCTCACGATCCACCCGACGTTGGCCAGGGTCTCCACGTTGTTGATGCACGTCGGCTTCCCCCAGAGGCCGGACGTGGCCGGGAAGGGCGGCCTGACGCGCGGCATCCCCCGCTTGCCTTCGACCGAAGCGATCAGTGCCGTCTCCTCGCCGCACACAAACGCACCGGCGCCCTCCTTCACGTTCACCCGGAACGCGAAGCCCGACCCGAGGATGTCCTCGCCGAGGAACCCGTGCTCTTCAGCCTGCGCGATGGCCCTGCGCAGTCGTCGCACGGCCAGGGGATACTCCGCTCGGACGTACACGTAGCCGATGTGCGCACCAATCGCGTATGCGGCGATTGCCATGCCCTCCAGCACTGTGTGCGGATCGCCCTCGATTACGCTGCGATCCATGAACGCGCCGGGGTCGCCCTCGTCGGCGTTGCAGATCATGTACTTCGGGTCGCCCGACGCGTTGCGCGTGAAGCGCCACTTCTGGCCCGTGAGGAAGCCGGCACCGCCGCGACCTCGCAGCCCGGAGCGCGTGATCTCATCGATGACGGCGTCTGGTGAGGACTCCAGAAGCACCGTGCGCAGACCCTCGTAGGCACCGTGTGAAAGGGCGTCGTCGATGTCCTCGGGGTCGACCACCCCGCAGTTGCGCAGGACGATGCGCTGCTGGGCGGCGTTGAACGGGACCTCCGCATAGTGGACGAAGGGTTCCTCATCCTCTGAGGGCCGGAACAGGTACTCTTCGACGTAGGAGCCATCCGTGACCAGGCGCTCGACGATGGCGGCGGTCATATCTTCGGTCACGGACGGGTAGAAGATGTCCTGTGGGGAGATCACCACGATGGGCCCGCGTTCGCACAGACCGTGACAGCCGGTCCGCACGACGCGCACGCGTTTCTCGGCGCGGGCCGCCAGGATGGCCTCCTCGAAGCGTTCGGCCACCTCGAGCGACCCGTTCATCACGCATCCTGAGCCTGTGCAGATGCGGATGTCCACGAGGCTCTCAGAGACGCTGACTTCGACGCGTGCACGCCCACTCACTCGGACTCATCCTTCGGTTGTACGGAATCTTCGCGCAGGGCGGCGACGATCCTTCGGGTGTGAACGACGTCGAGCTGACCGTGCGTCTGTGAGTCCACGACCATCACCGGGGCAAGGCCGCAGCAGCCGACGCACGCCACCGACTCGACGGTGAAGGCGAGGTCCTCGGTCGTCTCACCGACACGCACGCCGAGCTCCTCGACCACGGCGCGCGTCACCTCGGGAGCGCCGCGCACGTGGCACGCGGTGCCATGGCAGATGCGGATGAGCTTGTCGCCGCGTGGGCGGAGGTGGAACTGCGAGTAGAAGGTCGCCACGCCGTAGACGTGAGCGAACGGGACGCGGCGGGCCCGGGAGATCGTGCGCAGCGTCTTCTTCGGCAGATAGCCGTAGATCGCCTGCGTCTCCTGAAGCACCTGGATCAGGGCGCCAGGATCATCGGCGTGCCGCTCGAGCACCTCGTCCAGCGGCGCGAGGTCGATGTGGTCGCCAGCAGGCGTGCCGGTATGTGCGCAGCGGTCCATCTCAGCTTTCGCATCCCGAATCAGTCGAGGTATGAATCACAGTAGAGGGTCTCATTCTTCAGGACGGACAGGGATTTCTCAATCGCCTCGTCGTCGGCCGGGGTCGTCGGCTTCGAACGGACGACCGACATCTGGAGCTCATCGTCGGGGTCCATGATGGCCGCGTCGAGTCCAGCCGGGATGAGCAGGCGGAGGAATGCGGCCGCCAACGGTGAGCGCACGTGTTCGGGGCACGCATTGTAGATGTTCGAGAGGCCGACGACGGTCTTGAGCGGTGGGTCATTGAGTTGCTTGAACATGGCTATGGCCTCGAGCGCTTCGGGTGCCTGCTGCTGGGCGACGCCGATCGGGAGCAGCAGCGGGTCGAGGTACACTCTGTCGAGCGGAACGTCGAACTCCATCATCGCCATCACGATCTCCGAGGCGGCCATGACGCGCTCGGCTGCATCGCGGCTGATGCCGGCCTCGGTCATCGCCAGGCCGATGATCTCCGCCTCGTACTCCTTCGCCATCGGAAGGTAGGTCTCGAGGCGGGCCCGCTCGGCCGACGTGGAGTTGATGATGGGCTGGTTGTCGCAGGCGGCCAGTCCCGCGCGCATGGCCTCCGGGTTCATGGTGTCGAGACACAGGCGCACGCCGGGGACCGCCTTCTGAACGGTCTGTACGACCCACCCCATCATCTCGGGCCCGCCCTTCGTCGCTGGTCCGAGGTTGATGTCGAGCACGTCAGCACCGCCGTCGATCTGCTGAAGCGCCATGTCCTGGATCGGGCGGGAATCACGTTCCTTCATGGCCACACCGACCGTCTTGCTCATGACATTGATCTTCTCTCCGATGACTAGCATGTCAGTCCTCCTCGCTCGGGCTGTTTGCTCTCAGTTCGAGCGCTGCGGCCACATCGCGCAGTGCCTCGTCGAATGCCGGATCCCGGTCGCGCGGCGAGCCGCTATCGCAATCGGCGCGCCTGACAGCCTCGCTTTCGGGTAGCATGCCGAGCAACGGGATGTCGCCGAGCGCACGCCTGACGTATACGACGTCCTCTGCGTCGCGGATCCTGTTAGCGACCGCGACAACGTCGCGCACCCCGATGTCGGCGGCCAGGCGGGCCACCGCCTCAGCGGTCCGCAGGCTCCGGCCGGCCGGCTCAACGACCACCACGAAGGTGTCCACACTCTCGGCCGTTCCCCGGCCGAGGTGTTCGATGCCCGCCTCCATGTCGAGAATCGCGACTTCGTCGCGCTCGAGAAGCAGGTGGCTCATGAAGGCCTTCAAGAAGGTGCCCTCCGAGCACATGCACCCCGAGCCGCCCCGCTCCACTGTGCCCATGCGAAGCACGGTCACCCCGTCGACGTCGATACCGCACCGGTCCACGACGTCGGAGACATCGGGATTCAGACGGAACACGCCGCCGCTCCCCGGTCGCGCGCCAGTCCGCTCCTCGATCAGATCGTCCATCTCCGCGAGCGGGGTGCACGACTCGGCCAGCTGCCTGTCAGCGCCCAGAGCGGTGGCGAGGTTGGCGTCGGGGTCGGCGTCGATGGCGATCACACGGCGGCCGTTTTCGGCGAAGAGGCGGGCGAGTCCCGCGGCGAGCGTGGTCTTGCCCACACCGCCCTTTCCCGAGATCGCGATCCTCACGTCGCCACACTCCGTAGCTCGGCCGCGTCCAGCACGCGCGGGACGAGATGCTCGGCCCCCACCGCCATGATGTGGATGCCGTCGCAGCAGTCGCGGACGTCGTCGATGAAGCGGGCGGCGATGTCGATGCCGGTCTGGATCGGGTCCTCAGAGGCCTCGAGCTCGGCGATGATGCTGTCCGGCACGACGATGCCGGGGATGTTGCGGTTCATGAACCGCGCCATGCCCGCGGAGCGCAGCACTACGATACCCGCGAGGACCTTCGCGCCGAGGTCGCGCGCGTACATCATGAACTGCCTGAACGTCTCGGCGTTGTAGACCGCCTGGGTCTGGAAGAACCTTGCCCCGGCGCGGACCTTCTTCTCGAATTTCGCAAGCTGGGGTGA